>NZ_CP041151.1:2189504-2502290 GCF_006494715.1 Shewanella sp. SNU WT4
GAGGCTCGATTCCAGCGTTAAGCCTTCACGCGCCATTAAAATAGCGGCGCCATGGCGACCAATATCGCGCGACACAATAATGGCATCGGTGGCGCTTATGTTATGGGCGGAAATACCTTCTTGTTGGACATGGCCAACACCTGTCGTGGTAATAAAAATGCCATCGGCAGAGCCTTTAGGCACTACTTTAGTGTCACCGCACACTATCTTAGCGCCGCTGACGCTAAGCTCTGTGGCCATAGATTCAACAATTAAGCTGAGATCATCATAGCTAAAGCCTTCTTCGATAATAAAACTCGCGCTCAGGTACTCAGGTTTGGCCGCCATCATAGCTAAATCGTTAACTGTGCCTGCTATGGCTAATTTACCTATGTTGCCGCCGGCAAAAAACAGTGGCGCCACGGTAAAGGCATCGGTAGTAAAGGCTACGCGGCCATTAAGCGTCAGTAGGGCGGCATCTTCTTGTTGGCATAATAAGGGGTTGTTAAATGCCTTAAAAAATAGCTGAGTGATCAGCTGATTCATTTCTTGGCCACCGCCGCCGTGGCTAAGTTGTATGGTCTTGCTGCGTTTGTTATTTGTGATCATCAGCTTGTCCTCGCGCCGTTATGCCGCCATAGCGATAGTAGGCATTACAGGCGCCTTCTGAGCTTACCATGCAGCTACCTAGTGGGGTTTGTGGGGTGCAGCCGCGGCCAAAGACTTTGCATTGCTGTGGCTTAGATAATCCCCGTAAAATATCGCCACACTGACAGGCTTTATGATCTTCAATTAGCTCTGTGGGCAGGTGAGACGCAAACTGTTGTTCGGCGTCTCTGTGGCTAAATTCAGGGCGTAACTGCAAAGCTGAGTTAGCTATGGGGCCAAGCCCGCGCCAGCGAAACTCTGGCCGCACTTCAAAATATTTATCGACCAAAGCTTGCGCCGTGAGATTGCCATCAAAGCTTACTGCTCTGTGGTACTGAATGGCTAATTCGGCGCGCCCAGCAACTTGTTGACGGGTAATCATTAAAATTGATTCCAGCACGTCTACAGGCTCAAACCCAGCGACAACAACCGGGGTGTGATACTTATCGACTGCGGCTTGATAAATCTTGGCGCCTTGAATTACGCTCACATGTGATGGGCCAATAAAAGCATTAACTTTAACTCGCGCATCACTCATCACAGCATCTATGGCTGGTGGTACAAGCACATGATTGATATGAAACAGTAAATTATCTAGCCCTTGGGCTTCGGCTTGGGCTAGTAACACAGCAGTCATGGGCGTTGAGGTTTCAAAGCCAATGGCAAAAAACACGACTGTTTTATCTGGGTTTTCACTCGTTATGGTCAAGGTATCTAGGGGATCATAAATCGGGCGGATTTCGCAGCCTTGAGAGCGATATTGCGCCAAACTGCCGCGGGAACCTGGCACGCGTATCATATCCCCTAAGGTCACGAGAATGACATTATCAAGACTCGCTAAAGCGGCGGCGTGATCTATACGCTCTTTAGGCATAATGCGCACAGGGCAACCTGGGCCATGAATAAATTGAATATTGTCCGGCAATAGCTGCAATAAGCCATATTTCATTATGGTATGAGTGTGGCCGCCACAGACTTCCATAATATGCAGCGGGGCGCGCAATTGACGCGCCTCTTGCTGGATCTCTGCGGCTAAGCGCTTAATGGTTTGCGGATCGCGAAAACCGTCATACAGGGATTTAAGCTCTAACATGCTTATTCCCCTTGTTGCTCAAGTTTATCTATGATTTCGCGATATAAAGCTAGGCTTTCCATGGCCGCGGCTTTATCAATTTTATTCATCACAAAGCCAATATGGATCAAGACAAAATCGCCAAACTCGAGTGGCTCACTGAGTAAGTGGCTGCTGACTCTGCGCTTTACTCCCATGGTATCGACGGTAACGCTGTGATCTTCTGCGTGGATCTCAACGACTTGTGAGGGGATAGATAAGCACATAGTTAGATCCCGCCCGCTGGCGCTGTTTCAAGATTGGCCGCTAACCACTGGGCAAGAGGTGCCATGGACGCGGGATCTTTTACTGAGATACATAAGATCTGTGCGTTTGGATTGAGTTTTTTTACCGCAAGGCTTGCTTGCTCGATACTGAAATCAAAGTGCGGTAAAAGATCGCATTTAGTGAATAACACGAGATCGGCGCGGCGGAACATCACAGGGTATTTCTCAACCTTATCATCCCCTTCAGGGATAGACACTAATACTATGTTTTTATGGGTGCCGACATCATAGCTTGCTGGGCATACCAAGTTGCCCACGTTTTCCACAAACAGAATATCAAGGGGAGCCAATTCAACATGGTGTAAGGCACCATGTACCATAAAGGCATCAAGATGACAGGCGCTACCGGTTTGAATTTGAAACGCTTCAATGCCTTTAGCTTTGAGGCGATCGGCGTCACGACTAGTTTCTAGATCGCCTTCGATCACAGCGTATTGCAACGGGCTGTAGTCTCTTAGATGTTCAAGTAAGGTGGTTTTGCCTGAGCCTGGGCTGCTCATTAAGTTAAAGCCTGTCACTTGATGGGCGGCCAGATGATCGCGGTTATGGGCCGCTTCAATATCGTTTTTATCCAGAATTTTATGAATAACAGCTAAGGTTTTGGTGTCATTTAGCTGGGGATTGGTATGCAAATTAGTATCACCATGATGATGACCGTGGGAGTGGCCGTGACTATGACCTTGATCTGGGTGACGCGTCAGTGAACAACCGCAATCTTTACACATACAATACCTCTATTCTTGGGTAGCCACGCTTACTGGCCTGATGATTCATTGATTTACGCCTTGATAGGCCTAAACCTTAATATTTATTGATTAAGAGCATCTTGCATCAATGGCTGATGTATCCCTGCCCATAATTGACCGAATGCTATGCCGCCATCATTAATGGGAATATCGCCACTTGGCAATAACTCAATGGCGACCTCAGCCAGCGCTTGGCGGGTGAGGCTGAGTAATAGTGGATTTTGAAATACGCCGCCACATAGCACGAGTTTACGCCCTGGATAGCACTTAGCAATATTGGCAACTAAGTTAGCGAGCGCCTGCATAAAGCCCAAGGCTATTTGCCCTTGGCGCTGAGGCGTTAAAGGTTTGGCTTGTACAGCTTGGATGATAGCGAGCAATAACTGCTGACTATTCCATTGGCTGCAGGCGTTGGTACTTGTATTAGCTGCGTTAGTTGCATTAACCGGAATTATCTCAATCTCCCACTGGCAATCTGCTGGTAATGGCTGCAACTGTCGCTGGAATTCTTCGGCAAGTTTAGTGAGTATCATACCCGCCTGCGCTTCAAAACTTGGCTGGTGGATTTCACCTAATAATAAAGCCACTAGATCAAATAAGCGCCCAGCGGAACTGGTGCGGATGCAGCGGCTGTGATTGCGCCACAATTGGTGCAAGTTAGCCAGTTGGCTTGCCGATAATGTTTGCAATGCTTTGATGGGTAAGGCTCTGATTTGCACAAGACTCATGTGCTCAAACAATAAGGCGGCCAGTAATCGCACTGGCTGCTGAGTCGCTTGCTCCATGCCTATCATAGTTAAGGGCGTGAAGTGGCCAAGCCTTTGATAACTTGTTGGCGTGCACTCTAATAATTCACCGCCCCATAAACTGCCATCATCCCCAAGCCCTGTGCCATCAAAGGCAAAGCCTAATACTGGCTCAGTGACTTGATTGATGGCCATAACACTTAATACATGGGCATGATGATGCTGCACGGCTAGTGTTGAGCACTCGCTCGTTGCCGCATTGGCTAAGCGACTGGTGTGATAGTCAGGGTGGTGATCGTGACAAATCTTAGTCGGGGCTATGCGGTATAACTGCTGCAAGCTTGCCAAGGTGCGATCAAAATAGCTTTGCGATGCCAAGCTGTAGAGATCGCCCACATGGGGGCTTAAGATCATTTGCCCTTGATGGCGCAGGGCTAGGCTATTTTTTTGCTGCGGCCCTAATGCTAAACAGGCGGCATTCGGGCGATCGTTTGCATCTGCAATCGTATGGTTTTCAAGTGGCATACTTAAAGGCGCAAAGCCGCGGGCGAGGCGGATCATTTGCCTTTGATTGTCTATGACTTGGATGATGCTATCATCGCAACCATTGATGATGTCGCGATCATTATCTAGCACTTGATCAACCACATGGGCTAATTGGCTCACTATGGCTGCGCTAGACGTAATAATCGGTTCACCAGAAATATTGGCGCTGGTGGCCACCAGTGGCCGCCGAACTTTAGCGAGCAGTAAGTGATGCAACGGCGTATAAGGCAAAAAGATCCCAAGTCTGCCAAGACCGGGCGCTATGTTAGCGCTAACAGCAAGCTCTGGCTCACTACTTGGTAGCCGCATTAATAAAATCGGCCGCTCAGGACTTTGCAATAGCTGCCATTCCATGTCATTACCGCTCACTAGGCTTTTAGCCATAGTGAGGTTGGCGGCCATGATAGCTAAAGGTTTACTGGGGCGATGCTTGCGATCGCGCAGGCTTTGCACTGCATTGGCATTGGTGGCATCACACATTAAATGAAAACCGCCAAGGCCTTTAATGGCAACTATCTTGCCTGCTAATAGGGCGCTGGCCGCGTCATCTAATGCTTGTGCGTCATGACTGAGTGCCTCGCCAGTATTGGTCAGCAAACTGAGCCTTGGCCCGCACTTAGGGCAGCTAATAGGCTGGGCGTGATAACGGCGATTGAGTGGGTCTAGATATTCAGCGCGGCACTCACTACACATGGCAAAGTGCGCCATGGCGGTATTGGGTCTGTCATAGGGCAAGTCCTTGATTATGGTGTACCTAGGCCCGCAGTTAGTGCAGTTGGTAAAGGGATAATTAAAATAGCGACTGTTAGGGTCGCTAATATCGGCGCAGCAATCGGCGCAGCAGGCTTTATCTGGGGATATGCTCACGCTAATGTCATCACAGTTATCACTGCGGATAATCCGAAATTGCGCGCTTGTTTCATCGAGGGCGGTATTGACTATCTCGATAGTTCGCTGCTGCCAATTATCAATGCGCGCCAGTGGCGGCGGCGCCAGTTGCAGTTTCTGGGTAAATTGCTCAATTTGCGGCCGCTCGCCTTGGACTTCTATGGTTACGCCAGCGCTGTTATTAAGCACAGTGCCACTTAGGCCAAACTCAAGGGCGTAGCGATAGACGTAAGGGCGAAACCCTACGCCTTGCACTATACCGCTGATGTGAATGCGCTGACGCGTGATCATAGCAGTCCTTAGCGGCGACGCTGTTTTAAGTACAAGGCACCGGCGGCGACATTGGCGCCACTAATAGCTAAACGGCGATTCACTAGCAGCGGATAATTTTTACCAATGCGCAGGGCAAGTCGTTGGCATAACAGGTTATTGGCCATTTCATCGCCACTAAGCGCCACGGCATCTACGCCCCATTTTTGATCTAAATGCTCAACCCAATTAGCTAAATAGTCGGCCAGCGAGTCATGAAAACCATAGGCAATTTGGGCGATAGAGTCAGGATCTGCCAATCTAAACGCCATCACAGAGGCTAAGGTTTTACCCCAGTTAATACTTAACCCTTGCTCAGTCGTGACTAGCGGAAAATCAATGCGCGGCGAGTTATTGCTTGGGTGCGATTCGGCGCACGCTTGCAAGGCCGCACTTAAGGTGGCTATGTCGCCATGGCTTAAATTAGCTGTGATATATGGGCTAAGTTTGTCATCTAAATCCAGCAAAATAGCACTCATGGCCATCAGTGCGCTTAAGCTATCGGCTTGCGCTAATTGATAGCGAGCAAGCCTGATTAAGGTCTGCGGGAAATGTTGCTCAAATTTAGCTAATAAGCTTGCGTGCTGCCCTTGCTTGAGTTCAGCTAACAGTTCATCCCCACGACTTGGCAGGCTTGGCAGCGCTAAAAATGGCTGAATATTGGCATCTTTATCTGTGTATACCATTTGGCCATTGCTGCGGGATGAAAAATACAAGCCTAAGGTGTGATGATTTGGCCGCAGGCCATGCTCTAACTTAACCCCCAGCAGCGCCGCTTGTGCTAAGGACTGTGGGCTGGTGACTTGTAAGGCATCCTTAACGCTATTGCTAGCGCAAGGCTTGCAGCTAATGACTTGTTTATGCCAATGGCTGCCTATTCCTTGTGCCCAGGTAGCATCATGGCGTGGCATGGGAGCTGATTCAAACTGGCAAGGGGAATTAGCGCTAATTTCACACCAAGCGCCATCAATCCAAGTTAAGGCTAAGCGCGGCGCGGCGGCGTAAAGATAGACAAAATCTACCCCAAGTTGACGCAAGGCTTCGCTAATAATGATGGTCTCGCGATCATAACCGAAACCTAAGGCGTAAGCAGGCAGCGGCAAGCGCGAATTATCTATAGCACGCGCCTGTATCAAAGGTTTTTCAAGGGCGGATAAGGCTAATACTTGATGGGCCGTCAAGCTAAAAAATTGATGTGTGGTATTAGGGTTACACACTAATATGCTGGGTGCATCTGTATCTTTGGCCATGGCATTTAGGGATAACTGACTGCCATCACTTAAGCGAATGCTATCGCCACTTAATAAGGTGCGGCATAAGTCTTTGACCACTGAGCTATTAAGCTGACTTTGCTGCCACGCTTGCTCGCCACGACATACAGGGCAAGCTAAATGAATATTGCCAAATTCGGCGGCTTGATTATCACCAAAGGCGCTATGGCAGTGCCGGCAATAATCAGGGGTATAGCCCGATATTGCTAAAGCTTGCTTTTGGCCACAGCCTTTATCAATCACAGTGATTTTTGTGGCGGTAAGCCAAGCTGACATTAAAAAATCACCAGCTATATCATCGGCTAGTTGTTCGATGTCGGCTTGATGCCCGCAGGCCTCTAACTGGTAAACATTACCTGTAGCCGCAATGCTGATATCAAGCTGGCCTTTGGCTAAATAGTGATTGGCCATCAGGGCATAAAAGGGCACTGGGCGGCTGCAGGTTAACTCAAATCTGACTGTTTTCATCTGGCCTATGTTACTCATAATGCTTAAAAATGCTGACGGCTAATGCCTTGCGGCAGGTATTTAACCTGGCTTGTATTTAGCGACTATTCACTATTTACGGGCTTAAATTCTAAGGGCTTAAATACTAAAGGCTTAAATTCTACGAGCTTACATTCTTTAGGTTTACATCAATGGCTAATCACATGGCGCTTATAAGCATCTGGGATCAGCTGATTGATATCTATGTTGGCGCGGCGATCACATCGCACGCCTATGGATTGTAAATGCTTGATTAAGCAATTTTCCATCAAAGGAATCGCGGCATAAATTTTTGGGGTTAACCCTAAGTGCATAGGTTCAATCACTGTAGGGGTAATGCCAAGCACCATAGTTTTAGGGCGATCGCCCATCATTTCCATCATGATCAAGGTTTGCAGCATTTCTACTTCATGGGCGCTGCCTTGCCAATCGATTTCTGGCGGCGCTTGGTCAAAATCAAAGAAATACACTTGTCCTGGTGCCACACCTGCGGCATTGACAGTATCAACTACCACCAAGTGATCATACTTAGCTAAGAGTGGTGTTAAACCTTGGGCTAACGTGCCGCCATCCATACAATCAATCTGATGTTCGTCACTGCTTAAGTGGTAGTTTTCACTGATGTAATTGACAAAGTGCACACCCACGCCTTCATCGGCGTACAAAACATTACCTATGCCTAGGACTAATATTTTCATGTAAGTTTCCTCATACCAATCCTTAGGTCGTCAACAATTAACAAGCTCAAGCCTGAGAACAGGATTGAGCTTGTAGGTTTACGACTTAATTAGGATTAGTCAGTGTTAATGCTTGTTATCGCTCGTCGGGTGGTAGTCATAACCTGAGACTATGGAGTCAACCGAGTTATGTTTAAAGCGAATGCCCATCCACACTGCCATATACACATGGATCACCACAAAAATGATGAAAGCCCAAGTGATATAGTGATGCCATACACGCACTTCCGCTAAGCCGCCCATCAGTTGGGTTACCCACATGGCTGGCGTCCAGAGTGCGCCGCCTAAGCCTTCGTGGTACACGTTAGCGTATAACACTAAGCCTGTAACACACATAAAGACAGCTGCTAAAGTAATTCCTAAGTAGACGACAAATTGCAGCGGGCCATAGACACCTGTGTGCGGCTCATGCCCCATCCATAAATAGGATTTAAGCTGACCTATCCAGCGCTTAGCACTGATCACATCTTTAAAAGAACGCCGCTCGATATCGCTCTTACTAAAGAAGAATAGATAGGCGCGGGCCACAGTTATGGCAACCAGTACAAAACCGCAGATAAGGTGGACGACACGGATCCAACCTTGCACTAAAACATCGCTACTACTTGGCATGGCCAAAAATGGCCAAGCGATATAGAAACCTGTGATCACTAAGGCGACAATTGCCAGCGCTCTGAGCCAATGAAATGCCCTGATAGCGCCAGAAAAAATATGCTGCCTGACATATAACACTGTTTGAGTGGTCATAGCTTTCCCCTAGTTACAGTGCGCTCGGGTCGAGGCGAAACTCACTGAGCGATTGCCCTTTATAATCCATGACATGCACTGAGCAGGCCATGCAAGGATCAAACGAGTGGATCACGCGGATAACTTCCAAAGGTTTTTCTGGTTCGGAAATCTTAAGGCCAACGAGCGATGCCTCATAAGGACCGACTTTACCATTGCCATCAATGGGGCCAGCATTCCAAGTCGTAGGTACCACAGCTTGATAGTTTTCGACTAAACCGTCTTTAATGCGGATCCAGTGGCTTAATAAACCGCGCGGCGCTTCTATCATGCCAAAGCCTTGGTACTCTTGGTTTGAGTCCATGGTTGGCTGGATATAAGTGCTTTCGTCGGAATTGATATTAGTCACTAAGGCATCGAAAGTACGCTGGCCATAACGAGTGGCGATTAAGCAATGCAGCATACGAGCGGCGGTGCGGCCTAACGTAGTAAATAAGGCTTCTTTAGGTAAACCTGTGCGCGCTAAGAACTCATCGACTACAGCAACGACTTCCGGCGTGCCTTTGGCATAGTTAACTAAGATCAGCGACAAAGGCCCAACTTCCACAGGCTCACCATGATAGCGCGGTGATTTCACCCAAGAATATTTACCAGCGTCATCCACAGTTGGCAGCTTGCCATAAATGGTATCGCGCTCAATAAACGGCGTGTGCTCAGGAATGGTGGTGCCTTGCCAAGGATGCTGCGGACCACTGGCGCTATACCAAGAGTGAGTCACGTCTTCTTCAATCTTCATCGGGTCGACATTCTCGACTTGAGTCAGATCGCCGTTACGGATTAAGCCTTGCTTGAATAAGAACTCGCCATTGCCAACCTGCATGCTTTCGGTGGCCATAAAGTTACGCACATTAACGCCGCCAAGGACGCTGTCTTCACCTTGGTAGGCCTCTGCCGCCATAATTAAATCAGGGTAATAACAGCGCTCAACAAAGGCTTGCAGATGGGCATGTTTTTGCGCCCATTCTTGTAAGCGCGCAGGGCTTAACATGTCACGCACTGAAGTAATACCGCCCACGACTATGGATTGTGGATGCGGGTTTTTACCACCGAAAATAGCCATCATTTCAGCGGCAATACGTTGTACTTCTAAGGCTTTTAAGTAGTGGCTTAAACCAATTAAGTTTTGCTCAGGCGTAAACTTATAGGTCTTGTTACCCCAATAGGCATTAGCAAAGGGGCCAAGCTTACCTGACGCCACAAAGCCTTTGACTTTTTCTTGAACAGCGCGCAGTTCGCCTTCGCCAGCAGCCATAGGGACATCTGAATATTGCATCGCCACTTGCGCCGCTTTAGCCGGATCAGCGCTTAAGGCTGAAACTACGTCAATCCAGTCCATGCCTGCTAGCAGGTAAAAGTGCACTATGTGATCGTGAATGTGCAGGGCGTCTAGCATCATAGATCGCAAGTATTTCGCGTTTAATGGCACTTGCGCGCCAATAGCGTTTTCAACTGCCATGGTGCCGCATAAATAATGCGAAAAGGTACACACACCGCAAATACGTTGCACTAATAAGCCAACGTCATAAGGCGTGCGGCCTTTAAGAATGATTTCTAAACCGCGAAACAAGGTCGAAGAGGCCCAAGCCTTTTGCACTACATTATTTTCATCGAGTTCGACTTCTATCCGCAGGTGACCTTCGATGCGAGTGATAGGATCGATAACAACACGTTTGCTCATAATCTTTATTTATCCTCGTAGGTGCCTGCAAATAAACTACCAATGGCGTGAGCGCCAATTCCCACTGCTGTAACACCTAAGATCACAGCGCCGACTGTATCTGCGGTAGCATCTAAGCCGTGCAAGAGTTGCCGACCCAGAGGTTTTTCAAAATCGGCCATGTCGTCCCAAAAATTCGGTTCAGAGCAACCAATACAGCCGTGACCGGCGAGCACTGGCCAGCTTGTGTGGGCATTAAAGCGCTCGGTTGGGCAGTTGTTATAGGTGTATGGACCTTTGCAGCCAACCTTGTAGAGGCAGTAACCATCTTTGGCGGCTTGATCGCCAAACTCTTCCACAAATTCACCGGCATCAAAGTGACCACGACGTTCACAGTTATCATGAACGCGTGCGCCATAGGCCCACTTAGGACGATTGAACATATCTAATGCCGGCAATTTACCAAACATTATGTAATACATGAGTGTGCCTGTGATGTTGACTTCACTTGGCGGACAACCGCCAAGGTTGATCACAGGTTTATCAATGACAGCTTGCACACCTTTAGCACCCGTTGGATTGGGGGCTGCAGCTTGCACGCCGCCAAAGGATGAGCAAGTACCGACAGAGATAATTGCTGCAGCACCTGCGGCCGCTTCTTTAATCAAGGCGAGCCCAGTCTTAGCGTGGGGGCCAATGGTTAAAAACGCGCCATTGTTAGCGGTAGGTACGGCGCCTTCAACCGCTAATAAATACTGGCCATGATATTGCTTCATGGCGTGCTCAAGGTTTTCTTCGGCTTGCATACCTGCCGCCGCCATCAGCACTTCTTGGTATTCAAGCGAAATGTAATTAAAAATGAGGGTCGATACATCTGGGGTAGTGGCACGTAGCAGGGATTCACTGCAACCTGTGCATTCCGCCAGATTCAACCAGATGAGCGGTACTCTATCAGCCACTTCAGCGGCTTCTGCCACTAAGGTGCTAAATGGCAGCGGCAGTGCGAGCATAGTCGCAACAGTTGCGCTCCATTTCATAAAGTCACGACGGGTAATGCCATTTTCGGCCAATGTGTCTTGCAGACTTACTGTTTGGCGGGCGGGCAACTGCTTGAGTGCTTCGATGCGAGCTTTACCTAACTCATACAGGGCAGCATGTGTATCCATGGGGTAACCTTATGCTTTTTGTTCGGTTAATGAGCGAAATTTAATTCTCTTAAAATAAGCTTACATAAAGTAAGGGTAAATAATGGTGATCATCGTCGCAATTACGCAACAACTGGTGACCTATATTGATTTGTAAATATTTTTTAGCTGCGGTTCCCCAATGATTTGGCTGGCGTTTGAATTTACTTTATTGGTTAATGAAGTAGTTAATCTGTGCAACTAACAGGTGAAACTTAAGAGTGATGGCAGTTAATGTCAGTCGCTTGCCAATGCTCCCGCTTGGCTAAGGCGCGCGGTTTTTACGCCTTTTAGTGCCATAAGTTGGCTGACGAGTTGATTAAGGCGCTGGGCTTGGCCTTTGATTATGATGGTTTCTAAGCAGTGGTGATGGTCGATATGCACATGGGTAGAGCATAAAATATTGACTAAAGCATCATGCTGAATGGAGATCAGTTTATCGGCTAAACCGCGCTGATGATGATCAAATACTAAGGTCAAGACTCCGACCACATCTTGTTGGCTATTATTCCATTGTTTATCGATTAACCTGTCTCTAAATAAATCCCGTATATATTCCGAGCGAGTTTGATAGCCTTTTTGCTGCTGATCTTGATCCATTTCCGTTAGGAGAGATTGCGGCAAAGAGACTGAAAAGCGGATGGTTTCATCTGACATTAGTATGTCCATGGCTGACAATTTAGCTATTGATACTAACGTAAATGGTGACTGTTTAGGCAGGGCGAAATATGCGATCTCCGTCATAGATTAAGCAATGTTCAGTTTAATTCCCGTGAGCCAAAGCAAAATATACGGCAGTATTACTCAAATTATTTAAGTAATACTGAGCTTGATATGACATGCAAGGGAATGACATCTAGGCTGGCGCAAGGGCTAATGACAGGGCTCATGGCCATGGGCACATTAGTGGCCAGCAGCAGTATCAATGCCACAGATATTGGCGCTACCACTAGCATTCCAGAGCGGTTAGTGCTGTCATTAGGAGCTGAGCCTGATAGTGGTTTTGACCCAATTTTAGGTTGGGGAAAATACAATCATCCATTATTTCAATCAAGCCTTTTTAAGCGCGATGCAGGGCTTAATTTGCAGCCTGACTTAGCCAATCTGTGGCAGTTAAGCGCAGATAAGCTGACGTGGACCATTAATTTGCATGAGCAATTGCAATTTTCGGACGGCTCCCGATTGGATGCTGACGATGTAAAGTTCACCTTCGATACCGCCAAAAATAGCGCTTCAGCCCACGACCTTACCCAGTTGCTTGAGGTTGAAGTGGTAAGCCCCACTGAGCTTAAGTTTCATTTGGCGAGCGCCGACATTAATTTTATTGAACCTTTGACTCATTTGGCTATAGTGCCAAGTGATAGTTATCGCGCCGATTATGGCAGCCATCCCATAGGCTCAGGCCCGTATATGCTAGTGCGCTGGGATAAAGGGCGGCAATTATTAGCTAAGGCTAATCCCTATTACGCGAGGCCTGCGCCGACCTTTGCGCAGCTTGTCATAGTGTTTGCCAATGAAGATAACCGCTTTACCCAAGTACAAGTCGGGCAGCTTGATGTGGCTGCTATCGCGCCAAGATACGCCGCCCATTTGCCTAAAGGCTATAAGTTATGGCGCATGCCAAGCGTTGATAATCGCGGTATTGTCTGGCCTATGCAGCCAAGGCATGAGCTTGCTCATACCGGCGAAGTGCAAGGCAATGATGTCAGTGCCGATGCGGCGATTAGGCAGGCCATTAATCTTGTGGTTGATAGACAAGTGCTAGTGGATCAGTTGCTCGATGGCTATGCGCGCCCCGCTTATTCGATTGCCGATAGCTTGCCTTGGAGCTTACCTGTGAGCTCAGCTAATGATGACGCCACAGCCACTCAAGATCGTTTACAGCAAGCGCAATCCATCCTGAGTGATGCCGGCTGGCAGCTGCGTCAGGGCGTACTAGTCAAAGATATTCAAGGCAAAGCCGTAAACGCCAAGCTGACTTTGCATTATTTAGCGCAAGACAGTGTGCGCGAGCAATTGGCTCTAACGGTGGCGCAAATGGTGGCGCCCCTTGGGATCATCATAGAGCCCAAAGGCGGCAGCTGGGACAGCATAGCGACTAAGATGCATCAAGATCCGGTATTGATGGGCTTTGGCAGTTTAAGTGCGAGCGAAGTGTATTTTACTCATCACAGTCGCTATGGTGGCCAAGATTTTTATAACTCAGGTTTTTACGCCAACCCTAAGGTTGATGCGGCGTTAGACGCGGCGCGCTCAGCCTCATCTTGGACAGCCTCATTGCAAGACTGGCAATTGGCGCAAGGATTAATTAAAGATGATCAACCTTGGACCTGGTTAGTCAATTTAGATCACTTATATGTGACCAAAGAATGCATAGATTTAGGGGAGAAGGCGATTGAGCCCCATGGTCACGGTTGGCCATTAATTAATACCATTAGCCAATGGCACTGGACGTGTCAGCCATGAGTTTGCCAAGGGCGCGTATGGCGCTATTGGCAGCGGCGCGCTTAATGTTAGTCATGGTACTAGTGTTGTTGCTGGTGTGGCTGTTGTTAAGTTTGTCACCTATGGATCCACTGCAGGCTCATTTAGGAGGCAATCTCTTTGGAGTGTCGGCGCCGCAAAAATTGCATTTATTGCAGCAGCTTGGCTTAGATCAATCGGTCGCTGCGCGCTTGCAGGCATGGGGGGCGCAATTATTAGCTGGCGACTTAGGATTTTCGAATCTTTATCATCAAGCTGTGACTGAGGTGATTAGCGAACGCTTGCCTTTGTCCTTGTTGTTGCTTGGTGTTAGCTGGTTAGTGAGTTTAGTTTTAGGTTATGGTTTAGGCCTAGTGTGTGGCCTGTATGAAGGTTCGCGCTTAGATACTTGGCTTGTCAGAATTGCTTGGGTGATGTCGGCCATTCCATCTTTTTGGCTTGGAATGCTAATGATTAGCCTACTGGCCGTGAGTCTGCAATGGCTGCCAGTGTGCTGCGCCGCGCCCATAGGATTAAGTTTTTCAGAGCAAAGCGCTGGGCAAATGCTGCAGCATTTATTGTTGCCCATATTAACTATTTCGTTAGTGCATATGGCGCCGATTATTTTGCACACCCGCGCCAAAGTGATCGATGTGATGGCTAGTGAATATGTAGGCTATTCTGCGCTGCATCAAGACTCGCGCTCATCGATAGTGAGCTTTCATGTGATTAAAAACTCACTGGTTCCTGCCTTGATTTTGCAATGCGCCAGTATTGCTGAACTTTTTGGCGGCTCTATGTTGGCTGAAACCTTATTTTCTTACCCTGGACTTGGACAAGCCTTAGTGAAAGCTGCCTTGGCGCAAGATACCGCCTTGTTTATGGCGGCGACGGTTATTTCTGCTTTGTTAGTGTTTGGCGGTAACGCCCTTGCTAATCTTTTAGCCATTGGCTTAACCGCAGGGGATGAGTCACTGTGATGCTTAGGAGTCAACCGTCTCGCTTGTTCACGCCAAGGTTAGTAGCGGCATTACTGGGGTTTACCTTAGTGTGCTTGTTGGCTTGGTGGTGGCCATTATCTGGCAGCGATCTTAATTTACTCGTTAAGAATCAAGCCCCAAGTTGGCAGTATTGGTTTGGAACCGACTGGCTTGGACGCGATGTCTTTAGTCGCACTCTAAATGCCTTAAAAACTAGTCTTTGGGTTGGTGGCCTTGCTGTGGTGTTAAGCACTAGCTTAGCCTTAGTGCTTGCTATGCTGACCTTAGTCCATGCCTCAGGCCGTTATTTAGTGGACTTGCTGGTGGACGTGATGATGTCGCTGCCGCACTTATTGCTCATGGTATTATTGTCTTTGGCCATAGGTGGCAGTGAACAAGGGTTAATTGTCGCTGTGGCTTTGAGTCATTGGCCTAAGCTTACCCGATTATTGATATTTGAAATGAAAGCCATAGCGGCCACCCCTTATTATCAGTTAGCTCAGCAATTTGGCTGCGGTCAGTGGCAGGTTATTTGGCGCCATATGCTGTCGCATATTTTACCGCAAGTGTTAATAGGTAGCTTATTACTCTTTCCTCATGCCTTAGTGCATATGGCAGCACTTACCTTTTTGGGGTTTGGTTTAGATCCTTTATATCCCACCTTAGGCGGCTTGTTATCTCAAGCCAGTAACTATTTACAGAGTGGCCAATGGTGGCTTGGGCTGTTTCCGGGCTTAGTTTTGCTGTTGGTGTTATTAATCTTGGCCTACATTGCAGATTGTTTGCATCACAGGGTAAGAATTGGGGGCGTGTTATGATAACTACTCAGCTTCAGCCATGGGCTCAGATGGCGCCGCTCATTGTTGATAACTTAACTGTGAGCGCGGTATCAACTCTTGGCCAGCAAGGGGGGAAACGCTTATTAGCGCCAGTGAGTTTGACCTTAACGCGCGGTGAATTAGTCGGCATTATTGGCGAAAGTGGCAGTGGAAAAAGCTTATTAGCTAAGGCATTAATGGGCGAGGCGCCGCCAGGTTATCGCTTAGAAGGACAGGTGAGTTGTGACCAGCAGCAACTGGCCTTAGCCGCGCAAGATAGCCGAGTGCTAGATCCGCTGCGCCGCGTACTGCAGCAATTAAGGCGGCGTTTACCTGCAGGGCACAATGACAGTCACATAGCGGGCGCTGGCCTTGATGCTAAATTATGTCAGTATTTCCCCCATCAATTATCAGGAGGCATGGCAAAACGAGTGCTGTTTGCTCAAGCTCAGTTGCAGCAGCGGCAATGGCTTATCGCTGATGAGCCTTGTACTGGCTTAGATGTTAAGGCCGCCGATAAACTTTATCAGCAACTGCGCGCTTTAGCCGATGATGGCCGCGGCGTGTTAGCCATTAGCCATAATTTGCGTCAATTAGTGAATGTGGCCGATAGGTTAGTGGTGCTTAAATCCGGCCAATTGGTTGAAATTATCCGCCCGCAAGCCATTTTTATGGGGCAGGCGAGCGCTTATACCATGGCGCTGTGGCATGCCTTGCCTGAAAACTGGCGGAGGTTGAATGCCAAAGTCGCTTAATGCCTCAAGGCTAGGTTTGTACAATGGGACGATTTTGTATCGCAACCAGAGTGTGGCATGCCCAAGCGTGAGCTTGACTCGGGGTGAGGTGGTTGGCCTGCGCGGTAATAGCGGCGTTGGTAAATCAAGCTTAGCTCGGGTGCTGGCTGGCATAGAAACCCGCTTTAGCGGTGAGCTTGTGTGCCCTGTGGTGGGCAAAGGTCAAGCCAACCCTGTGCAATGGCTCATTCAGCAGTCTGAGTTAGCTTTTAATCCCAGATTGACTCTAGGGGCGAGCTTAGATGAGGCGTGGCGCGGTCAAGATTATATGGCGCTGCTAGCTGACTTTGAGATAGAGGCCAACTGGCTTACTCGGCGGCCACAGCAATTATCTGGCGGGCAGTTACAGCGGCTCAATTTAGTGCGCGCTTTGCTGCCAAGCACTGAGTATCTCTTGTGTGATGAAATTACAGCTCAGCTTGATATGCTCACTCAGCAGAAAATCTGGCAAAGCTTGATGAGTTTGGCTCAGCGCCGCCAACTGGGATTATTGGTCATCAGCCATGATGATTATTTAATCGATGCTGTATGCCAGCGCCAAATCCACTGGCTATAGCGTCAGATATCGCACGTTGCTGTGGCAAACCACAAAATTTAGTCGATCAAAGTGGCGTTATTAAAATAATCAGTGAACTAATTTGCATTGCCGTGTTCGGATTTCTGGCTCACGTTCTGGGTGGATGAAGCTGCAGTAAAAGTGTGGTACTGCCATGTATCATCCATCAGATCTGTTGCTCACTTAAATATGTTGCGTCAAAGTATCAAAAAACCTTTATGGCAGATCTTAAACTTGTCTATCGCGCCAAGACACTGGAAGCCGCAGCATCTCAGGATGATGTGAAGAAAAAATTGGGTGGACAGTACCCGATAGCCATCAAGTCCTGGAGTAACAAATGGGTGATCCTCTCAGCTTACTTTAAATATCCATACTATATCCGCAAGGCCATTTGCACCACGAATGCTATTGAGGCTGTACACCGGCAATTTAGGACACTCACCAAAACTAAAGGCGATTTCATGAATGAAAATAGCATGCTGAAGTTATTGTGCGCGCATATTTTTCGCCTCGAAAAATGGACCATGTAATCCAAAATTGGGGCCTACGTTATCTCAATTGCCAATAACCTGTTTTGGTGACTAAAAAAGCTTTGTAACCATTTTAGGTTGTACTTAATCTACTGCAGACTTATGGGGTGTTCATATTTCAGCGAGTTGAACAATGGTAAATTCTGGTCTTGTTGTAGCAGGATGGCAATCAGCACCAGAGTTGTAACCCGTTGTTAGCCATCAATAATGTTAAGTTTGCTGTTTCCTGATACAGGAACAAACAGCCAAGAGTGTAAGGTGAATTGGCGTTGTTGCCTAAATAAATGAACCTTCCGTCTCAGATACGATTAGATCCTGTGAATACTACACAGAAACCGCTATTAGATGGGCAAATCCAAGCATCGCATCACCAATTGCTCGGGATATAACAAGGCGTTGACTAACCGGGTCTCACTGACTTTTGGGATAGACGATCAGACAATCAACCTCTGGTGCAGCACTGAACATCATGGTAGTCGAGGTCGGGGATTTCAGTACAGTGACACGGCGATAGAAACCGCCTTGATGCTCAAAGGTTTGTTTAATCTCCCCTTGCGAGCGCTAGAAAGTTTTCTCAACTCAGTGTTTAGTTATCCTAGGCCTTACCAGTTCTTTTGTTTTTTGTAATCGGCATGAGCAGGCATTAAATCATCGTAGTGTTACCAGACGTGTCAGATATCCTTTACTTAGCATGTTAGCTCTTAAAAAACGTAATCAATATCAGACTCGGCATACCGCAGCTTCCTTGTGGCTTGCCGCTGGACAGTTAGGGCATGCAAATACCAGTATATTGTTTCGGGTTTACTCTCGTTATGTTCCGATTTTACTAGGGCAAGATGGCGCAGTATTTGAGCGATTAATTGGTAGTGATTCAGAAGAATGTCATCAAAATGAGTATGACATCCATAATCAACGTTTCCGATGACATTGCATGGGCGAGTTTAGATAGAGAGGTATGGCGAGAAGGCGTTGTGGTCTTTTCATTGCTTGCGTCGAACATTTTTACTGTCACTTTCACCTGACCATATGGCAGGGGTGGCACGGATTACCGACATCAGTTTTAAGTCAATTAGTATTATTTTACCAACTTGCTGCAACGCTGCGATTCTGAACGATCTAGGTATGCTCAAATAGGCTATGGGCGATTAAATGCGGTTCGGCTGTGAATTAGGTTATTTTCCCCATTTTCTGCCACCTAGTTAACACTTACATGGAAATCATACTTTTTGTTGATAAACATAATGTTAAGTAATGCTGGGTGTGGTGTAACATGGCTTGTATTGATTGTTATTGCCTCAATAAGGAAGTTGTCTGTATGTTTAAAAAACTTTATTAGTTGCTTTATGTTCCAGTGTGCTCGGTACTAGTTGGGCACAAACCACTTCTTTGCAGAATTTAGGTGGGCAAATTGCCGATGCCGCTGATGGCACAACGATTTATTTGTCCCGTGAATTTATCACCATGAATCCGCAGCAAAGCACAGCTCAAGCGGTTGCTGTCAAAAATGGTAAATTTATTGCCGTGGGTAGCGAAGCCGAAGTAAGAAAAATCGCCGGTAGCAATGCTAAAATTGATAGCACATTAGCCAATAAAGTCGTCGTTGCTGGCTTTGTTGAGCAGCACGTGCATCCGGTGTAGGCTGCATTAACGATGAACTCTAAGGTGATCTCCATTGAAGACTGGGATGCCATCGATGGATTTTCTCCTGCGGTGCGCGATCCAGCAGGTTATGAAATTCGCCTGAAAGAGGTGCTAGAGGAATTTAACGCCGAGAAAAATGACCCGAATACTCCCTTTATTAGTTGGGGATATCATCACTATATGCACGGCGATAATATGTCTCGGGCTTATCTAGATAAGCTGGCACCTGATTTTCCTGTCATTATTTGGCACCGCTCGTGCCATGAGTTCTTCCTCAACACAGCAGCACTAAAGCTCACCGGCATCACTGAGGCGCAAGTAGCTAAGATGTCTGAGAGTGCCCAAAAGCAGTTAGACTACGCCAAAGGGCATTTTTTCGAGCAAGGTGCGATGGCCGTATTGGGCAACTTGACTCCGTATATGGCAACGCCAGAAAAGTTCAAGCAAGGACTAGAATTTACCGAGAAATACTATCATCGCAACGGCATTACCTTAGCCGCCGAACCTGGCGGATTTTTCTCTAAACCCCTGCAAGATATCATCAACTCGGTGTATGGCGACGATGCCACACCGTTTAATCACCTGTTTATGGCCGATGGTAAAACCTTCGCGGCACGTAACCCAAGCGATGCTGCAGCCTTGATTAAGGACACAGAGCAAGTTATCGACTGGGGAAAAGGTCGTACAGCTTATATGCCTAAACAAGTTAAATTGCTCTCTGATGGAGCAATTTATAGCCAACTGATGATGAAGGACGGATACACAGATGGCCACCACGGTGCTTGGATTATGGATCCGCCAGTCCTTGACTATGCCTTCCAGTCTTATTGGGACGCCGGTTACCAAATTCATGTGCATAACAATGGCGATGCCGGATTGGATGTTTTACTTCAATCACTAGAAAAAGCCGTAGCACGTAACCCACGCCAAGATCATCGAGCTGTGCTGGTGCATTTTGGCTTTGCCCACCCCGAGCAAATCAAGCGCTGGATTTGCTCGGGCGGCATTGTGAGTTCCAACCCGTATTACGTCACCGCGTTGGCAGGTCCGTATGCAAAAATGGGCATTGGCGCAGATCGTGCGCAATTTATCACGCCTAACGCCGAAGTGCTTAAAAATGGCGGCTCGTTATCGTTTCATTCTGATATGCCAATGGCACCGGCTAAACCGCTGCAATTGATGTGGGCGGGTGTTAATCGTCTGACATATGAAGGCGATGTGGCAGGGCCTACACAGAAAGTCTCGGTTGAAGCTGCGCTGAAAGCAATCACTATCAATGCCGCCTATTCTATCCAACAGGAAAAGACAGTCGGCTCAATTGAAGTGGGCAAAGATGCCAATTTGACGATTTTGGAACAGAGTCCCTTCGATGTCGCGCCTACTCAGCTTAAGGAAATCAAAGTCTCGGGAACCATGCTAGAAGGGCGCATGCAACCTGTGGATCAAGCAGCGAAAGTACAGCCCAAAGTAACAGGCAAAGCAGGACTTAACCCTGTGGCAGAGATGAATGAACTCAACGAAGTAGTACACAATAGTTTGTATTCGCAATTGAGTCACAAACATGCTCATTAGCCTTTAACGGCTTAGTCGTAATATGGCATAAACACCCATCTTTATTTATTACTTAAAGATGGGTGAAGGCTAGATGGGCAACGCGCTCTTCTGTTTTGTACCTTGCTCATCGCTGTCACACTTTGCCTTTACCACCCAAAGGACATTTTATTTTGAGACCATATGATCAATAAATTAAGAGTTCGAAATGAGTTTAAAAAATCACATAAATGTTATCCGCAAACATTCAAAGACGAAGCTGTCTTAATGGTGCTAGCACAGGGCTTTAGCATTGCTGAGGCAGCAAAGTCTTTTGGGGCTAGCACAAGCCTGCTTTATAACGGGATGGAAAAACACCAAGCATTGCTACAAGGTATCGCTCTAGAATAATTTGAACGTGATGTGTAGTGGAAGGGAAAGTGCACATAGGTATCTAAGAAACCTCAAGATACGGCCTGCGTATCTTGAGGTTGTTTTACCGTTACTTAACAGGTAGTGTTCATAATTCTGTGTCATTTCAGTAAAATATTCAAAAACAGGAATGACACATGACCCAACCTTTTAACTTCGAACAAGCCCTTAAAGATCTGCAGTCAGGTAAAAGCCTCACAGGTAAAGACAGCATTCTTGGTCCACTGATCAAGCAACTCACTGAAGCGGCTCTCCAGGCTGAGCTTGAGCAGCATTTAGCGCATGATCCTCTGCCTAATCGTAAAAATGGCAAAGCCCCTAAGACCATTAAGCATCCGTCCGGTAACTTTGAGTTAGACACCCCTAGAGACCGCAATGGCACTTTTGAACCTCAGTTGATTAAGAAAAATCAAACTACGCTAACCGATGAAATCGAACGTAAAGTGTTATCGATGTTCAGTATAGGTATGAGCTATCGCGATATTAATCAACATGTTGAAGATATGTATGGGATCAATGTATCTAACGCAACAGTCAGTGCTATCACTGATAAACTCATCCCCGAACTTAAAGCGTGGCAACAGCGCCCATTAGATAGCCATTATCCTATCGTTTGGCTTGATGCGATACATTATAAAGTCAAAGAGGATGGGCGTTACGTCAGTAAAGCCGTTTACACATTGTTAGCGCTTAATATGAAAGGAAAAAAGGAAATTTTAGGGCTTCATTTATCCGAAAATGAAGGCGCTAATTACTGGCTATCCGTACTGACCGATCTTAATAATCGTGGTGTAAAAGATATTCTTATCGCCTGTGTTGACGGCTTGACCGGTTTCCCTGAGGCGATAGCCAGTATCTTCCCTAATACGGAAACACAGCTATGTGTTATCCACCAGATCCGCAACTCAATGAAGTATGTCGCCTCAAAACATCAGAAAGCGTTTATGGCTGATTTAAAGCCTGTGTATCGAGCCGTGAGTAAAGAAGCCGCAGAGATGGCATTGGACGAACTGGAGGCCAAATGGGGTGATGCTTATCCGTTGGTAATCAACTCTTGGCGTCGCAAATGGCATAATTTGTCCCATTATTTTAGGTACCCAGAACATATCAGGAAAGTGATTTACACGACCAATGCCGTTGAGGCGGTACATCGCCAATTTAGAAAGCTCACCAAAACCAAAGGTGCTTTTCCTAATGAAAATAGCTTGTTGAAGCTACTTTATGCAGGCATATTAAACGCCTCAGATAAATGGACCATGCCAATCCACAATTGGAGCCTTTGTTTATCTCAGTTAGCGATTTATTTTGAAGGGCGTTTAGATAGCGTGCTAGAAATTTAAAAATTAGCCTGACACAGAATTTTGAACGCCCTCACTTAACAGCCTAGAGAATAGGCTGTTATTGGCTAGCGCTTGTCGATTTTGACTAGTTGATTTTGCGCGGCATTACTTTGCTAACTTGTTTGCTAAATTGTGTAAGTTCTCATTTAACACGCTGGCTAAACCTGCAGTATTCTTCCCTAAAATCAACTGTACTAAGTTGGGGTTTAATACCAATACGGCTTCAATGCCATGAGCTTGCAGGGCGCTGCTGTCCAATAGACTGGCATCTTGTACTTCTAGTCGCAGACGATTATCGGCAATGGCGCGGCATGAACTCACTTTACCTAATAGCGGCAGAATGGCGAGCGCTTGCTCTCTGTCTTGTGACGAGATATCTAACTTAGTGGTTTCTACCGTGGCAACCGGCGCACTTGCTTGGTATCCACCAGATGCGAGCATTTCATCGATTTCAGTGCGTGACACTTCGGCGATAGTTCCCACAATCGCTTGCACCGCATTGCCAGAAATCAACACGCCACTGGCACCTAACTGTTTCAGTCTGGCTTGATCGACTTTGCTGGTATCGCGCACATCCATGCGTAAGCGAGTAATGCAAGAGTCGACATTGGTTAGGTTTTCAGGTCCACCAAAGGCTTCAATAAAGTTACGCGCTCTTTCTGTTCCTTCGGCTGAGACTGTCTCAACTTCGTTGTCCATACGCCCTGGCGTTTTTAAGTCGAACTTCAAAATTAAGAATCTGAAGACCATGTAATACAGCGCCGCATAAACTAGGCCTAATACTACAAGTAACCAGATTTTTTGTGATTGACCAGATAACACCAGAAAATCAATTAAGCCGTGGGAGAAAGACGTGCCATGCACTATGCCAAACATGTTCACTAACACATAGGCAAGGCCTGCCATCAGTGCGTGCACGATATAAAGTAAAGGTGCAGCAAATAAGAACGCGAATTCAATGGGTTCAGTGATACCCGTTAAGAAGGCGGTTAATGCCGCAGATACCATGATACTACCGACCATGACGCGATTTTCTGGGCGAGCAGTATGCCAAATAGCCATGGCTGCAGCTGGTAAGCCAAACATTTTGAACAAGTAACCGCCGGCCAACTGACCAAAACCATTACCCGCAGCGCGACTCGCTTCATCAGCTTGTAAATAACAGGTCAGAACGCCAGTGGCTGGTTTTCCTAAGCTATCAACACAATTGCCGGCTTCAAAGAAGAAGGGGACATTCCACACATGGTGTAAACCCGCTGGAATTAATGAACGCTCTACCAGACCATAAATACCAAAAGCTAATGTGGGGTTTTGATAGGCGGCCCAATGGGAAAACACTCCGATAGCATTTCCTATCGGTGGCCAAATAAAGGATAAAATGACGCCTGTAAATATTGCCCCAAAGCCAGTAATAATCGGCACACTGCGCTTGCCTGAGAAGAACCCAAGGTAAGACGGCAATTGAATTTTAAAGAAACGATTAAAGGTTGCGGCCGCAATGGCGCCAGCAATCATACCGCCAAACACGCCAACATCTGTGCCAGGTTCAAGCACGCCAATGGTTTTAATCATGATGGCATAGCCGACTAAGGCTGCCATGGCGGCAACACCATCATTTTTAGCAAATCCTAACGCAATACCTATGGCAAACAGTAATCCCATATTACTAAAAATGGCATCGCCAGCTTGCACCATTAACACATTGACGATATCGGGGATGACACTAAATCCCGCGCTGCCTACGCCTAATAGAATACCGGCTACTGGTAACACAGAAACCGGCAACATCACCGATTTGCCTACTTTCTGTAGCATTGAAAATGCGCCGCTCATTATCGCCGTCTTCGGCTTAGCGGCTTGTATTGTTGTAGTTGTCATAATTTAACCTTATAAATTTCAACAGTTAACCCGGTGAACAACGCTGTTATATTTCGCCTTTAACGGCCAGTAGCGTATTAGGTTCACGCATTAATGCTCGAACATCGTTGGCATCTGCGCAGCTCATGGCTTTTGCGGCGATGGCCTGACAGGCTTGTTGATTTAATTGCCGTACCTGATGCTTTACTTCGGGAATAGAAGGCACACTCACCGACAGTTCATCAATACCTAAGCCGACTAAAATAGGGACAGCATCTTTCTCGCCTGCCAGTCCGCCACAAATACCGGCCCACTTACCTTTGGCATGGGCGGCTTTAACCGTCATGTCAATGAGGCGTAATACCGCAGGGTGCAGTCCATCGGCGATGGCAGCTAACTTAGGGTGGCCCCGATCAATCGCTAAGGTATATTGGGTTAAATCGTTGGTGCCGATAGAGAAAAAGTCAACGTGCTCGGCTAATACATCGGCCATTAAGGCCGCCGATGGCACTTCAATCATGATCCCAATTTGAATGCCGCTAATGTCGATAGCCAATTTCTGCGCTTCTTCTTTAACGACTTGTTTGGCCAACTTAAGCTCAAACAAAGAGGCGACCATAGGGAACATAATGCGTAAGTTACCCGCATCCGCCGCCCTTAATAGGGCGCGCACTTGTTGGCGTAATACTGCAGGTTTATCTAAGCCGACACGAATACCGCGTTCACCAAGGAATGGATTATCTTCTTTAGGTAAAGGTAAGTAGGCTAAGGGTTTATCGCCGCCGACATCTAAGGTACGCACCACAAGAGGGCGCTCTCCTAAGGTTTGTAGTACCGCGCGATAAGCTTGTTCCTGTTCGGTTTCTGATGGCGCAACCGCTTGATCTTGATAGAGGAACTCAGAGCGCAATAGACCAACCGCTTCGCCGCCCATATCGACTAATTTTTGGGTATCGCTGACTTTAGCAATGTTACCGGCAATCTCAAATCGCACCCCATCTAAGGTCACTGCAGTGTCATCTTTTTGCGCCAAAGCTAAGGTTTTTTGCTGCTCAGCGGCATCTTTAGTGACTTGAAGCTGGGCCATTTCTGCGTCAGTCGGGGTCAATAACAGATAGCCCTTTGCGGTATCAAGCAACACCTCGGTGCCGTGCAAACTCATGACCTTAGCTTCAACACCCGCCATAGCAGCAATTCCCATGGCTCTTGCTAAAATCGCGCTGTGGCTGGATGAACCGCCTAAGGTGGTGCAAATGCCTTTAACAAAGGCGGGATTAAGTTTTGCGGTATCTGAAGGGGTTAAATCTTTGGCTACCAGAATAGTATTTTCAGGAAGTACAGCTGGAATTGTGTCTTGTGACAATCCTGCCATGATCCGTGAAACGCGATTACCGACATCTACCAGATCTGTTGCTCGCCCGGCGAGTAAAGGGTTGTCCATGGCTGCAAGTTTGTCGGCTTGGCGGCAAATGCTCTTACTCCAGGCATAAGGCGCTGACTTACCTTGCTGTAATTCAATGATACAGTTGTCGTACAAATCAGGATCTGAAATTAACTCTTGATGGGCCACAAAAATATCGGCTTTTTGCCCCATATTCTTGCTATGCAGCTCGGCAACCAATTCAGCTAAGGTTAAATTGGCTACTTTCATTGCATTATCAAGGGTTTGTTGCTCAATCTGTGCATCTTTGGCAAAGGTGTCAAACTTTGGGATTTCAGCTTCAATCACATATAAACGCCCCTTCACTTGACCTGGGGAGGCCTCAACGCCAATCAACTGACGTGGATCTTGACTCGTTTGCAGCAGCAGTGACGGCTCGGAAAATGGATCAAAGTCGCTTTTTACATCTTTAGTCACCACAGAAGCATCTGCGCCTTCTTCACCTAAGCCTGCCATAATCGCTGCGCTCAAGGCAGTAATGGCCGCTTGATGATCTTTACCTTTGGCAAGAATAACAATCTGCTCGCCACAGGCGATATCTAACCCCATGAGGCCAACCACACTGCGAGCATTGGCTTGTTTGCCGGCTTTTTCTATCATCACATCACATTGAAAGGGCTTAAGAGCTGTGACAATGGCTGCGGCAGGTCTGGCATGAATACCGGTTGGATTGATAACAACTAGTGGCTCTGAGCTAATCATGTCATCTGACTTAGTGACGGCACTCGCGGCCGCGGATACTTCGGCAGTAAATAACAGATCTCCCACGTTGACTAATTTTTCAGTCGTAGGCGTTAACGTAATAATTCTTGTCATATCAGTGAGTAATATCACGGTACGCAAGCTTTTTACACTACAGCCCACTTTATCTAAATCAAGCTCAATGAGTGGCGTCTTAGCTTTTACCGCATCACCCACAGTGACTAATGCCTTAAAGCCTTCGCCTTTCAATTTAACGGTATCGACACCTATGTGAAGTAGGATTTCAATGCCTGCGGCGGTTAATAAGGTGACGGCATGTTTAGATGGGTGTATTTGAGTGATAGTGGCATCACATGGGGCGTGCAATATGTTATTCGTCGGGTCTATCGCTAGACCATCGCCCACCATTTTTTGTGAAAATGCGGCATCAGGCACCTGACTCAGTGGACAGCTAATACCCGAGAACGGGGCCAGCAACTGAATCGCGGTTGAGGTATTTTTATTCATTAGAACTCCGTATTAAACACCTAACTACATAATATAAATGTATTTTATTTATTGTGGTGAAATGCTAGTGACTGACATTTGCACTTGCCATTCCCTTATTGACCTGATGTTTAGTCATAGTAAGAGAATGCCTTAACTAGGCCACTGCTTATCACTCCTTGATGAATAGGGGGAGTAGTCAACTTAGGTTTGTCACTGATGCAAAATTATCGAATTAATCTCTATCTGACGGACTTTAAGTTAACCACTTGTATTGAATGAAAATTACCATTTCAGTGATCTGCGTGATAGTCAGAAAAACCATAATTGAGACATAACAACACATAACCCATAGGCAGAGGTTGTTGTTTAACCACTCATAAGTAAAAGTAGGGCAAAAGTATGAGTGTGGTGGCCGATTCTACCAACCGGATTAAAGTATCAAGGGTAGCTTGGGATTTGCCGAATATAGCGAAGACATGTATCAATTTTACTTTGAGCTTGGGGAGGAGGGCGTTCAAAATTCTGTGTCAGGCTAATTTTTAAATTTCTAGCACGCTATCTAAACGCCCTTCAAAATAAATCGCTAACTGAGATAAACAAAGGCTCCAATTGTGGATTGGCATGGTCCATTTATCTGAGGCGTTTAATATGCCTGCATAAAGTAGCTTCAACAAGCTATTTTCATTAGGAAAAGCACCTTTGGTTTTGGTGAGCTTTCTAAATTGGCGATGTACCGCCTCAACGGCATTGGTCGTGTAAATCACTTTCCTGATATGTTCTGGGTACCTAAAATAATGGGACAAATTATGCCATTTGCGACGCCAAGAGTTGATTACCAGCGGATAAGCATCACCCCATTGGGCCTCCAGTTCGTCCAATGCCATCTCTGCGGCTTCTTTACTCACGGCTCGATACACAGGCTTTAAATCAGCCATAAACGCTTTCTGATGTTTTGAGGCGACATACTTCATTGAGTTGCGGATCTGGTGGATAACACATAGCTGTGTTTCCGTATTAGGGAAGATACTGGCTATCGCCTCAGGGAAACCGGTCAAGCCGTCAACACAGGCGATAAGAATATCTTTTACACCACGATTATTAAGATCGGTCAGTACGGATAGCCAGTAATTAGCGCCTTCATTTTCGGATAAATGAAGCCCTAAAATTTCCTTTTTTCCTTTCATATTAAGCGCTAACAATGTGTAAACGGCTTTACTGACGTAACGCCCATCCTCTTTGACTTTATAATGTATCGCATCAAGCCAAACGATAGGATAATGGCTATCTAATGGGCGCTGTTGCCACGCTTTAAGTTCGGGGATGAGTTTATCAGTGATAGCACTGACGGTTGCGTTAGACACATTGATCCCATACATATCTTCAACATGTTGATTAATATCGCGATAGCTCATACCTATACTGAACATCGATAACACTTTACGTTCGATTTCATCGGTTAGCGTAGTTTGGTTTTTCTTAATCAACTGAGGCTCAAAAGTGCCATTGCGGTCTCTAGGGGTGTCTAACTCAAAGTTACCGGACGGATGCTTAATGGTCTTAGGGGTTTTGCCATTTTTACGATTAGGCAGAGGATCATGCGCTAAATGCTGCTCAAGCTCAGCCTGGAGAGCCGCTTCAGTGAGTTGCTTGATCAGTGGACCAAGAATGCTGTCTTTACCTGTGAGGCTTTTACCTGACTGCAGATCTTTAAGGGCTTGTTCGAAGTTAAAAGGTTGGGTCATGTGTCATTCCTGTTTTTGAATATTTTACTGAAATGACACAGAATTATGAACACTACCTTGGGGAGTGGTAGGGGCTGGCTCTCGGTATTCTGGAATCGTTTGTTAGCTATCCGCCGAACATGATTTCGCACTTAGAGTTTGGTTATGAACTGGCTATGCTAATTCAATGTGTACCTGATGTCGTGAGGCGTATGATATGTGTTGTTTATGATATTGTTTTTAATGTTATTTTTAATGTTGTTTTTAATATTATGCGCCATGCGTAAAAATAGTTATTGCGTACCGCACACACTTGGGCCTGTCTCTTGATCAGATCTCATAGCGTTTCTCCGGCTTCAAATAGGGCTTTGGCTAAGCGATACCCCTTTACCTGAGCCTGAAGATCATCCCATCCCTCCCAAATCGTGGACCAGCTGGCCATTCCCGTGCGCTTGCTATCATTAAAGCCTCCTAGTTTGGCCAAGGATTGATAAGCCCACTTCATATTTGGGGCTTCTTTGCCTTTATGTCCCCTTGGCTTGTAGAGCTGCATCAGTACTCGCCATTCATCATTCTCTAAGACATTGCTGCAGCTTTGATTTTCCATGCTTTGCGCTGCTTCGATTTGCCCTCTTTTTCTCAGATAAATTGGCAGGCTCATCACTTCCCGAAGTTGCAGTAGCCGCACACCAATAAAGCAAAGTATCGAGGCCGCTCGCTCAAGGTTGTCTGGCGATGTCATGCGTAACCTTTCAACCCCCGCGCCGGTTTTCCACGCCTTATGAAAGTCCTCAATGCGCCATCTAGTGGTATAAATATCAATCACATGAAGTTGCTGCGCCAACGTGTCAATCGGCTCACTGGTCAGTAGCATCCAAGATAGTCCATCTTCACCTTGGGGAGGATTGAGCTCTTGTGCGTACACCACATTAATCGCATGCTGCTGACGATTATGTTTGATGTTAACCGCACTGGCTTTGAGGGTGAGTTTGGCTGTTCGCGAGGGACGATTCTTGCTTTTCCCACTGGCTTCCTTTATGCCTTTTTGTGGGATGGCGATGGTGTATCCGCCGGTAACGGGATGACTATCCATGTGCTCAAACAGCTTAGCCTCGTATTCTACTAGGTTTCTTGCATGTTTTGCCCGCACCACAAACCGTTCACTATGTGATTGTTTATCCGATAAATAATGCATGATATCCGCTTCTCTATCACACACTGAGATCACTCGCGACATGTGAGCCTGCAAGCGTTGCCGCGTAAAATAGGATGCATCGGCCCATTTACCGCTCTCTTTTTCATCGGCCTCGTTGGGATTATCAGGTCGACACCACCAATCTTGGTGGATCAAGCCCAAGGTCCGAGAAGTATGGCTATCCAGTAGCAAGACAGAATGAACCCACCAACCACGAGACTTATCGGTAGGTTTGCCTAATTTCCCTAATTCAGACGCCACACTGTGCTTATAACTCAGGGCTGTCGTGTCTTCGAGAGCAAGTATTTCATTTATATTTTCAATCGCTTGGGCGGTGCGAGCAAAACCGGCGGCTCTGATCATAGATGGGCTAACATTATCATTGCGGATCAATCGATAGGCTCCTTCGAGTTTGGCATCTTCACCATTACAAGATCTGGCAACCGATTTACCGCTGCCAACCGCCATGTGTTCAGCGACGACGGTTAACCTTGCCGCTCGTCGTTTATCACCTAGCTCAGTATGATGAAAGTGATCATATGCCCATTTGTTCGGGTTAAAAATTGACATTAAAAAAGATGAAGTGAGTGAATTTGCATGATCTGATCATCGCCAGTCAAGAAAGTTCCATTTTTTGCTAATAATTTGTGTAGAAGAGACAGCACTTGGGCAGTGCTAAGTTTACAGGAGGGGGGAGTGAGCGCAGAAAAAATAGCAACAGCTTACAATCAAATTACTCATCGGTGGAATAGTGATGAATTTGATATGAGTAACGGCATATTACAGCACCAAAAAGCCATCAGTTTTGTTAAAAATCGCGGCAAGGCATTAGATGTTGGCTGCGGTTGCACTGGGCGTTTTATTGATTTGTTATTGGATGAAGCTTTTATGCCGGCAGGTATCGATATTTCACCAGCAATGCTCAAGATTGCGAGGGCAAAGCACCCCGACATTCACTTTATTCTGGGGGATATTGGTCAATATGAATTATCCGACAAATATGATTTCATTACCGCTTGGGACAGTATTTGGCATAGCCCTTTGGCAGAGCAAAAGTCATTGATTACCAAAATAGTGGCAAGCTTGAATATCGGCGGCGTGTTTATCTTTTCATTTGGTGGTACCGATACTGCAGACTCTCACTCGAACCATTCCATGGGGCCAGAGCTGCACTATTCATCCCTAGGTGTGAATGGTTATTTAGCATTATTCATTGAGCTTGGATGTGTTATCAGGCACTTAGAATTTGATCAGTATCCAGAGCTCCATACTTACCTTGTGGTAGAAAAAGCCGAATAAGGGCTTTAACCTGGCTGTTAATGAATGAGTGGCGTACACCCTCGACATCAGCAATTTTCATGACTGTGATTTCGGTAAACTCAACGTTTTGGCAGCGAGCCAAAGGCGGGCGATAGGTGCGAGTAAGGATCTAATATGGCTTTAAATCTAACAGAAGTTGATGGGGTAATGATCAACGCCAAACACACAGCGACTTGTCATTGTGGTTCGGTTGAGTTTGAATTGGATTTGCCAGAGGGGCTGGTGGATTTACGCCGTTGTGATTGCTCGCTTTGCCGCAGGCGAGGGGCGATTGCGGCATCAATTCCGCTGTCGGCTATAAAAATTATCAAAGGGGCTCAGCTGTTAACCCTCTACCAGTTTAATACCCATACCGCTAAGCATTATTTTTGTCGTAAGTGCGGTATTTATACCCATCAACAACGCAGATCAAACCCGACCCAATATGGTTTTAATGTTGGGTGCTTGGAAGGCATTAACCCGTTAAAAATACCCAACATACCCACCTATGATGGTGTTAACCATCCTGCTGATAGTAAATAATGGCGCAATGGATTTTTTAGGAAAGTAGACATTATGGTCATTGAAGTTCGACGCGCTGAGCCTTCAGATGCTAACGCAATCAAAGATATTTACGCCTGCACCAATGCTTATACCGAGACGTTGCAGTTACCGCTACCTTCTTTAGCGCTGTGGCAAAAGCGTATTCAAGCGGGTGCTGACCATGTTTATGCTTATGTCGCTGAGCATGATACTGAGGTGGTGGGACATGTGGTTTTTGAGCTCTGTCCTAACCCAAGACGTCGTCATGTCGGCACCTTTGGTATGGGCGTCACCGACAGCGCTCAAGGCTTAGGTGTCGGCAGCGCCTTGCTAGCTACCATTATCGATTTAGCAGATAACTGGCTCAATCTAAAGCGAATCGAGTTGACGGTTTATGTGGATAACGCGCGAGCCATCCATTTGTATAAGAAATTCGGCTTTGAAGTCGAAGGAGAGTCGAAAGCCTATGCCTTCAGAAATGGGCATTATGTTGATGTTTACCACATGGCTCGAATCGTAGCGCACGTATAAAGAGCGCCAACAACTGCGTAATCAAGGCATGGCATTTCTGGAGTCAATGACGAGCGTAGATAGTGCTGAACATGCCAATAGTTCTAATAGGGCAAGCAATATATCAGTCACGGAGGGGTAAATGTCACAACATTCAGCCAAGGTCAGTTGGCAGCGCAGCGATGGCGAAGCTTTTACAGATAATCAGTACAGTCGCGCTCACACTTGGGATTTTGATGGTGGCGCCAGCATATTAGCCTCAGCATCACCCCAGGTTGTTCCTTTACCGTTATCTGTTGCCGCGAATGTTGATCCAGAAGAAGCATTTATTGCGGCATTATCAAGTTGCCATATGCTGGTGTTTTTATCGATTGCCGCCAAGCAAAGATACCTTGTTGATAGTTACACCGACCATGCCGTTGGCACTTTAGGTAAAAACAGCAAAGGTAAAACTTCAGTGACTCAGGTAGTGCTAAGGCCTCTCGTCAAATTTGGTGGTGCTAAGCAACCAAGCTTAACGCAGCTTGAAAAAATGCATCATGTGGCGCATGACAATTGTTTTATTGCTAACTCAGTTGAAACCCAAGTAGTAACAGAAATTATCCGCTGACAAAGGCTTTAAGATGGGCAAAGTTAAGGTTTTCATTTCTAGGGCTAAAGTGGATATGGCGCTGCGCTTGAATCTAAGTGCTTGAATCTAAGTGCTTGAATCTAAGTGCTTGAATCTAAGTGCTTGAATCTAAGTACTTGAATCTAAGTACTTGAATCTAAGTGCTTGAATCTAAGTACTTGAATCTAAGTACTTGAATCTAAGTACTTGAATCTAAGTACTTGAATCTAAGTACTTGAATCTAAGTACTTGAATCTAAGTACTTGAATTTAGTGCTGGGATTAAGTGCTTGAGGCTCTGCCAATACTTCCGCTCAGAGTGACTTTCAAGACTTATGTGTCATCAATGGTTTGTTTTAACAAAGATTATTGGTCGTTCAACCCTATGATAAGCCCCATGTCAAACCAGGCTTGTAAGGCGATTAATACTTGCTGCGCCGCGTGCTCGGCATCGAAAAACTGCATCATCAATTCACACTGCTGCGCGAAATTAAGCCCTTGGATAAACCCCATCAGTAATTGGTATTGGAAAGGGAGCAGGGACATAAATTCGGTTAAGCGCGAGTCGCCGCGCCACAGTAACCAATAGCGACTAGCGCTATAGTCGGGTGCCGTTGGTGCTTGCTCGGCTTTGATACTTTGCCAAGCTTCCACGGCATTACTTTGGCATTGGAAAATTTGCATACTGGGATGAAACCGCAATTGGCATGTGGGCCAGAGCTCCGCGGGTAATTGCTGTAAATCACTAAAGCTTAGTCTTAGCGCATCTCGCGCATCAAATGTATTAAGTAAACGGCGCTCAAAGGCGGCGATATCCGTTAAAATAGGATGCTCAGCAAAAGGCGGCTGTTGAGTTAAAAAGCGTGGTAAATCATCGCAAAAATCGCGCAATGACGGCACGCTTGATGGGTGCTGCTGGATGTAAAGGCGCGCCATGTCATCAAATAAGTCATCGCCTAAATAGAGGCCAAGTATTTCATGATCTGTTTCTATGGTTTCGATTAAGCGTAGCTGGTAGGCATTACGATAAATAGCCATTCTGGTCTCTGCCGTAATCTTGCCTTGCTCCACTATGTGGCTTTGCAATGTTGCGGCGTCACCTGTATTTAAATAATCCATAAAGCTATGTTGCAACTCGCGTAATGATGCACTCATGCACTGAGTCCTTGTGTTGGTGTCGCAGGTATCGGATCAAGAGTGCGTGTGGCTAGATCGGGGAATTGCTGGGCGGCGAGGCGTGATGCTTGTTGCAACTCATGTTCTAATGCGGGGAAGGCGGGAATATTGCCATCTCGTTCTATCATAGTGCTCACTAAACCAAAGCGTTGCAAGGCTTGCTGGTATAACTGCCACACTGGCTCTACAACATCTTGATCATGAGTATCAATCACATAGTCGCCATAATCACTGTGACCGGCGAGATGAAACTGCTGCACCCGCTTAGGGTTTATTTTATTGAGGTACTCAAGGGCGTTAAAGCCATGATTACGGGCGCTGACGTAGATATTATTTATATCAAGCAAAATCAAACAGTCAGCTTGTTCTGCTAATGCATTTAAAAATTCCCACTCATCCATACTCGAATCTTGATACGACAAATAGCTAGAGACATTTTCGAGTAAAATTCGCCGTCCCAAAAAATCTTGCACTTGGCTCACGCGCTTTGCAACGTGCTCTATGGTTTCTTGGGTGTAAGGTAGCGGCAATAGGTCATGGCTATTTTGGCCATGCACTGAGGTCCAACATAAGTGATCAGAAATCCATTTAGGCTGCACCTCGTTGGCAAGTTGTTTAAGCGCCTTGAGGTAAGCCATATCTAATGAATTGGTGCCGCCAATGGACATAGATACGCCATGCATCACCACTGGATAACGCTCGGCAATGGCATGCAAATAATATTTAGGTTTACCGCCTGCCACCATAAAGTTTTCTGACAGCACTTCAAACCAATCCACATGTGGCTGATGCTGCAATACATGCTCAAAATGGGCGGTGCGCAGGCCTAAGCCAAACCCTAAAAAATCATAGCCAAGCGGATCATTTGCCATGTGTGTCCTAGATTTACTAAAAAGAAGGGACATCCGATAAGTTTGCCTTTATGTCGTCTGAGTGACTAAAGGCAAACCGTACCGAGCTTAATACTTAGTCAATGGGGATTACGAGCTAGTTTTACCGCCAATGTCTGCGCAAGATTTTGCGGGTGCTTTAACAAAACCTTTGCCTTTACAACTAGCATGACCGCCACAGGCGTTTTCCGCAGTTTTACAATCATTATGGCCTTTACAGGTATTGACGCCATAACATTGCACTAAGTCAGCTTTTGCTATTTCGCCTTTCCAATCATCTTTTACGCTGCCGCCCACATCCGCACACGCCTTGCTTGGCATGGCAACAAAGCCTGTGCCTTTACAACTGGCTTTACCGGAACAGGCATTGTCAGCCGTTTTGCAATCATTGTGTCCGCCGCAGGTATTCACGCCATAGCAATGCACTAAGTCCGTTGAGTCTGCGGCAGCGGCCACTTTCTCAGTGCTTTGGGCATGGGCCATTTGCGACATACCAGCCATTGCCATAGCAAGAGCGGCTCCGGTAAATACTTTTTGCGCTGTTTTATTCATCAAATCTTCCTCATTAACTGCACCAAGTGTTGGTAGTGTAATTTTAGCTATTTGATATGAAGGCTATTTTTGCTTAACGCGTGCAATGAACCGCTGCAAAGAAAGCCAAGTCCTTACGCACCCACAAGATGCAGGTGACATATAGACCTTAGGCTATGAGCAAAACTTTCGTGTAATAACAAAATAATTTTATGACTGTTACTTTTTAATGGCTTAAATTGGAGGGCGATATGTGCAGGTCAAATAACGCGCGCTATTTAGCAATCAAATTTTAGTATTTAGGCATAAGGCAGTGAACAAGTTGAACGGGTAAATTTAAACACTGAGGGTTAGCCGCCACGGATTAATCTGATGTATTTCAAACTATTCCAAGTGAGTGACATAGTGTAAGGTGGCTGTTGTTAACTTAATGTTGTCATTTGGCCGGTAGCGAAAGAGACCTTAAATGTGCATGTGGATAGAGTTGTTTGGAGGCATCAATGTTGTCAGCGTTATCAGTTCGCTTAGCTCAATCTCGTGTCGGTCCGTTGGGAACGATTTTCATCTTCTGTTTATTGGTGTTGTTGATTTCAACTTTAAGCCGGATTGGTTTGGGGTTATGGCAAGCCGAACGCGTGGCGGCGATGGATGGTTGGCCTCATTTATTAATTCAAGGATTACGAGTTGATATTGCCACTCTTTGTTGGCTATGGGGAATTGCTGCCCTCGGCAGCGTAGTATTTGCAAGTAACAATGTTATTGGTCGGATGTGGCTGGTGGTATTACGGCTTTGGCTGACGTTGGGTTTATGGGCCATATTATTTTTAGAAGTTTCGACCCCTGCATTTATTGAAGAATACGGTATTCGCCCCAACCGCTTATATGTGGAATACCTGATTTACCCGAAAGAAGTGTTGTCTATGTTATGGGCGGGTCGCAAGTTAGAGTTGATATTTGCTGTGGTATTAAGCCTGGCAACCTTGTGGGGCGGCTGGCGACTAAGTGGCAGATTAACCCGCAATTTACGCTTTCCGCTTTGGTACTGGCGCCCGGTATTAGCCGTTATGGTGGTGGCGGTCACCTTGCTTGGGGCGCGCTCAACGTTAGGCCATAGGCCGCTTAATCCTGCCATGGTTGCATTTGCCGATGACCCGCTAGTAAATTCGTTAGTGACTAACTCTGCCTATTCGCTCGTTTTTGCTATCAAACAAATGGGGAGTGAAGAAGATGCTGCCAAGATATACGGGCAATTAGAGTATGCCGACATTGTTGCCACTATTAGGCAAGAAAGTGGCCGTCCCGCTTCGGCGTTTACCTCCACCGAAATACCGTCATTAAGTTTTAATCAAGCAAGCTATAGCGGTAAACCCAAAAACTTGGTTATTTTGCTGCAAGAAAGCCTAGGTGCCCGTTTTGTCGGCAGTTTAGGGGGCTTACCTTTAACCCCCAATATCGACGAACTCTCACAACAAGGGTGGTATTTTGATAATTTATACGCTACAGGTACTCGCTCGGTGCGTGGCATTGAAGCGGTAGTGACAGGTTTTACGCCAACGCCAGCCAGCGCTGTGGTTAAATTAGGTAAGAGCCAAACTGGGTTCTTTACCTTAGCCGCATTGCTTAAAAAACATGGTTATACCACTCCGTTTGTCTATGGCGGCGAAAGTCATTTTGACAATATGCGCAGTTTCTTTTTGGGCAATGGTTTTAGCACTATCGTCGAGCAAAAAGATTATACGGCACCAGCATTTGTTGGCTCATGGGGAGTGTCTGATGAAGATTTAATGCGCAAGGCTAACAGCGAGTTTAGGGCACTCCATGCCCAAGGTAAGCCGTTTTTTAGTTTAGTGTTCAGCTCAACTAATCATGATCCCTTTGAATTTCCAGATGGCCGCATCCAGCTCTATGAAGAGCCAAAACAAACGCGTCATAACGCAGCCAAATATGCCGATTATGCTGTGGGTGAATTTTTTAAACTCGCCAAACAATCTGACTATTGGAAAGACACGATTTTTATTGTTGTGGCCGATCATGATAGCCGCGTTGGTGGCGCGGATTTAGTACCAATATCGCGCTTTCGTATTCCTGGGCTAATTATTGGGGAAAACATTACGCCAAAGCGCGATCAACGAATAGTGAGTCAAATTGATTTACCGCCAACGTTATTGTCGTTAATGGGCATTTCCGATTATTACCCTATGCTTGGGCGCGATTTAACCCAAGTAAGCCCCGATTGGCCAGGGCGCGCTATGATGCAATACGATAAAAACTTTGCCCTGATGGAAGGCAACAGCGTGGTGATTTTACAACCTGAAAAAAGCGCCAAAGGATTTCAATACGATAGCAAGACACAGAAGCTCAACGATCATGCGCCCGCTGTCGCAGCGTTAGAGAAAAAAGCGGTCAGTTGGGCTTTGTGGGGCAGCCTAGCTTACGATCAAGGACTGTACCGTCTTGCCAATTGATACTTAAAGCAGTTGATCGTTATGCTTGGATTGTTAGATAGGGTGTTTAGACAGTCGAGCTTTAACTAAAAAAATGGCTGCCATATATGGCAGCCATTTTTATTGAGATAATTACTGGTGTGCTATTTGAGATAGCGAGCGCGCTTAACTCAGGGCTTTTTTGTCTAAACCATTATCTAGGTCATTATCAACATCATCACTACTGAGCTTTAGCACCCGACTGGTCACAGTACCGGCGGTCATTGAGCCGCTGACATTGATGGCGGTGCGACCCATATCAATTAATGGCTCAATCGAAATCAGTAAGCCAGCTAAGGCGACCGGCATGCCCATGGTCGATAACACTATGATGGCAGCAAAGGTTGCGCCGCCGCCAACACCAGCAATACCAAATGAACTTACAGTCACAACTAATACTAAGGTCGCGATAAACATAGGGTCTAGCGGGTTGATACCAACCGATGGCGCTATCATCACCGCTAGCATGGCAGGATAAAGACCCGCACAACCGTTTTGACCCATGGTGGCACCAAAGGAGGCCGAGAAGTTGGCAACCCCTGGGTGGTTCTTTAAGCGGTTGATTTGCGTTTCAATGTTCAGTGGCATAGTGCCAGCGGATGAGCGCGATGTGAAAGCAAACATTAATGCTGGCGCGGTTTTTACCAAATAATCCCAAGGTTTTACGCCAACTAAAGCGACTAACACTAAGTGCATCACCAAAATGATGAATAGGCCCACGTAAGAAGCGATAACAAAGGTCATTAAACTTTGAATAGCCGCTAAGTCTGAGCTTGCCAGTACTTTAGTCATCAAAGCCAGCACGCCGTAAGGGGTTAGCGCTAACACTTTACGAACCATCACAGTGACTAAGTTTTGTGCTACTTCCATAAAATGGGTGAAGCTTTTACCTAATTCAGGTTTAGTTTGCGTGAGAGTGACTGCTGATAATCCCATAAAGATGGCAAATATCACTACCGCTATGGTAGATGTCGGTCTTGCGCCAGCGAGATCGGCAAACGGGTTACCTGGGAAGAAGCTTACTATCATATCGGCAATAGATAAGGTCGATACTGAAGCTAAGCTTGCCTCTAGCGCATTACCGCGAGCAAGTTCTTGGGTGCCTTTAACTATGTCATCGGCATTAAGATGAAACAGACTGGCAATGGCAACCCCAATTAAGGCCGAAACAGCAGTGGTCGCTAATAATACGCCAATACTTAAGCCCGAAATTTTGCCAAGTGACGAGGCATTTTGCACTTTTAAAATTGCGCCAATAATCGACACTAAAATAAGCGGCATAATGATCATTTTCAGCAAGCTAATATAGCCAGCCGCTATGATGTTGATGTATTCCAAGGCGCTTTCAATATCGGTTGCGCTTAATAAGCCCTGCATGGCAGCGCCATAAATCACGCCCATCAGTAAACCGACAAATACCGATTTAGATAATGACTGACTGCGCTTATGGTATTTAGCCAAGGCGATAAGTAATACTGCAAAAAAAACTAAGCTTAATATCAGAGTCATAAGACTTCCTTCAAGGGCAATCTATCCCGAGCATTATGGTTGTAACTATTGTGGGATTGGTTAATCAAAAAGTTACTTTATCACAGCTAGTAATGACAGTCCTTAACATCAAGGGCTTGATTTACTTACATCTGTATAGAGAATCTAAGGATTAAGGTGACTAATATGGCAGGCATTATAAATTACCAAATCAACTAACGCTTATAACTTACAGTTCTATAATAGTGTCGTAAATCCATATGTTATTAAGTTGTAGTCTTGGGCGAGCGTTCGCTCATTAATAGCGTGCAAAAAATAGCAACAAGGCGCGTTTGTTGATGACTAGCTGATGAGTAAGTGTTTGAAAAGAAGTAGCTTTACTTTGTTGGAATTAAGGCGGCTAACCAGGTTCTCATAATATGAATAATGTGGTGTTAATAAGATGTTGGCGCTCGTGGTGTAATGGCATTGCGTGACTGCAGAAATATTGCACAACTAGTTTGATGGGGGAGTTAGACTGCTCGATGTAAACAGCATGGCTAACGTCAAGCGGGTTTACTTAAGGGATGAACTTGATGAATCTAAACATTGAAGAGGAGGTGTAGGCGTAACTCAAGCAACTCAAGTGACTAAAGCAATGAACTAACTATAACCAAAGCAATTAACGATAAGCCAAGACATCAAAGTAGCTCGCCCTTAATCAGAGCGAGCTTAGATCATCTGCATCTAGTGTTGGCAGCTTAGCTAATACGCCATGGCTAATGCACTATGGCTAAAGTACTATGGCTAAAAGGCTTAGCTGCAAGATTAGCGTTTACAGCAAATTAGCATCAGTGATCTGATTATCTTGTTCGCAATTTTTGGCCCATGTTAATGCCAAAATCACTAACACCACCATCACAGCGCAGAGTAAACCAATACTAAATTGTCCATGCATAGGCACGAGTGACATAGCTAATGCCGCTAATCCGGCGCCAAAGTTCTGTAATCCCCCTAACAAAGCGCCCGCAATACCAGCTTGACGAGGGAAGGGCTCAAGAGCCGCCGAGGTTAAGGTTGGGAATAAAACCCCCGCGCCGCAGAAAAATAGAACAGAGCCGACTAATAATGTCCAGCCAATAACCCAGCCAGATAACCCAGGTATAAGTAAAAATAAGGCGCCAGCGCCAAGTAAGGCGATACCACGGTTAGTCAGTTTGCGCATCGAGCTAGTTCTTGATGCCATAAAGGCACCAACTAAGTAACCAGGAATAGGCGCCACGAAATACAGACTCACCCACAGCGGTGACATTTGTAATGACTGACCATATAACACGCCAGCAATGGCTTCAAATGCGGCAATACCAGCAAAGGTAGCGACCAAGGACAACACATAACCGCGAAACGGTTTATGGTTTAACACCAGTGCGTATGATGCTAATACAGGGCGCTTTTCACGGCGATTTTCAGGTAACGATTCTTTAAAACCAAACAATAAACACAGCCACACTAAGGTACCAAAGGCGGCCAAGCAGTAATAAACGGCATGCCAATCAAAATAAGTGGTAGTTACCGAGCCTAAAAAGGGGGCCACTAATGGCAAAAACACCACAGCCATAGAGACATAGCTATTAAAGGTTTTGAGTTCATCACCAAAATAATAATCACGTGGAATGCTGCGACTTAAGGCACCAGCCGCCGCAGTACCCATGCCTTGCAAGGTCGATGCTGCTATCAGTAACCAAAAGGTTTGGCTATTGGCCGCAATAATAGCGCCCACCACAAATAAGGCTAAGCCGAATAATAGGGGCAGTTTACGGCCAATACGGTCTGAAATTGGGCCATAAAGAAATTGAAACAAACCATAGGCCAATAAGTAACTGGCCATAATGGCTTGTAAACCCGACGCACCTATTTGCAAACTGTCGCCAATTAAGGGCAGGGCGGGCACAAAAATGGTTTGCGCCATCTGTCCGCAGGCCACCATTAACACTAACATAATTAAAATTTGGCTCATGGCGGGCTGAGCATTGGACGACAAGGGGGAAGACATGAATTCACCGAATAATATGGGGTTGAGATAATTCGCGCATTCTAACCGTTGAAAATACAAGTTCAAGGGCTGCAGGGCTTATTAATCAAGTATATTTTTTACTAGCAGGCATTAGTTTTTTGTAGATAAACAGCCCGTAAACTTAAGCTTACACTTAGTGAATATAAGGTTGCTTAGGTTTAACTCGAGTAGCTGTGGGTTAATGCTATGTAATGTATTACTGGTGCTAGCGAGTCCTTAATGCACATGGGTTTGCTTGTCGAAACTAGCTGGAGCGAGTAAACTCAGCGCACTTTTCTTGTCATTGAATTCAACATGCCCAGCTCAATCATTCCCCATGCAGTCCATCATCTCTATCAATATCGTTTATCGATTGCGACTAAGGCATTTGCGGCGCGAGGCCATAAATTAGTTCGTTGTCCTTTGTGCTTGTTATCAGTGACTTATTGTACTTGTGCGTTACGTAAGCCCTTATCTAGTCAAGCATCATTTATGCTGCTTATGTATGACGGTGAAGTGTTAAAGCCAACTAATTCTGGGCGTTTGATTGCTGACTTAATTCCAGAGACTCACGCATTTTTATGGTCACGAACTGAGATAGACCCCAAAATACTGGCATTGATAAATGATCCCGCTTATCAAGCTTATGTGGTTTTTCCGGGCGAATATGCCGATAAGGGCCAAACCATAGTCAATCGCATTGATATGCCAAGCTTAAATGGCAAACGTCCACTTTTTATTATGCTTGATGGCAGTTGGCGCGAAGCGGTTAAAATGTATCGTAAGAGCCCGTATCTGCATGGATTACCGTTGCTTTCGTTCGATGCTAATCAACTGGCTCGTTATGCCTTACGTAAAGGGCAGCATGATTTTCAGTTTGGCACTGCAGAAGTGGCTGTTATGGTGTTAGATGCCATGGACGAAGCGGCTAATGCCTTAGCCATGAATGCGTGGTTTGAATTGTTTGTGGAAGCCTCGCTGCTTGGGCGCAATCGTCGCCCTAAAGATAGCCTGACGCCTTTTAGTGAGTATGTGGCTAACTTTGAACTGAGCTATCAGCAAGCTCAAATCACAACCCACAGTAAGCTTTAGCAACAAGCTTGATGAAAATTAATAAAGTAACATTAACCTAACGCTCAGCTTTAGGGTGATCAAGCTCACAGTCATGGTCGTTAGTTTGATGTAATCTACCTTTTTGATAATGACAGTCGCTACGGCGATTGTCTTTTCTAAAGGAGTAATTTTTGTCAGATAAGAGTCTTGAAGAAATCATGTCACCGGATGGTGACGTTAATCCCATAGATACGGACTACCGTATTGGTCAAGATAATATCGCACTCACAGTGGGTCCCTTCGGTTTAGATTTTCATAATCGTGTTTTTATCATCTCCGCCTTGTTAAGTTTAGTGGTGGTCATCATCACCTTAGTATTCCAGTCCACCGTTGAGCCAGGGTTTACCTTTATACGGCAGTGGATCACCTCGAATTTAGATTGGTTCTTTCTCTCAACCGCCAACATCATCTTACTGGTCTGTTTAGGCCTTATCTTTTCGCCACTAGGGCGAGTGCGCATTGGTGGCACTGAAGCTTTGCCAGATTATGGCTACTTAACCTGGTTTTGTATGTTATTCGCCGCGGGCATGGGCATAGGCTTAATGTTTTTTGGCGTGGCTGAACCTATCAGTCACTTTAATAGTGCTGTAGCGGGGCAAACAATTAGCGCAGGCGTAAGAACTGATTTTGCGCCGTTAGCGGGCGCGCTGGGCGATAGCCAGCAAGCGCAACAGTTAGCCATGGCGGCCACCATTTTGCACTGGGGCTTACATCCTTGGGCCATTTATTCCATGCTCGGCTTAAGTTTGGCTATTTTTAGCTTTAACAAAGGCTTACCTCTTACTATCCGCTCAATTTTTTACCCTTTGCTCGGCGAGCGAGTGTGGGGCTGGCCTGGGCATATCATAGATATTCTTGCGGTAGTCGCGACCTTATTTGGGCTGGCAACATCCCTTGGCTTTGGCGCCTCGCAAGCTGCCGCGGGCTTACATTATTTGTTTGATGTGCCGCTTGGGGTAAAAACACAAATTGTATTAGTGTTTTTAATCACAGGCTTAGCTCTGGCATCCGTGTGGGCTGGATTAAACGCCGGCGTTAAGCGTTTATCTGAAATTAACATGGGTCTGGCTGCCTTATTGTTAGTGTTCGTCATTGCTGTGGGGCCAACCCTTGCCATAGCCACAGGTTTCTTTGAAAACTTAGGCGCGTATTTAACCTATTTACCTGACTTATCCATGCCATTTGCGCGTGATGATTTAGGTTTTATCCATAGCTGGACTGCCTTTTATTGGGCGTGGTGGATCTCTTGGTCGCCTTTTGTCGCCATGTTTATTGCGCGGGTATCGCGTGGTCGCAGCGTTAGGGAGTTTGTCACCTGCGTCTTGCTTATCCCATCAAGTGCCTGCGTATTGTGGATGACTGTCTTTGGTAATACTGCCATTGATTTAGTGGTTAATCATGATGTTAAGCGCTTAGTGAGCGCTGAATTGCCGCTTCAGCTCTTTACCATGTTAGATGCCTTGCCGTTAGCCAATATCACCTCTGTTATTGCAATTATTTTAGTGGTGATTTTCTTTGTGACGTCAGCAGATTCAGGTTCGCTAGTGATAGATACCATAGCGGCAGGTGGCAAAACGGATGCGCCGCGAGCGCAGCGGGTATTTTGGTGCAGTTTTCAGGGCTTAGTCGCCATCGCCTTAATTTTAGGTGGCGGTCTGGCGGGATTACAGGCCATGACAGTATCGGCGGGCTTACCTTTTGCCTTGGTATTACTGGTCGCTTGTGTATCTCTTATCAAGGGATTAATGAGTGAGCCTCGGCCACCGCAAGAGATAACAAAAATAACACCTCCTACATCTAAACTGCCCAAGGTTAGGACATAACCGTGACTGTTGAAATCGCTGAAGTTGCAGATTTTATCTGCCAGTTTGCCCCGTTTGATCATTTATCAACCGAGATCATTGCTGAAATATCTCAGCATGTAGAAGTGCAATATCATCGCCAAGGTTCAGTGATCCTTGAGCTTGACCAAGAAATTCACCATTTATACATGGTGCGCTCAGGCGTGGTTGAGCTGTATCGCAATAGCGGCAAGTTACAGCATAGGCTCGCCAGTGGTGATATTTTTGGGCAAAAGGGCTTATTACTCAACCATAGGGTAAAAATGCCGGCAACAGCGAAAGAAGACTGCTTACTCTATTGCATTGATGCTGGCATGTTTGACTGGTTACTTAAACATGACGCTGAATTTGCTAGTTTTGTTGAGATAGAAAGTCGAATACGCTTGCAGCAAGCCGTGTCCAAATTTGAAGAAAATAGTTTTACCGGTGTTAAGGTAAAAAGCTTAATCACGCGTGAATTAGTGACCTTAACCCGCACGGATTCCATCACCTGCGCCGCGCAATTAATGGCGGCCCAAGATGTGTCGTGTTTATTGATAACCGATCCGGATAAACCAATCAGTGATGCCGATAATGATGACCAAGTGATTGGCATGATCACAGATAAAGACTTCAGAACTCAGGTGGTGGCTGCTGGCATAGACTCAAGCCTTGCGGTTGACACCATAATGACCACAGGACTTGTGCAAGTAGATAGTAACGCTTATGTATTTGAAGCCATGATGATCATGCTTAAATATAAGCTCAAGTATTTACCCATAGTGAAAGCGCGGCGCACCATAGGCATTCTGGCAATGTCGGACTTAGTGCGTTACGAGTCGCAGTCAAGCTTGTTACTGGTGCAATCTATTTGGCAGCGGCAAAGCCGCGATGAGTTAGCAGAAATGCGGCCACTCATGTTGGAATGTTTTAGCCGCTTAGTGGAACAAGCTGCCAATTCACACATGATAGGTAGCGCCATGGCGGTGATTGGGCGCAACGTCATACAAAAACTGATTGATTTATTTGAGCAAGAGCATGGCTGCGCCCCGGCGCCTTTTGCATTTATGATCTTAGGTTCTATGGCGCGTGATGAACAGTTACCTGTGACAGATCAAGATCATGCGATAATTCTGGCCGATGATATTAGTGATTCACAACGTCTCTATTTTAATCAATTGGCACAATTTGTGAGTGATGGCATGAGTCAATGCGGCTTTAGTTATTGCCGCGGCGGCATTATGGCCACCAATCCCAAATGGCAAATGACTTTAGCACAATGGGAAAGTCGCTTTTGCCTGTGGATAGATAACCCAAGCCATGCCTCCTTGTTAGATGCCAATATCTTTTTCGACCTAGATTGCGTGTACGGCAGGCAAGATTGGGTCGATGAGCTTAATAGCGTGATTAGCCGCCGGGCAAAACGCAATAATCGCTTTTTGGCGGCTATGGCGTATAACGCCTTAAATCGCACCCCGCCGTTAGGGTTTTTTAGGGGATTTGTAATGGAGCAAGATGGTCGCCATCGCAATATTATTAATCTTAAACGCCGTGGCACTGCGCCTTTAGCCGATCTTATTCGCGTGCATGCATTAGCCGTTGGCTCGCGCGCACAAAACTCGTTTGATCGCTTAGATGACATTATTAGCGCTGGTATTTTACCCAAAGGGCGAGGAGAGGATTTACGCGCGGCAATGGAATGCATTTCACTGGTGAGAATTCGCCAACAAGCGTTAGCCATTCGCAGCGGCGAAGAGTTAAATAATGATGTGTTGCCAGATAACTTGTCAGAATTTGAGCGCCGCACCTTAAAGGATGCCTTTCAAGTATTATCTCACGCGCAAAAGTTCTTAAAGTTTCGCTATCAGCCCAATCGAAGTCTTTAACTATGACTATTAAGGTAGCCAGCAGTTGGGATGAGTATTACCAGGCGCGAGCGATGCAAACGCAACATCTGCCCATTGGCGATTTTTTTGCCGCGGGATGCGTGCCAAGTAGCAGTCATTTAGCCGATGTAGATTTTGTGGCCATGGATTTTGAAACCACAGGGCTCTCCCCCAGTAACGATGATATTGTTAGCATTGGCTTAGTACCCTTTACTTTACGCGGTATTGCATTAGCAAAGGCGCAGCATTGGTTACTTAAACCACAAGTGCCTTTAGATCATGAGTCAGTGATAGTGCATGGCATTACCCATAATGAAATCGGCAATGCTCCTGATTTACAAGATATTTATGCTGAAGTGCTGCAAGTCATTCAATCCAAAATTGTGGTGGTGCATTATCGCAGCATAGAAAGGGAGTTCTTAGACCAAGCGCTGCAGCTGCGTTTAGGTGAGGGCGTGCGTTTCCCTGTGATTGATACTATGGAACTTGAAGCCTTAATTAATCCACCGCCGGCGCCTTGCTGGTGGCGTTTTTGGCAGACGAACAATAGAGTGTCATTGCGCTTAATGGATAGCCGCGAGCGTTATCACTTACCTAGATATCAGCAGCATCATGCCTTAACCGATGCTTTAGCCACGGCAGAACTGTTTCAAGCGCAAGTGGCTTGGCATTATCAGCCTGACAATGCCATTAGCACTCTCTGGTGTTAATGGTTTTTTATGTTGATTGTGCGCCCTGCAGATTTGGTATGTTGCGGGCGGACACCATTAACAACCATGATCGTAAATAGTCGTAGCAAAGGTGAGCGGTTCATTAGTTTTGGGCTGTAAAGCCGCCGCTGAAGTCGCATCCACCTTAGCTTCAATATTGGTGGATATATTTGTGGTGGTTGTATTGGTGGTGATAGGGGCTTCAATATTGGTTTGGGCGTAAATCAACATACATTCTTGCCACCAGGCATTATCTTTCATTTCTGTCGGAAAAATCACTGCATGCGCATGGGGGCCGCTGCCAGCTAAGGCCAAGGTCATGCTATCGGCCAGTGGAATAAAACACACTTCATTGGCTTGGGTTAAATCGCCGCAGCTCAGCGAGCCATCGCTATTTTTGCTTAAGCCATTCATAGGAATATTCATGGCCGTCAATAACGACAATGGCGTTGGGTTTCCTCGATAGAAACTATATTCCTGCCCCTTTAGCGTTATGGTGCCTGTGCCATTAGGTAAGGCCGCAATTTGTTGGGCTTCAGAGAGAATTTGATACGTGCTATTAAAGAGTTGCTGATATTCAAGCAAGATCACTTGGCGGTTTTTATGCCAGCCCACTAAATAGAACAAGGCTGAAAACAGCACCATGACCACCAGCAAAGGCAAAATAAAGCGGATAGCATTATTGGAACGTGCAAGTTGCATACTTGATTCCTGTTATTTGCGCTGGGGCAAAAGTGGTTGTGGGACTGGTATCAATTTGATCTTATCTATATAAGCATAAACCTTTACGTATAAATAGCAGCGCAGAGTAAGCTTGTCTTAAAATTAATGAAGCGAGCATATAAAAACGTAAGGATTTCAAATACAAACTTGCTTAGACCAGCTAAGTAGAACATAATCCAGCGTTAAATGGTATAACCATACAAAGGTGAATATGGATTGGCAGTATCACGGCGAAGCGCCAAAGGCTGGTCGAAAGTTATTATTAGTGCTTTGGGATGAAATCCCATTTGCCTTGCCGTTAATGTATCGCTACATGACCAAAGACTATTATCGTCGTAAGCCAGAATGGTTTGAATTTACGTTAACCAATGAGCAATCATTAAGTGGCTTACCTCTGTATGCCAACTTAAATGAGTTGATGAAATCGTTACTCGAACTCAGACGCCAAGGTGATGAGCAGCAACATGCCGCGTTAGCGCAAGTTAACTTATTACTGAATCAATACTTTAGCGATCTTGGTTGGCGAATGGTGCGCCGCGAATTATCACAGATTAAAAAGCGCCAGAAGAAAGGGCATATTGAAGTCAGTAAAGATATTATCGAAAAGCTTAAAAGCTATATGGTGAGCTATCAGTTTGATAGTTTTGATGATGCTATCGATAATTTGTTATCGGTAGAAGTTAATGCTATTGAACTTGATTAATGGCAGATGCCAATTAGCTGTTTATACTTTATGAGTAGTTGAGGATTTTAGCTGCGCCCCAGGCAACTTAAACAAGGAGTTAACTATGTCAGCCAATGTGCTACCGCAAGATCAAAATCAAGGACCGTTGTCAGTATTGTGTCGCGTTGAACCCGGTTGTTTAGGCCCTAATGGTATTGATCATATTGAAGAGTTTTGTTTGCTAGCCAATCGCGCCATTCCACAAATGAGCTCAAACATTGCACTGTGGCAATTTACGCCAAGGTATGATAAATCATTGCCTGAATTACAATATTTACTCAACAATAAAGTATTAACTTCCGCCCAAGCCGAGCGTTACTTAGAGTTGCATCATTATGAACTTGATGATTTTGAAGAAAAACTGCATGAAAGGTTATCAAAGCTAATTAATCAATATTTAGCTAGGCAGTAATTACTTGGAGGGCGTTCAAAATTCTGTGTCAGGCTAATTTTTAAATTTCTAGCACGCTATCTAAACGCCCTTCAAAATAAATCGCTAACTGAGATAAACAAAGGCTCCAATTGTGGATTGGCATGGTCCATTTATCTGAGGCGTTTAATATGCCTGCATAAAGTAGCTTCAACAAGCTATTTTCATTAGGAAAAGCACCTTTGGTTTTGGTGAGCTTTCTAAATTGGCGATGTACCGCCTCAACGGCATTGGTCGTGTAAATCACTTTCCTGATATGTTCTGGGTACCTAAAATAATGGGACAAATTATGCCATTTGCGACGCCAAGAGTTGATTACCAGCGGATAAGCATCACCCCATTTGGCCTCCAGTTCGTCTAATGCCATCTCTGCGGCTTCTTTACTCACGGCTCGATACACAGGCTTTAAATCAGCCATAAACGCTTTCTGATGTTTTGAGGCGACATACTTCATTGAGTTGCGGATCTGGTGGATAACACATAGCTGTGTTTCCGTATTAGGGAAGATACTGGCTATCGCCTCAGGGAAACCGGTCAAGCCGTCAACACAGGCGATAAGAATATCTTTTACACCACGATTATTAAGATCGGTCAGTACTGATAGCCAGTAATTAGCGCCTTCATTTTCGGATAAATGAAGCCCTAAAATTTCCTTTTTTCCTTTCATATTAAGCGCTAACAATGTGTAAACGGCTTTACTGACGTAACGCCCATCCTCTTTGACTTTATAATGTATCGCATCAAGCCAAACGATAGGATAATGGCTATCTAATGGGCGCTGTTGCCACGCTTTAAGTTCGGGGATGAGTTTATCAGTGATAGCACTGACGGTTGCGTTAGACACATTGATCCCATACATATCTTCAACATGTTGATTAATATCGCGATAGCTCATACCTATACTGAACATCGATAACACTTTACGTTCGATTTCATCGGTTAGCGTAGTTTGATTTTTCTTAATAAACTGAGGTTCAAAAGTGCCATTGCGGTCTCTAGGGGTGTCTAACTCAAAGTTACCGGACGGATGCTTAATGGTCTTAGGGTTTTTGCCATTTTTACGATTAGGCAGAGGATCATGCGCTAAATGCTGCTCAAGCTCAGCCTGGAGAGCCGCTTCAGTGAGTTGCTTGATCAGTGGACCAAGAATGCTGTCTTTACCTGTGAGGCTTTTACCTGACTGCAGATCTTTAAGGGCTTGTTCGAAGTTAAAAGGTTGGGTCATGTGTCATTCCTGTTTTTGAATATTTTACTGAAATGACACAGAATTATGAACACTACCATTACTTGATTTATAGCTGTATTAGTTCAGACTAAATCTTTTTTCCTGCTAAGGGATAATATGGTAGCTCCAATTCGGCATTTGTTGATCACAGGTGCAAATCGAGGCATAGGATTAGGTTTAGTACGCCTTTATTTGCGAGCTGGCTGGCAAGTCACAGCGGCTTGTCGTTCACCAGAGCGCGCGGCGTCACTGTTGCAGTTGGCACAAGACTATCCCCTAGAAGTTGTTGAGCTTGATGTTAAATGTCACGGCGCGATTGCACAATTAGCCAAGGATATTCAAAGCCCTGTTAATGTGCTCATTAATAATGCGGGCATTTATGGACCGGATAACGTTAGTTTTGGCCATACCGATGCGGATCTTTGGCAAGAGCTATTTGCGGTTAATGTTATCGCGGCGCAAAAAATGGCTGAAGCATTTTTGCCGCATTTAACCGCCGCCAAGGGCGCCATTATTGCCAACATGTCATCAAAAATGGGCAGCATAGCGGACAATAGTTCAGGTGGTGGTTATCTGTACCGATCATCAAAAGCGGCATTAAATGCGGTGGTTAAAAGCCAAGCCATTGATTTGCAACATGCCAATATTGCATCCATTGCCTTGCATCCTGGTTGGGTGCAAACCGATATGGGCGGGCCGAATGCGCTGATTGCGGTAGAAGAATCTGCTCAAGGCTTAAAGCAAGTGCTTGATGGGTATCATGCTGACATGAATGGCCGCTTCTTTGATTATCAAGGCCAGCCGTTACCTTGGTAAACCTGTATTCGCTGTGTAGCTTCTGTACTCATTGCTAGTGATTAGAGACTAAAAAGGCCCAATGCTAGGGCCTTTTTTTATGCCATTTATTTAGATGTTATCAATGAGATAACGCCTAACGATTAGTTTATCTTCTTGAGTAGATCATTAAGTAACTGGTGCGCCATATTGACATCGCGCTGACCTAAACTGCTGAGATGATCAAGTAACCACGGATGCAATTTATCTTGCTCAGTTACAGTAAGCTTATCCAGTAACAATTCACCTTTCTGCTTTAAGGCTTGCAGTGAGCCATGTGAGGCTTCAACACTTTGCAATCCTATCATGCGGCTCACTTGCGATAAGGCGTAGCTATAGACCATTACCGCTTGGGCTAAATTAAGTGATGGATAATCATTGGCAAGCGGCACGTAGGAGAAGCGATCACACAATTGCAACTCTTGATTGGTTAAACCCGATGATTCGCGGCCAAAAACTAAAGCAGCCGAGGAGGTAGGAAATAGCTCAAGCTCGCTGGCCAATTGCTCTGGGGTTAAATAGGTTCGGCTTTGGCCGCGCTCTCTTGCAGTCGTTGCTATTAATAAATCAAATTCAGCGCGAATGGATTCTAAACTTGGGGCCACTTCAATACTTTCGAGTATGTCTTGAGCGCCATGGGCTAACCACTGAGCTTCGGGTTGTAAATGCTGCTCAGAATTGATAATGATTAATCGTGAGAATCCCATGGTTTTTATCGCACGAGCCGCGGCACCAATATTGCCAGCCCTCGCAGGTTCGACTAACACAATTGCAAGATCCATAGATTAAATTTCCGAAAATAGGTGTAACAAGGCAGTTGGCTTGTTATGGCTAACAAAGAGTAAGGACTGCATTTTACGGATTTTTGCCGCTGGATAAAGAGAAGTTTCAAATAGAGACAGTGTGATGCCTAAGTTAGCTTTACAACTCAATGGTACGCATGTTGACCTTGAAGATTATCAACAGCATAGCTTGAGATTAAACTTGTTTTACAAGATTAATATCTCTCCAGATTTCATTGATTAGCCTAGTCAATTGCACTAGATTTCAACTGTTTCAAATTATTAACATTTAAAGTTTGGTCTTGGAGTGACTCTTGTCGAAAATAACAACAATACCCCCAGTACGTTTTTTGGCGATTCTTGCCTTATATTATGTCGCCGTATTTAATCTGCCATTGTGGATATTTGTCCAACACGGCTTAGAAAAACAAGGCCAATTTAGCCTGTGGTTTGTCGTATCTTTACCTATTTTTTTATGGGCGGCGCTCGCCTTTATTTTTAGCCTAGTGAGTCCTCGACCTTTACTTAAAATCATCTTTATTCCGTTAACCTTATTATCCTCCATCGTCTTTTTTGCTGGCTGGAAATTAGGGGTAGTGTTTGATTACGGCATGATGGAAAATATTTTTCAGACTAATCCTGCTGAAGCATCTATGTACTTTAATCTCGCATCCATGCTGGCTTTTGCGTTATCGGGAGTATTACCTGCCTATCTAATTTGGAAGCTTAAATTTACTGTTCAACCCATAAAAACCGCAGTGAAGCACAGAGCAATATTTATGCTGAGTTTGCTGGTGATTATTGGCTTAATTGCGGCGTGCTTTATGAAAAGTTACCTGGCCTTTGGTCGCAATAACGATGAAATTAAGCGTTTAGTGGTACCAACTTACTTTATTGGCTCACTCGCTAAGTATATCAATCGTACTTATATCGAAACGCCTTTGCCTTACACCCAACTCGGTGTCGATGCCAAAGTAACTTCGACTAAAGCGACGCCGAATTTAATGGTGCTGGTGGTCGGCGAAACTGCCAGAGCGCAAAACTCTGCCTATTACGGTTACAGCCAAAACACTAACCCTTATACCGCCAAATACCCATTACAAGTGTTTGCCGATGTCAGCTCTTGCGGCACAGCAACGGCGGTATCTTTACCTTGCATGTTCTCGCGCTTTAACCGCGAGCAATACAACGCCCGTAAAGCCAAAGCCCAGGACAATGTGATTGATGTATTAGACCATGCTGGCGTCAATGTGCTGTGGATGGATAACGACAGTGGTTGCAAGGGCGTATGTAGCCGAGTGAAGCGTGTGACTATTTCGCTGGATAGCGATCCTGCCTTATGTAATGGCACCAGTTGTCTTGATCAAGTGTTAGTCAATGCCCTCGATAACGCCTTAACTGAACTCACAGATAATAATACTTTGATAGTGTTACATATCATGGGTAGCCATGGGCCAACGTATTATCAGCGCTACCCTGAGGCGCAGCGCCATTTCACCCCAGATTGCCAGCGCAGTGATATTCAGAACTGTGAGCATGAAGCCTTGGTCAATACCTATGATAATACCTTGGTGTATACCGATTACATTTTAAGTGAAGTGATCAAACGGCTTGAAACCGTTAAAGGTTACGACACCGCCATGCTGTACTTATCTGATCACGGTGAATCCCTCGGGGAAATGGGCTTATATTTACATGGCACCCCTTATGCGGTGGCGCCCAAAGAGCAAACTCACATTCCCTTGTTAACCTGGTTTTCCAAGGCATTTTTGCAGGAGAATCATTTATCGTTAGCCTGTATAGAAGAGCAAGCTAAAACAGGTCATTTTTCTCATGACAATCTGTTTGATACTCTGTTAGGGTTATTTAATATCAGCAGTGAAGCCTACCAACCCGCACAAGATATGCTTGCGGTATGTCGGCAGTAACAACTAAGATTTAACTAAGGCAAGCATGGGGTCATGCTTGCCTAGCAGGGATGAATTGATCAACAGGACTTGAACATGCCACTGAATGCTATTGCCAATAATAATGATAATGCGACCACACTGTTGCGACAGGTGATACCGCAAATGACAAGTCTCAGCATTCCAATTACCCCAAGAAATTATGCGGTTTGGTATGAATATTTTTCTGGTAAAAACCGAGAGCTAATTACTGCGGTGAATCATTATGTCAATAATGACCTCACTTTTACCGAAGAGATTAATAACAGACTGTTTCAGCAGTTTATTGAAGAACAGCCCACCGACGCTTTAGTCAAAACCCATGAAGTCACCGAGCAAATCATCACGGCCTTGATGCAGTCCATCACTAAGGCCTATTCGGGCAATCGTCATTTCGGTCAGGTGCTGACTAAATACAGCGAAAAAATGCAAGCGGCTGCCTCAGTCGAGTCACTCAATGACATGGTCACTGAGCTGTTAGGCCATGTCAATGAAGTCGTGACTGCCAATGCTACTTTGCAGGCCAATTTGACAGAGATGCGTGAGGAAGTGTCGTCACTCAAATCAGAAATGAGCCACTTAGAACAAGCGAGCCTCACCGATGCATTAACCTCCTTACATAATCGCCGCGCCCTTGAAAGCCATATGGCTATGTGCCTAAATAATCATAAAAAGCATGGCGTTAATTTCTCTATGCTAGTCATAGATGTGGATTTTTTTAAGAAAATCAACGACAGTCATGGTCATCAAGTGGGCGATAAGGTGTTGTCTTATATTGCAAAAATGCTTAAGTCAGCCGTTAGGGGCGAGGATTTTGTTAGCCGCTTTGGCGGTGAAGAATTTGCGGTTATCTTGGCCAATACCGATTATAAATCGGCGTTAATTGTGGCTGAAAGTTTGTGTCAACGTATCAGCGCCAAAGCCTTAAGTGTCGGTAAAGATAGGGAATCTATCGGACATGTGACTGTGTCTATCGGCGTATCTCAAGCTGATATTAGCGATGATAACGACGCCTGTTTTGCCCGCGCCGATCAAGCCCTCTATCAAGCCAAGCATTCCGGTCGCAATTGCGTAAGAGGCGAAATGAAGTGGTCAAGTTTTATTGGCCACTAACTTAGAATCTAATGCATATCTTTGCTCAGATTCATTTGGTGTTAGACCTGCATTGTAATGATGTGGCCTAACGTTGTTGTAATATCTAATGATGTAATCATTGATGTGATGCTTTGCTTCAATAAAGCTGCGGTATCCTGCAGTTGGTATCCATTCCACCTTAAGACTTCTGAAAAATCGCTCCATTGGGGCGTTATCCCAGCAATTTCCACGTCGAGATAAGCTTTGTGTTATGCGATAGCGCCATAAGCGCTGTCGGTATTTTCGGCTTGTATAATGGCTACCTTGATCGCTATGGAATATCAATCCTTGCGGGCGACCACGGCACTCATACGCCATATCCAGCGCCTTTAATGTCAATGTGGTATCCGGTGAATACGACATAGCCCAGCCGATAACCTTGCGGCCAAATAAATCTAAAACAACTGCCAAGTAGGCCCAACGGTTGCCAGTCCAAAGTAGAGTAAGAGGCAGAGCGTAGTCGAACTATTTCTCTGCTTCTCCTCTCCGAACCGTACGTGCACCTTTCAGCGCATACGGCTCTCCGCTTAATTGTGGCTAACAGCCATGGCAACATCGCTATAGCGAGACATGACAGTATTTCTAATTTCATCTCTGAGGTAGGAGTTTGCTTCTGGTGATCGCCATCTAAAGGGTAATTTAGGGCTACTCACTAATCTAAATAGTGACGCGCCACATAAATTTCCACGATTGCTTTTACCAAATAACACCCATGTCGTTGCCTGATTTGGTGTTGGACGTTTGATCCATGTCATCATTAACGATTTAATAGAACAACGATATTTTCTAGCCAACCACTTAGCGAGTTTCCAGAAAATAATACGATCAATTTTGCTGTAAACTTTCGCGGTGTAATCAGTATGTCGATAAAATTGTGCCCAACCCTTAAGTTTGCGATTGAGTTGTTCCACTTTGTCTATCTTGCTACAGCTATGATCCCCTGATAAAGCCTGACTCAATGAATGAGAAAATGCTTTGGCTTTACCGTTTGGAATACCAGTCACCACTCGCATATTTCCCTTAGGTCCACGCTTTCGAATGATCCTATGTCCGAGAAATATAAAACCGTCATTCACATGTGTAATATGAGTTTTATCCATATTTAACGTGAGTTGCAGCTTACCTTCTAGGAAGTGTCGACATTGGTCACAAATTGCCTCTGCTTGTTGTTTATTGCCTTTGACAATCACTAGAAAGTCATCAGCATAACGGCAATAAGCAACGGCAGGTTTCCATTGTCTGTTTTCCTCAACCGCAGGTTTTCGCTTGATTTTGATACTGTGGTTCCAGTACCAGCGGTCTTTACGGGCTTTCTTGCTCAAGTAACATTTATCCAAATATTGATCGAACTCATTAAGCATTATGTTTGACAATAACGGAGAAATTACACCACCTTGTGGTACGCCTTCGCTTGTTGCACAAAATAGGTTACGTTCAATGTGTCCAGCTTTAATGAAGCGCCAAAGCAAATCATTAAATCGACGGCAGTTGATCCGTTTACGAACACATTTCATCAATAATCGATGGTGAACTGTATCAAAATAGCTTGATAAGTCTCCTTCAATTATCCAGCGACCTCGAGGCTCATTGGATTCGGTCATTTGTAGTTTAACCGTGCGAATGGCGTGATGGACACTGCGCTCTGGTCTAAAGCCATAGGACAACGAATGAAAATCATTTTCCCATATCGGCTCCATTGCCATGAGCATGGCACGTTGAACTATTCTATCCCTAAGCGTTGGTATACCTAAAGGACGTAGCTTTCCATTGGCCTTGGGAATATAGATCCGTCTAGCAGGCATCGGTTGATAGTTACCTGACAGCAGATCATCTCTGATCTCATCAAGATAACCAGCCAAATAAGCCTGTATATGAATCTTTGTTATTCCATCAACACCAGGCGTTTTAGCACCTTTTGAAGAAAGCGTTACTTCAGCCGCTTGGCGAAGCCAATGCGGGTGACTGATAAGGCGCAGCAGTCGATTAACGCGACGCGTTTTATCGGTTGCTGTCCATGTTGCTAATTTACGTTGCTGTTCGCTGATTATCAAAGGTCTTCACTTCATTAAGGTCAGGTAATTTGCTGACGCAAATCAATTAAACTGTGTCCCTTCGCCATGTAATGGGCTTTCCCCATCTCAGACTACTACGAACACTCCGCCAGCTTGTTTGTCATCAGGGTCATGCTCCCTTAGCATTCAAAACAAACCTTCCCCGGTTTATCTACCTGAACTCAAACATATTGGGGTGGATGCCGATCGCAGTCTTTGACCTTATCGTACTGTAAGGTGATGATGCTTAAACGCAGAATTGTGATTTAACGTTTATCCATTAATAAGTACATATTTATTACTCATTAATTCGGCAATAGTGCCCATACGTTTAGCACTATTGCAGCACCATATTGCCTGTTAATTCGTGTAGGCAATGGCGACGTTTCAGCCCATAGATGCGGGTTAACCGGTTCATGTTCTTCATCCGTCCAATACTTAGTCTAGAGGAGCATCTTGGCTTAACGAATTCGCCTCACTCCCCGTTGTCAGCGAGTTACATCACCTTATCAGCATACGATAAGTCACTGCCGCTCAGACTCAACTATCTGCACAACCAGATAGTGCCATAAACAATGTAGCTCCTGCCGTAGTGTTCATGTATTTCAGATAGACTCGTGGTTCGTTAAAGCATTCCATGCTAGTGCTGAACTCCGGGCATACCGTAGGTTACATCGCCACACCAAACCGTATTTGGCTCAACAACATCAAATTGTCTATTGAGTAAATTGGGGATGTCTGTGTATTCATTTCCTGATTTTTTATAGCGATGCTGTGGCTGCTGGCAACTCACCAGTCCTAACTTTTTCATCAAGCGGCCTGCTCGATAGCGACTTAATTGCACATCTTGCGTTGTCGCTATGGTTGCAATAGTTCTGGCTCCTGCAGAGCCTTCACTTTGCTCGTGTATATCCTTAACCTTTGTTTCCAAGAGAACTTGTGCTGTGTTCATTGTTCTATCGCGCTTAAGCCAGTAACGATAACTGCTACGGTGAACTCCAAATACATCACATGAAACTGAGATAGGATAACGCCCTGCTTGATGGATTTTCTCGATTATCGAGAACTGTTCAGCGAGTCCGACATCAAGAGAGCGGTAGCCTTTTTTAATATGTCTTTTTCCATTTCAATGCGCGCGATTTTTTTCTTTAGCTCACGAATTTCAATCTGCTCAGATGTCATTGGCGAGGCATTGGGAGCTATGCCTCGACGCTCAAGTTTTAACTGTGACACCCACTTACTGACAGTTGATTTGCCAACGCCCATGGCTTTTGCTGCTTCCTCTTGTGTATAACCTTGATCAAGCACAAGCTGTGCGGTTTCAAGCTTAATTGCAGCAGTATATGTTGCTCGTGTTTTATTCGTCATTTTGCCACCCAATGTATACGCCCTAAGCATAATATTTGTTTCTTAATGGATGGCCAAATTAACTATGCCACTTCACACTCATATTACCCCTTCCCGTGAAATTTTTTGAATGGGAGCTAGTATATGTATGAAAAACAAAATTGCTATTGTTAGTAATAACTTATAAGCAATTATTTGATCAAAACATTTATTCTCCATCTAAGTAAAATTTCATCAATAGCTTACTGCTTGAACACTGGATTTTTCGATTTTTCATATAATTCAACCAGTGCAAAATGAGTTCAGTAACGAAAGAGTCGATGTCTTATTGAGATGGTGTTTTACAACCAGCAGCTGATAGCTATTTAGTAATGTCTAGACATGATGTAGGAGGTTTAATATGTGATGTAAGTGTATGTTATTGAAAGTAATAAACAAAAAAGACTCATATGGTGACCTTCAGTCGCTCACTCACAGAGTCTCTTGCTCAATTATTGACGCAACAATATAAGCCACTAATCACTCAGTGGCTTATGCATATGAATGAGCCTGTCTTCTAAATCAAAGGTCACGCTAAAGCCTAAACTTTTGGCGAGGTTAGCCATGTTGCGATTTTCTATCATGGTATAGCCGCTGATACTCTTGGTTTGCTTATTAGTGAAAAACACAATTAACTTTTCTAGCAATAAGCGGCCTATGCCTAAGCCTTGATAATCACTGCGCACTGCCATGGCAAATTCGGCATCGGTATTATCAGGGTCGATGGAGGCTCGCACCGCACCTAAGGTAATTTCCTCCCCATGCTCGTCGGTATCTATGGCGATAAAGGCCATTTCGCGGGCGTAATCAATTTGGGTAAATACGGCCATTTCTTCATGGGTCATGGCGGCGCGTACGCCAAAATAGCGCTTATATCTATCTTCTGCCGACAAGGAATTATCAAAGATTAAATGCTTAGGTTCATCTTCTGGCAATATCGGCCGTAACATCACGCGCCGGCCATTTTTTAAGGTGTGCCATTGCTCTAATTCTTTTGGATATGGCTGAATGGCTAGGGGCTCTATTGGGGTGTTTGCTTGTGGATAGAGCTTGATTAACACATCTAAGGCGGTGATCTGTTTGCCAGCCGCTAACACGGGATTGAGATCAAGGGATTCAATTTGCGGGCAATCAATGATCAAAAGCGAGATTTTGGTGAGCAATACACATAATGCTTGCCTATCTAACCCGAGCGGTAAGTGCCTATCGCGCAGCTTATTGGTCTTTAATGCCTGAATGACCATGTATCTCGCTAATGCCATATTCAGTGGCGGCAAAGCGACAGTGGCATCGCGGGTGGGTGACCATTCTGAGCCACCTTCACCAAGACAAATAGCAGGGCCAAAAATGGGGTCGGTAATCACAGCTAAGCGCAGTTCTTGCGCGCCCGCGGTGAGCGCCATTTTTTGCACTAACAGCCCATCAATATTGGCATTACTGTCTATGGCTTTTACACGCGCTTGCATGGCGTCTGCCGCTTGGCGCACTTCATCGCTGGAATTAAGGTTTAGCATGACGCCTTGCACATCAGATTTATACATGATTTGCGGCGATTGAATTTTTAGGGCTACCGGAAAACCGATGGTTTGCGCATGTTGGCAGGCCATATCGACATCACTGGCCGCTAAGGTAGTAATGGTATCTATACCGTAGGCCGCTAATATGCCAGTGGCATCATGGGTTTCTAGGTTAAGTTTGCCCGCTTGCTGCGCGGCGGTGATGATGTCTCTAGCATCTTGAATGCGGGTTGGAATGTTTTCAGGAATGGATTGCGGCACTTCTTGCAGCAACTTTTGGTTACGCCTAAATTCCACCAAATGCATTAATGAACCAACCGCGCCTTCTGGAGTGCGATAGGTGGGAATGCCTGCTTTAGTGAAAATCTTACGGGCTTGAAAGGCGGCATCTTCCCCTGACCAATTAGTTAAAATACTGACTTTATGGCTATTGGGGTGACTTGCCAGCAAGCTCACCACCGCATTGGCTATCTCAGTGCTTTGGTTTAAGGCCGAAGGCGAGTGCAGGAGCAAAATGGCATCAGCCAGTTGTAAATCAAGCATTACCCTTAGGGTATTGATATAGCGCTTGGCATCGGCATCGCCGCCAATATCGATGGGATTATGGCGCGACCAATTTGCCGGTAAAATCGCATTCAGTTGATTGATGCATTCATCACTTAATTCCGCGGGCTTACCGCCGCGTAAAATTAAGCTATCGAGCGCCAAAATCGCAGGGCCACCGCCATTACTGATAATGGCTAAACGCTCGCCGCGCAATCTATTTGGGTGAATTAAGCTTTCAACGGCGGCAAATAACTCAGGTAAGTCCAAGACCCTTAGCATACCGGCGCGGCGAAACACGGCGTCATAGACAATGTCATAACCAATCGGTCCGCCGGTGTGGCGTCTTGCGGCGGCTGCGCCTTCAACGCTGCGCCCTGATTTAATCACTAAGATAGGTTTATGTTTAGCGCAGGCTCTGGCAGCGGATATAAAGCGCTGTTTATTTTTGACTGAATCTATATACAGCATCACAGCATGGGTAGCGGAATCGCGGGCTAAGTAATCCAGTAATTCGCCTACATCAATATCACATGTATCCCCTAATGAGATAAACGCACTAAAGCCGATGTTCTTATGATTAGCCCAGTCTAAAACTGTGGTACCTATGGCGGATGATTGCGACACAAAAGCTATGTTGCCTTTATTGGCCTGCGCGTGGGCAACGCTGGCATTAAGACCTAGGTAGGGCAGAATAATCCCTAAGCTATTGGGGCCTAAAATGCGCATGTTGTAGCGTTTAGCTACATTCACAATATCGGCAATAGAGGCATTGGTTTGATTGGTGTTATCGCCGTTATCTTCGTTATCACTAGGCTTGCCGCTGTGGTCATAACTCTCATGGCCTATGTCGCTTGCCATGATAATGGCCGCCTTACAGCCTATTTGCGCTAAGGTTTCAATCAGTTGAAATACGCGGCTACCACGGGTGCAGACTATGGCGAGATCAGGGATGATAGGTAAATCCGTGATATTGGGATAAGCTAGAATGCCGTGTACTGCGGTGGCATTTGGGGTGACTGGCATCACAGGGCCATGAAAGTTATTGGCCAATAAATTCTTAATCACTAAATAGCCTGCGCTTTGGGTGCGATTTGACGCCCCAATAATGGCAATGGCGTTGGGCTTAAAAATACTGCGTAGGGTCGGTTGACTCATGTACTCTTCATCCGTTGAAGCTGATTGAAAGAGTGTACCTGAGGCCACTTAGCTTGCACAGGTTTTGCGCGCATTGGCCTTGAGTTACTTTAGGTTTAGCAGCGACTTAGCTGTGATGTAGCATCGCTTTAGCGCGGTAGCAGCGAAGGCACAAAGGAGGGGGTGCCTCATGAGTTTAGCTGTGCCATCATCTTATAAATTAAGCGTTTTTAATCAAGCGAGGCAGGGCGCCAATGCTATAGTTGTACCATTGCCAACCCGTGCAACAAGGCCACTCAATTGGAACCAAATATCAAATTCAGACAGCAACCGACCCGAGTTGTTCGGCGATTTATCGCCAGTCATAAAAGCCCCATCATCATCTTGTTGCTATCAGCTCTCGTCGGTATTGGCGCTGGCTTGTTATCGACCTTATTTGATATCTGTATTGATTGGATTGCTGATTTTCGCCGTGAAATGCTTTCACAGCAAACCGGTGTGATTTCCGATGTCACTATCGGTGTGGCGGTATTAGTCTCCAGTGCACTGTTAAGTATGTTTGGTTTTTGGTTAGTGCATCGCTTTGCGCCAGAAGCATCTGGCTCAGGCATTCCGGAAATTGAAGGCGCGCTCGATAACATGCGGCCAGTGCGCTGGTGGCGGGTTATCCCTGTGAAATTTTTTGGTGGCATAGGGACTATTAGTGCGGGCTTAGTGCTTGGCCGTGAAGGCCCGTCGGTACAAATGGGTGGCGCGGTTGGGCGCATGTTCTACGATATTTTTCGGCTCAAAGATGATGAAGGGCGTCACACCTTGGTGGCCTCAGGCGCGGCGGGTGGCTTGGCGGCGGCCTTTAATGCGCCGTTAGCGGGCATTATGTTTGTGATTGAAGAAATGCGGCCACAGTTTAGATACAACTTGGTATCAGTTAAAGCTGTCATGATCTCAGCGGTAATGGCGACCATAGTGTATCGCAGTCTGCAAGGACAAGAGGCCATGATTAGCTTGCCGACGTACGATGCGCCGCCCTTATTATCCTTAGTGTTATTTTTGCTATTGGGATTAGTCTTTGGTGCTTTTGGCGTGCTGTTTAACTATCTAGTGGTATCGATTATGGATAGTTTTGAGCGCTGGCATAAACATGAGCAGCGGCGCTTTCTTATTTTAGGGGCAAGCCTGGGTGCCTTCTTTGGTTTAATGCTGTTATTAGTCCCAGATATTACCGGTGAAGGCGTAGAGCTCATTCCTGCTGCTGCCCATGGCAATTATGCCTTAGGGGCGTTAATGGCATTATTTGCCATACGATTAGTGACTACCTTAATGTGTTTTAGCTCAGGCGCGCCAGGCGGCGTATTTGCGCCTATGTTAGCCCTTGGCACCTTACTTGGTACCTTGTTTGGCTTATTATGCCAACATTGGTTTCCATCCTTAGCGCTGGAAGCTGGCATGTTTGCGATTGCGGGCATGGGCGCCTTATTTGCAGCCACAGTGCGCGCGCCCATAACTGGTATTTTGTTGGTGATTGAACTGACTGAAAATTATGATTTGATTTTACCTCTCATCATTACTTGCCTTGGCGCGACTATGATGGCGCAGTTCCTAGGTGGCCAGCCTATCTATTCACAATTGTTAAAGCGCACCTTAGCTAAGCAAGCCGCTCAAACCGAAGCGACTAATCTTGATGACACTAATATTGATGCTGCGCGTGCTGATACAAATATCCCTGCGGACAATACTTCTGATATAGACAATAGCGCGACAACTACAGATAAAAGTGATGCCATTGCGACAGTCGCCGGTGGCGATAAGCCTGAAAGTAACAAGGACAGTGTGTCCAATAATTAATGCACAAGATTAACGCGTGGGTGCATTTAACCGTTAATGGTTACTATGCATCACTAAATGCTTAATTAAGCCTGTTAACGCAGCTAATGACACCCTGAATACGCGCTGAGTGTATGGCTTTTATGCAACCCACTCGCGGAAATAACCTCAACAATAAAGCCCCAAATCTAGGGGCTTTATTGTTGAGTCTTAATGTCCTAATTAACCGCGCATCTTTTGATTATTAAGTAAGAAGAATTCCAGCAATTTAGTCATGTCTTCGGCTTGAGTGAGCAAGGTTTCACTGGCAATGGCAGCTTGCGCCACCAGCCCAGCATTTTGCTGCGTCATCTCATCCATTTTGGCAATCGCATTATTAACTTGCTCTATGTCTAGGCTTTGCTGCTGCGCGCCGACGCTAATTTCATTCATGCTTTCTTGCACTAGGGACACGGTTTCAACAATCTCTTGTAAGGTGCTGCCCGTTTCACCGACTAATTGCGCGCCAGTGACCACCTTGTCATTACTATTACGAATTAACAGCTTAATTTCTTTAGCCGCGCTGGCAGAGCGCTGAGCTAGGTTTCTTACTTCACCGGCGACAACCGCAAATCCGCGGCCTTGTTCGCCGGCTCTGGCGGCTTCTACGGCCGCATTTAAGGCTAATAAATTGGTTTGGAAGGTGATTTCATCAATCACGCTAATGATGTCGGCAATTTTATCGCTGGCCTCTGTGATTGAGTTCATAGCAGTAATGCTGCGAGTCACCACTTCACCACCAGATTGCGCTTTAGTGCTGGCTTCTAAACTAAAGCTATTGGCGACCATGGCATTATCGGCGCTAAATTTGACCGTGGTGGTGATTTTGCCCATGCTGGCCGCGGTTGATTTTAATGAACGCGCTTGGGCTTCGGTGCGGCGACTTAAATCGCGATTGCCGGTGGCGATTTCATTGGTTGAATAAGAGATAGTTTGTGCTGACGTTCTAATTTGTTTAATGACTTGCGTGAGCTTATCTATGGTGCGATTAGCATCATCTTTCAGATTTTTAAGCCGTCCTTGATAATCTTGGGTGACTCTGACCGAGAGGTCGCCACCCGCCATGGCTGCCAGAATGCGCTGAATATCGGCTAATGCATCTTCAACTGTCATGGTCAGTTGGTTCAAGCCATTGGATAAGTTGAGGAAAAATCCTTGTTTACTCTCTAAAGTTAACCGGCGGGAGAAATCCCCTTTAGCCGCGGCCTCCATGACACCACCTATCTCTTTTTCTATGGCAATTTCGGCGGTTCTATCGGTCAGTTCGCCGACTATTCCGAGGCGATCACCTTCATCGTCAATAATAGGGTTCACGTTGAGGCCAAAATATTTATTACTCATGGCAAACTCAAAATAGTGATTACCAGAGAGACCATTGAGCACTCTGCGCTGATGCTGTGGATCTTGATGAAAGATATCCATAGAGCAACCGATAATCGCGTTGGGATTAAAGTTAGGGTTTTGGAGCCCCGCAGCAGTCTCTTTAATCACTTTCGCCGCCGCGCGATTGACATAAATAATCTTGTATTCGTTATCGGTAATGATGGTGTTAGTCGATACGTTATCTAAAGCTTGCCTTACCCGCGCATTCTCTTCACTGACGATTTTAGCCTCCGCCGCCATTAACCTGCGTTCTTTCTCATTGTGCTGAATATTATCCAGTGACTTATTGGTGGCTTGTTTGATTAAGAGTAAATCGCCTTTAAAGTCAGCCTCAATTCTATGGTTAAAATCGCCTTGGGCGAGTTTCGCCATCACTTGCGATATCTCAGAGACCGCCGTTTCACTGGTGGCAATTAACAGGTTAAAGTCTTTAGCGCATTGGCCGATTTCATCTTGACTGGTGACATCAAGACGCACGGCATAGTTGCCTTCCGAGGCGACCTTTTTAAGGGCGTTAGATAAACGCATGACAGGTTGAGTCACTGCGCGGGTAACGGTCGAGGCTATCAATATGATAACGAGAGTAGAGCAGCCAAAAATCAGCCACACTAACTGACTTAAGCGATTGACAGCCGCAAACGCTTCTTCGGCATTGATTTCAGCAATCAATGCCCATACGACATCGCCCACTTGCACCCAAGTATAGGCGGTAAGAACTTCAGTTCCGGTGTAATCGTGAATGAGCTTAGTGTCCGTTTGCTGTTGCAATGCGGCAATAGAGGCCTCGGTTTTTACTGAGGCGGTTTGGGGATTGGCAAAGGAGGCGATGACGCTACGCTTTTGGGGCTCCAGCAACGAGTCAGATCGCATTAAGTAATCTGGCCCGACTAAATAAGTTTCACCGCTAGTACCCATGCCATTGCGTTGGCGCATAATCTGATTAATGGCTGGCAAGGAAATTTGGATGACAACGACAGCTTGAATGCTGCCATCTGCATTTGTGACGGGTGCCCCGAGAAAGGCCGCTGGTTGATTATTGTTGATACTATAGGGCCTAAAGTCTTGAAACGTGACGCGACCTGTTTTCATCACTTGTTGCCAAATCAGACGAAGCGGATTGTTGACGTTTTTATCAACGGATAGATTTTGGCCAAGGTCGGTTAGTTTATTGGCTGTGTATATGACATGACCTGCGGTATTACTAATAATGTAAATATCGCTATAGCCATACACTTTGACGTAATTGAGCAGATTGCTGCCGTGCTGTTGCCACAGGTCCTGATATTCAGCGCTATCGATGGCGAATGGTTCACTCGCCTTAATGGCTTGCTCGGCGCCATAGAGATTAAGCTGCTTATTGATGTTATGAACATCTTCACTCCCCGCCAGCAGTTGAATATCACTCATGGCGCGTTCAACATAGTCACCCACTTGCTGTTTTTTGATTTCACGCATACTGACCAATTGCGCAAACACTTGTGCGGTTAAGGCGTTGGTTGAGTTCTGTAATGACAGAAAAGCCGTGATACCAAGAGGAACTAAGCCGATGACGAGTAGCAGGATCAACAATTTAGTGCGTAAGGATATATTCAATCTGCCACTCCTTTGGCTTGGGCTGTCACTTAGTTATCAATCGTACAGTGACATGGGACTCAATTATTTTTAGTTAGTTGGTGTGAATAGAAAGTGGCTTGATTAGTGGTTGCTATTAAGTCGATGTTAACCTCGGGTCTCACTGCATCACTGCATCACTGCATCACTGCATAACAGCATCTCGCTTATTCAATGAATATCTAATCTATAACATCATGGCACAGCTACATTCGTACTTATGACTTAAGAATAGTCTAGTCAAGTTATTGTAAATCTGATCTTTTTTGTCATCGGCTCGTTTTATCATAAATATTCACCGTATTGCATAACGGTCTCAAAAATCTCGGGGGTTATACTTTTAAATATGCATAATCACGTTTTTATATTCATTTTTGTTCGATTGGTGCTCACGACAATAGCCGCTGATAATCCGTCGGGTGAACCAGAATGAGCGCTCACATTTCCCCCTAGTTATCGACGGCTTCTGTTCGGTTCCGTGTGTTCATTGAGTAAGAAAAACTCGACCATTTGCGTCAAATCTTCCGCCTGAGACAGTAAGGTTTCACTGGCAGTGGTTCCTTCTTGCACTAGCGCGGCGTTTTGTTGGGTCATATCATCCATGCGGCAAATGGAGGCATTCACTTGTTCAATGCCTATGCTTTGCTGCTGCGCCGCTATGCTGATGTCGCTCATTTTCTCGCGCACTTGTTCGACCATTAAAACTATCTCTTTTAAGGTGCTGCCGGTTTCTGTGACCAAGGCGGCGCCGCTGGCAACTTTGCTATTACTGTTTCTAATCAAACCTTTGATTTCTTTGGCTGCGCTGGCAGAACGTTGTGCTAGGTTTCTTACTTCGCTGGCGACCACGGCAAAGCCGCGACCTTGTTCACCCGCTCTCGCGGCTTCAACGGCTGCATTGAGCGCAAGGAGATTGGTTTGGAATGCAATTGCATCTATCACGCTAATGATGTCAGCAATCTTATCGCTGGCATTGGTGATTTCATTCATCGCGGCAATACTGCGATTAACCACATCGCCGCCAACTTGGGCCTTAGCACTCGCTTCGGCACTGAGGGCATTGGCTACCATGGCATTTTCAGCACTGTGTTTAACCGTCGCTGTCATTTCATCCATGCTAGCCGCCGTGGCTTGCAATGAGCTGGCTTGGGATTCAGTGCGTTTACTTAAATCACGGTTACCGGCGGTGATTTCATTGGATGAGAAAGAAATGGTTTGGGCATTAACACGAATATCGCGTATGACTTGGGTTAACTTCTCAATGGTACTATTGGTATCTTCTTTTAATATGCTTAATCGACCTTGATAGTTTTGGGTGATTCTAGCCGTTAAGTCACCGCGCGCCATAGCCCCCAAGATGCGTTGCATGTCTGCGAGTGCATCTTCAATAGTGGTGGTGAGGGTATTTAAGCCACTGGAGAGGTTGAGGAAGAAGCCTGCTTTATCTTCTAAGGTTAGGCGCCGTGAGAAGTCGCCTTTGGCTGCGTATTCTATGACGTTGTCGATTTCTTTCTCTATGGCTAATTCTGCGGTTCTATCTGTCAGTTCCACGACTATGCCTAAACGGTTACCCTTATTATCTAAGATAGGATTAGCCGCTAAGCCGAAATGCTTATTGGCCATTTTTATTTCGCTGTAATGGCCTGTGGTGAGCTTATCCAATAATTGGCGTTGGTGGGCAGGATGCTGGTGGAACATATCGATTGACTGGCCAATGATGGCGGTAGAGCGAAAGTTGGTAATGTGACGACTAATGTCTTCTTCGACGTCTTTTAGCATCTTATTAGCCGCATGGTTGATGTAGATAATCTTGTATTCATTATCAGCAATTAAGGTGTTGGTTGAGACGTTATCAAGTGCCTGTCTGACTCTGGCATTTTCTTCACTGACCTGCTGCGCGTTTTTTTCTATTATTTTGCGCTCATTTTCCAGTTTCTGGACATTAACCAGTGATGAGTTAGTGGCGACTTTTATCGATAATAAGTCACCTTTAAAATCAGCTTCAATGCGATGACTAAAGTCACCTTTAGCCAGTTTCTCCATTACTTTAGTGATTTCAGTGACAGCAGTTTCACTGGATGAGATTAAGCGGTTAAATGCTGACGCACATTGACCAATTTCATCTTTACTGTCCACTGGTATACGTATTGAGTAATTACCATCGTCTGCCACTTGTTGGAGTGAGTTTGACAATCGGATCACGGGTCGAGTCAATGACAGGGAAAAACTCAACGCGAGCAGTAAAATGATAGCGGTCGATAATCCTAAGGTTAACCATACAATGTTACTTAGTCTTGATACTGGGGCAAATGCTTCAGCAGCGTCAATTTCTGCCACTAATGCCCATACTAAATCGCCGACCTGAACCCAGGTATAAGCGGACAATACTTTGTTATTGTTGTAGTCAAAGATTACCTTAGAGTCGGTTTGCTTTTGTAACCCAGCGTTACTTGCTACCGTGTTAACACTACCCGTTGCTGGATTGGCGAATGAATTGATGACACTGCGCCGCTCTGGATCTGGAAATGAGTCTGAACGCATTAAGAAGTCGGGGCCAACCAAGTAAGTTTCACCTGTGGCGCCCATGCCATTACGCTGCAGCATAATATTGTTAATGGCATCAATAGATATTTGAATCACGACTACGGCCTGAATCGTGCCCTCTAAGTCTTTAACGGGCGCCCCCATAAAAGCCACTGGGCGATTCTCTAACGGGCTATATGGCATAAAATCTTGAAATTGAATGCTATCTTGCTCAATCACTTTACGCCAAAGAGTGCTTAACGGATTGGTTTGGTTGCTTTCAAGTGAGAGGTTAATACCGAGATCACTGGCTGATTTAGCAGAGTAGATCACATGGCCAACATCCTTACTGATAATATAGACATCAGCATAACCAAAAATATTGACGTAATTTAGTAAGTTAGCTCCATTTTCTTGCCAAATCTCTTGGTACTCATAAGTATCTATATTGAAGTTATCTTGTGGGCCTATTTCTTCATCAATGGCATACAAGGTTAGCAAGCGATTAATTTTGCGTACATCTTCACTGCCAGCCAGTAATGTTATGTCATTGACGACGCGCTCAAAGTAAGAATCTATCTGATTCTTCTTCACTTCTCGCATGCTAAGCAGTTGAGCAAAAGCTTGGGTGGTCAGTGACGCGGTAGAGTTTTGCAATGCCAAGGTTGCAATGATCCCTAAGGGCGCTAAGCCGATAAGCAAGAAGATAAGCAATAACTTGGTTCGTAATGATAAGTTTTTCACGGCATATCTCCCTTGATTAGCGCTTACTTAGCTACTTAATCGACCAATGCTGAGACGACAATTCAATTTCCCATAAAGGGATGCTTGCCATCTTGTAAGGCGAATATTCAACATGTCTATTTACTGCAAAGACGTTATTCGGCGCGGGGACGAATAGCATGTAAGCGTTGTCGTAAACGTGATGCATAATATTTTTGGAAACATCAGTAAATTCAGGGGTATTAATGCTCGCTTTAAACATATCGTCGATATAGCCATCAAGCTTAGGGTCGGGGAAGATGGTGCTCCAATTGTTATGGGTGCGATATACCAAAAACGCCGACCAAGGGTGGTTGAAATACCAATCATCATCGCCCCATACTAGTAAATCCCATGCTTGGGTATTGTTACCGGTACGGGTAGACAGTAGTTGCTCAAAAACCACTTTTTCACTGCTGGTAATTTCAAAGTCGAGCTCAACCCCTACCTTACGTAAATCCCGAGAAACACCTTTCCATAAGAACATGAATCTATCTTGAGTTAAGACCTTAAGTTTAATGCCGTTAAGCGTTTCAGTGAGTTGCTCTCGGATGCTCTCGGGCGGCATCACCTCTGAATATGGCTTAAGTTCTGTTACTACATCTTTAACCCCAGGGAAATAGGGGGATGCCAAGGTAGGCTTAGTAACCCCTTCACCTTCGTAGTATTTATCGAGTAATTTCTGTTGGTCTATGGCTTTATTAAGGGCGACTCGTACCTCTTTTTGCAATAACTTAGGATTACCATTAATCAGATTAAAATGTATGGCAATGTTATTGGTCGACGGGGCAGAAACTAGCTTCACAAAGGGAGAGTTGTGCACATCGCCCTTGGCTGAAAATGGGATCGGCATAATATCGAGTTTATCGTTATTATCTAAAGCCATCTGCAACGCTTTTTTGTTGTCCAGTTCAGTGTAAACCGTCACAGTTTCAATTTTTGGGTACTCAGGATTCCAATAGTTAGGATTCGCTTTTAATACGACCTGAGGCGTTTGCCTATCACCTTCTACAAACCCTTCTGTTAATACGTAAGGGCCGAGTCCATAGGGGCCTGCCTCCGCTAAATTCGGACAGGTTTGTTTGCCATTCCAGCCAAACTTTTGTAAATAAGCATCGGTATAAAATTGTAGCCAAATAACATCATTTAAAAATTGACCGTATTTTTCATTCAAATAAAAGCGCACGGTGAAATCATCCACCTTCTCAGCGCTTTTTAAGACTTTATCAATCTTGGTGAACAAAAATGGTTTCTTCAAAAAGTAGTTCACATTGCTGATCACAGCGTCGGCATTAAATGGCGTGCCATCTTGAAATTTAACGCCACGGCGCAAAGTAAACTCATAGGTAAGATCATCAATTTGTTGATGGCTGGTGGCCATATCATATTCCCAACCTTGGTCGTTATTAGCTGGGCGTATTAATGCGCTATTAATGGCATGGGAAATATAGATATAAGGCAAGCTTGGTATAAATACTTTGAGGTGAGAACCCGCCACGGGCTCAGCCTGAATCGTCGGGCTAAGGGTAAACATTGAAAGGACTAAACAGCTAAGCAGATTTTTCTTCAAAAAACTAACGTTAGTCATTGTGGATATCCTTATCGCAATAGGTTTACAAGTGCCTGTGGCCTCCCGCTATAAATTGAGTGTAGTCAGATTCTTATGAAACGCATATGTCGATAGTGGTAGCTTAGTATTAGCACTTAAAATCAATGGCATTTTTGGTTGTTGCGTCAAAAACTAGTGTGAGCGAGGCGTGATATTGAGGCTATTCAACCATTTTACGCGGTCTAAAAAGTGGTTATGAAAGAGCAACTGCAGCGCCAAACGGCTGAGGACAACGTAGAAATATTTATGGATGAATGCCTTTAGACGCAAATGGTATTAGCTACGGCTTGTCGCGTTAAAAAAAATTGTCATACTGAAGTTAAGTTGTACCTAGTGTTTATCCAACAGCCAAGGAGCGGTTATGCAAATTCCATCTGCTACACAGTCGGGTGTCTCTGGCTTACAAAGTGCTCAGTCTGGATTAACTCAAGCGACTGTCGATGTAGCAAAACCTGAACCTAGCTCGCCAACATCTAATCCAACCAGCTCATCCACATCGGCCAGTAATTCGAGTTCGGCGACTAATAATACCGCTAACCTTTCAAGTGCTGAATCTCGGCAAACCGCAGATACAGTGTCTGCTCTGACTAAAGCGTCACAAGCTGAAAATCAAGCGGCGGCATCCGCTGAAGTCATAGAAACTGATGATGAAGCCATAGGTAGTGTGATTAATATCCGAGTGTAATCTTGGAGTGTGATTGGTCATTTCTATGTAAGAATTTGATTGAGTTATTGGATTCAACGATCTGATTAATTTCTTCTAGTTGCTAATAGCTTATTTACTGGCTAACCCTATATAAGCTTAATTGAAGTTAAATCATCATGTTGATTGGAAAGCTACCTAGCTCTGAAGCGGTTTCATCTACTAAGGTCGTGAAAGCTGTAAATGCAATAACGGCTACGCCTGTTAGCGCGACTGATTTAGCTCGTGTGGCAAGTCAATCGTCAGCTTCAATTGATACCGCCACCGGGCATAACGCCGCGACTCATTATCAATCGGCTAATTTTGAAGCCGCTAATCTTGAGTCATCTAAGCGTGAATCTTCAACGTTAGCGTCACCTAAACATGCCACAACACCTCCCATGGGCGGGGACTCAAGTCATCAGGCACATTTCTCGACTGATTTAACCAATGCGTCATCATCCATTAGCTTACGTTCTGGTGCTAAAACTCTTGATGCTTTTATTAATAGTCGGGCAAATGCTGGATTAAATTCCCGTGCACATGTATTTGCTGCAGCTTCGAGCACGTTATCAACGGCCAAATTAAGTGTTGATGAATCGCCGCTGGTGGCCGGACAATCTGATAAAGGGACTATTGATAAAGGGACCATCGATAAAGTCAGTCAAGATACGCAAGCATTGGCTCCTCATGTAAGTGTTGTTCATCATGCTGATAATCCCGAGAGTGCTCAAGCTCATAGCGCTATTGCTACCAATCATGCGATAGCTGCCACAGACCCTTTCAATGGTTCCTCTAATACAAGTAATACAGCAGCAACGGATGAATATAGTGGCCTTGATAGAAGTCACGAGGAGAGCCCAACAAATGATAACGCTGCAGAACCTGAAGACAAACATACCAATCATGATGAACATGAGAGCGATGAACATAACCCATCGCGGGCTTTAGCTGAGCTTGCACAAGCCGAATTAATTCAATTGCAACAAAGAGACAGCGAAGTGCGCCAACACGAGCAAGCGCATGCGGCTTTAGGCGGTATGCATGCTGGCGCGCCCAGTTATCAATTTGAACAAGGCAGTGATGGTAAGCGTTATGCTGTTGAAGGTGAGGTTGCCATTGATGTGTCAGTTATTACTGGCGATCCGCAGGCGACCATTAAAAAGATGCAACAAATTCATGCGGCGGCGTTAGCACCCATGGAGCCGTCCATGGCGGATATTCAAGTGGCTAATCTTGCTATGCGTAATATGCAGCAAGCGCGGCAGCAATTGGCTGATGAGCGTGAGCAAGCATCTCGGGCTAAGTTTGAAGAGGCGTTTTCTGATAACACTGCATTTGGAAAAGCTGAACGCAGTAACTCTATAGCCGAGAAAGCAAAAACTCAGACTCAGGATCACGACTCACAGTTAGCGCCGCAAGAGAGATATAGCTTAACGCCGCCGAGTGCGACCTTAGCTATCAAGGGATCCGCTACAGCCAATAGTGATGACTCGACATCAGTATTGATTGAACAGCAGCGGCGTACTAATAGTGAGTTGGTGGCTTTGAGATTAACTAAGCGCGCAGGTTGATTACACCAGTTTTTGCTGGTGGCTTTAATGGGGATAATGGCTGGTGGTCATTTGTGGTGAAAATAATTCACTAGTAAAGCACCAAATTTAATGCGCTTTGAGTGATTCTGGTGAAAAATGCATATTTACTAACAGATAAATTCAATCAAGTTCAGCTCAACTTAGCTTAGTGCCATTCAGTTTAGTTCAGTGTAAAACCATGCAATATAACATCTAACATCCACCATTTAGCTATCAGCACTTAGTCATCATAAGTTTGAGATCTAATGCCAATCTTGGCGCCGTTAAATTGTGCGATGGCGCGCATTTTTCCTGTTGCGGACGTCCAAGCCATGAGGCTAAAGTTTTGCTGTGATATTATGGCGCATCAAAAGTAGTGTTTATACAGAGAAAATACATGAACGAATTAGTGGTTAACGACTTAGTTGTTGGTGATGGTAAAGAAGTCGTCAAGGGCGCTTTGATCACCTTGCATTATACCGGCACTTTAGATGATGGCACTGTGTTTGATTCATCGCACAAGCGCGGTCAAGCGTTCCAATGTGTGATTGGTACTGGTCGTGTGATTAAAGGTTGGGATCAAGGCATGATGGGTATGAAGGTTGGCGGTAAGCGTCAATTGAACGTACCAGCCCACTTAGCTTATGGTGAGCGTCAAATGGGCGCACTTATTCCTGCTAATTCCAATCTTAACTTTGAGGTTGAATTGTTTGAAGTATTGACTCGCGATTAAGTAAGCCCTAGCAATAACACGCGTGTAATATAAAAAAATCGAGCCAATTGGCTCGATTTTTTAATGGGAAAGTATTGAATGGATTAGATTCAGTGGCTTGGCTTGGCTTGGCTTAGTTAGCTACTGTCACCTGTTTAGGTAATAGCTTTTTAGTGACCTTGAGTTCCGCAAGTTTTGGCCCTGGATGCAAACGCTCTGGCCAGTTAAACAGCATAATCGCCAGTACGTTTCTATGCTCACCCGAGGTCAGATCTGGATTGCCTCGAGGCGATGGGATCACCTGTAAATCTGCTTGATAACGCGCCGCGATGGCCGCTTTTGTTTTTGCTACCACAGGGTGATTATCTTGGCCTGCGAGTAAAAAGCTGATCCCAACCTCAGTGATAATATCCGCCGTTGCGTCAGTTAAAATCCGCTCAATATTGGCGTCAAAATAAGATAAAATCCACGCAAACTCTTTAGCATCAACATCTTTTTGATAGTAACCACTGGCCGCAAAAATGAAATGAGTCATGCCATATAACTTATTTCTAAATTGCGCTTTAGTTAACTTGGCATCGTTTGCCGCTGGGTAAACTTGATTAAATGCCTGTTTATAAACATCAACATAATCACCAACCCCAAGTTGCTTGGCCCAATAGACATAGTTTATTAGCTGCGCCGCCCAAGATTTAATCATGGCTGGATCAGTTAAGCCGGTTTTTAAGTCCGTGGCTTTTAGGGCATTAATCAGTTCTTGATGACAAGGGCCTTGTAATCCAAATTCATCAATGCGACTGGCAGTGCGCAGTAAAATATCGGTATAGAACAAGAATTCAGGGAAGGGCGCCAATGCCTTTTGGCGCGCCTTCGCCCGCGGGCCCTTACCGAGTGCATCAATGGCAAGCTGCGACTGCTCAGCGACAAAGGTCTTATCTTTGAGCTTACAAGCATAGAAGCTTTGATTTTCGCTAATTACAAACAAATCGGTTAACGCTGCATTGGCATATTTGTCATTGCCAGTCATGCGATACATTCTGATCCCGTAATGACCTAATACCCGCGGTGGTAATTGATATAAGTTATCTTCAAGATGGTGTTGAATGCTTGTGGCTATGTGCTGCCATTGCTGCGCTTGTGCGCCAGCGTCCACCGTTGGCGCGACTTGATGCGCCGATTGTGGCCGCGTTTCAAGCTGCGACTTATCTTGCGCTAAGGCGTTATAACTTAGAACACAAAGACAAAGTGCGCTTAGGGTGCGTGGATGAATGAGCATAGTTAACATGATAAGAACTCCCTATGGCGAAATTCCCAAGGGAAGCTGCCGGTAATAATGGTGCCAATCTGGTGGTTAAGGGCAAGTGCTGCGGATTAATCACTAATAATTGCGTAATCGCCATGTCTGCCTGTTGTCGGCAATCTTGACTGGCTTGATAAAGCTGCTGACTCATCGCCTGCGCCCACAATTGACTGAGCTGATGCGCCCCTGTGGTAATACTCGAAAACCCGTAATAGGCAATATCAGCGTTCGGCCACGCCTCGCCAAATAAGTCAGTAAATAGCGATGCTAGATTAATATCATCGCCATAAAACTTAAGTGCCGCCGCCGCTTGAAATAACTGCCAATGGGCTTGATAGCGAGTCAAGGTAGTGTCCCTAGCGCCAGCTCTGAACCAAGTATCCGCTACTGGCTGCAGCAGTTGAATAAGCCACTCTTTAGCGAGTAAATCGCTATCGCCAATAAGTTCATTATGATTATTGAGACTAAATTGACTGCTGGCACTAATAGTTACTATCGCCTTAGCCAGTTGCCCTAACAATTGCGATACCTGACTTAGGCTATTGACTGAACTTGGATAACTGAGCACTACCTGAGCGTGCGCGCTTGGCCGTGCGGCTAGGCTAATAATATGCATTTGCGCCGGCGCGTGCGATTTAGGGGGAGTTGGCTCTGGTTGAGCATCATTATGGTAAAGCTTAAGTATGCCTAGCAGATGGCGCTGATAACGGATAGCCCAGCCGTGCTCGGTTGTTTCTATGTCAAAGCCCAAGGTTTGCAATTTTTGCCGCCAAGCATTGAGCAGTATATCGCTGGACATAGCGCTTAATGCGGTTTTAGGCTGTTTAGCTAGGGCTTGATATAAGCTCCAAGGCGCCACGGCTAAAGTGCGACTTACTTGCGCGCTATTGACTAGTCCTGAGATAAATTGCTGACGCTCAGTTTGGCTTGCCAAATGAGTGCCATAGAGCTGTAAATCATTAAAGTTGTCGTGTTTTTGAAGATTTGCTTGTTGCTTGCGGATAGCTTGCAAAGCCTCTAACGCTTCTTGGTTACGCGCCTGCGCCCGTAAATGATACGCCGCCCATAAGCCTTGGCGGCACTGCGCGTTAGGCTCATTAAGTAAGTAACGCGCCAGTTGGGCGGTGGGAGGCACACTATCATTTTGCCAAGTAAGGCAATTAGCCCCGGCTATTGATAATGAAAAATCTGAGCTTGCTAGATGATATTGAATACTGGCGTCAATGCTTGCAACTAACCCTTTTTGCTTTTGCGCTAATTTTTGGCGATTAAGCGCCGCTATGCGCGTCGCAAACTGCTGGATATCTAAGTTTTGCGCGACTAAAGCGCGTGGCAGCCAAGCTTGTACTGGCGCGCTATTGATAATTGTTTGCAGGCGGTCGGCCAATAGAATTTGGCAGCGGGTTAATAGTGGGCGGCGATTGGCGCTAAGTGACGGTTGGTCACTAAGAGCAAGCCTAAAATAAAGAGTGCTCAAGGGTTTGAGCACATCATCAAGTTGCTGCGCCGCAAGATTAATATTCTTATCTAACATTAATGGTGCTGCCGGCGTTAATAAGGACTCGCAAGATGGCTTAGTTAAGATGCTCTTATCTAAATCATAAATTGCTGATGAGGCGGTTGCTGATAAAGATGATTCTGGTGCGGTTGTCGCGAGTAAAGAAGGATTTACTGAGCTTGCGGCTGCTAAGGTCGATAACGACCCGCAGCACACAAGTAGGCTCGCTAGCCTAAGACCAATAAAGACTGCTGGCCTCATGGGGTTGCAGTACCAAAATGGGCTTTAGCGTAAGCGACACGCTCTTCAACTGATAAGGGTTTACCTCGCAGCGATTCAACATGCTGCAATCTTGGCAAAATACCTATGCCATTAGCGATTTGAATGGCAAGACCTGGACGGGCATTGAGCTCTAACATCAAAGGGCCGCGATTTTTATCCAGCACCATATCAGTGCCAAGATAGCCAAGCTCACTCATTTCATAAGCGCTTGATGCGGTATGCAGCAAGGTATCCCAGTGCGGCACTTGGATTTTAACCAAATCAAGGCCCGTGTCTGGATGGTGCACAATCGGCTGATTAAACTGCACCGCGCGAATGCCGCGACCGGTGGTAATATCAAGACCAACCCCTACAGCGCCTTGGTGTAAGTTAGCTTTACCATCAGAGGCGCTGGTTGATAAGCGCAGCATCCCCATGACTGGGTAACCTTTAAACACGATTAAGCGAATATCAGGTACGCCCTCATAGCTAAAGCCATCAAAGACAGGGTCAAATTGGATAAGCCCCTCAACAATCGCTACATCGGATTTACCGCCCAGAGAAAACAAACCGCTCAAGATATTAGAGGCGTGTCTGTCTATCTCGTTTGGGGTCACTTCCTGACCACTTGGCTTATAAAAGTGGCCATTAGCCACTTGAGTGATCACTAAAATCCCTTTGCCGCCCGAGCCTTTTGATGGCTTGATCACAAAGCCATCGTGACCAGCTAGCATGGCCGGAATACTCGCAATTTGGTGCTGCTGGGCAATTACGCCGATGAGATCAGGCACGGCAATATTATTCGCCAGCGCCAATTGCTTAGTAATCAGCTTGTCATCAACCCGTTTGTAAAATTTACGCGGGTTGTAGCGCGAAATATAATCAATATTGCGCTTGTTCATGCTAAGCACGCCCGCGGCTTTGAGCTTCCATGGCGAGGTGAACATCATAGCTATTCTCCAGCCAAAGGCTTAAAGCGTTTTAATTCCAGCACTTTATAACCAGTATATTGGCCCATTATCAGCACCAATGCCAAGATCACTAAATGAATGCCTAAGAAGTTAAATACCCAATGTTGCACCCATGCGGCGCTCATCGCTAAGTAAGCTAAGGTGGCGACTAATAAGCTGCCGCCGCCTTGAATAACAACTTCTTTCGCGCCTTCTTCTTCCCATAAAATCGACATGCGCTCAATGGTCCATGCCAAAATAATCATAGGGAAGAAGGTAATGGTCAGGCCTTCACTTAAACCGAACTTAAACGACAAAATAGTAAAGAGCCCTATGATGCCTATCACCACAATAATGACCGCGGATATTCGCGAGATCAGCAATAAATTGAGCTTAGATAGGTATGAGCGGATCATTAAGCCAAAGGCAACCACGAGCAAAAAGCCCACAAGGCCAGTTAATAGCGTGGTTTGAATAAAGGCGAGGGCGATTAATACTGGCATAAAAGTACCAGAGGTTCTAAAGCCGATAATCACTCGTAAAAACACTACTATTAATACGCCGACCGGGATTAACAAGATGCCTTTAAACAGGTTTTGCTCTTCAAGCGGCAATGAATAGAGTGAAAAATCCAGATCGTTAGCATTGCGCATCATATCAATAGAAGTGGCTAGTGCGCTGCGAGTATCTTGCAGCATAGAAAAGCTAACTTGAGAATTGATACCACCCACCACATCTAACACTGACTTTCCATTGCGCTCCCACAGTAACATGTCATCGCTGCGACCTTGGGTGCCAGCGACTACATCAAATAGATACCATTGACCGTCTTGGTACACTTCAGCCATAGGGCGTAGTGATTGCCGGCGGCGCTGATCTTCTAATTTAAGCGCGCTGACTTCATGGGCCGCTATGCCTTTGTTTTGCAATAAGCGCACAAATAACTGAGTCGCTGAGTTATTGGATAATAATAACTCCATGTTCTGCGTGCGTTCTTTTGCGCTAATGGCTTTGAGTAACTGTTGGGCGAATGAAAGATTACTAGCACTGCGTTCCCAAGCGGAATCTGTCACTTGCTTAGCCGCGGTTAATTCAGTGGCTGGCCATAAGAAAGGCTCTGGGGTTGGCGGCGCAATATCGGTAAGAATCTCAGTTTTACCAGTAGGCACTAAGGTTAAACGATAATATAAGTCTTGCGTGCCTATGGCTTGGCGGCTAGACCAGATCACCCGTCTTTGGCCTTGATTTTCACCAATGGTCATGCCGTAACCTGGCGAGCTAGCATTTTGGGCTAAGACTTCAAAGGCTGGATCTTGAGGTAAACTAAAAGAGACTTCAGCAGGCTCGCCAGTTCCTTGAAAACTGACTTTGGCATCCACCGCCCAGCTTTCGATTTGTTTGCCTGGTAAAAATGGCACCTTGTGTTCAATGCCGCGATACACACTAGAGCCAATGCCTGTAATTAATAGCAGAGCTACGAGAATATAAAATGGGGTACGAGATTGCATCCGTCGTCCTTATTTAGCGTTTTTAGTCGGAGATGGAATAGACTTGCCATGTAAAAAGGCTTGGCTAACATCGACAACCGCAATATCTTTCATGAACTTACGTCCCAGCAGTAATTGATATTCAAGACCGCTGCGGTTATTGAGGTTTAATGAGGTTTGCGCTTTATAAGCGCCAATCTGCAAATGGGCCGTAATGACTGGGCGTCTGTCATCATTACTGGTGGCTTCATCGCCTTTAATGCGTACAAAACGCTCCACCTTAGATTCAAAAGTTTTTAATGGTGCATCACCACCTTCAACATTGACATCAAAGCGCACCCATTGCTGACCATCACGCTCAAACAAGATGATGTTTCTGGCATCCAGTGACGAAGATTCAGCCCCAGTATCAATGCGAGTATCAAAACCTGCTTGCAATTCATCGACAAACACAAATTCAACTTGGCCAAGAATAATCTTTTCGCCAATGCTGTCTTCTGGGCAAGTGGCAGGTTCAGTGACTATCACAGGCGGGACCTCAGTATTGATGCTGCCAACTTGATTTTTTAAGTCGCTTAAATCTTGATGAAGCACATCCATCCGCTGCTGCTGGCCTTGGCAGGCGCTGTTAATCGCCGCCACTAACGCCGCTTGTTGTTGCTGCAAATTGGTTGCTAATTGCGTTTCAGTCAGCGCTGGAATTTCTGGTTGCTTGGCCGTCATGGCACAACCCGATAACACTAATAAGCTGGCGGCGAGGGTGATATTGGTTTTTATCATAGCGAGGGTTCCATTAACTATGTTGTGCATGCTTAACAGCACATTAAAAGGCTCACGCCGTCTGTAAATTACTCGCTAACTTGCGGGCAATTATGGTCGCGCGTTTTGGCGCTGGATAGCCTTCAACGGTTCGAGTCATATCATCGCTAGCGAGATAATCGACCAAGGATTCATTCGGCATCCAGTCAGTGCTGCGCTGCTCTGCTAATGAGGTCACATCTAAATTGACGCAGCGAACATCAGTAAAGTCACATTTTTCGAGCCATAAAGTTAAGGCCGCAACTGAAGGTAAAAACCAGACGTTATTCATCTTGCCATAACGATCGCTTGGTACCAACACAGTATTTTCATCGCCATCGACCACTAAGGTTTCAAGCACTAGCTCGCCATCATTACGCAATTGGTCGCGCAGTTGCAGTAAATGATCGATGGGCGAGCGTCTATGGTACAAAACGCCCATAGAGAATACGGTATCAAAGGCATCCAGTGGTGGTAATTCTTCTATGCCTAGTGGTAATAAATGCACGGGCTTATCTGAGCCTTCTAAACGCTTAACCGCTTCAAACTGGCATAAGAATAAAGGGGATGGGTCAATGCCAACCACGCGTTTGGCGCCAGCGCCCAGCATACGCCACATGTGATAACCACTGCCGCAGCCAACATCAAGCACAGTGCGGTTTTTTAAGGGTGAAATATGGGGTAATACCCGATCCCATTTCCAGTCTGAGCGCCACTCAGTATCAATGTGAATACCGTGAATATGAAACGGACCTTTGCGCCATGGCGAAAACATACGTAACAAGTTTTCGAGTTTTTGCTGCTCGCCGGCCGCTAACTGCTGGCCTGAGCCAATAGTGACACTCTCTATGAGATCAACAGTATCTGGCGCTGAGAAGTTAAGCTTATGCAGCACTTTTTCCCATTTAGGCAGATTGCCATGCTTATGGTTGCGTTGCCATTCGCCTAAAATGGCAGGCAAGGTTTCGAGCCAATGTTGTAAATTAGAATCGGCAATTTGTTTATAGAAGCTACTGAAACTTATCACTTAATGGCCACCATGGAAGTAAAGTTAAAACACTGGAACCACGGACTAAAATGACTAAAACCTGTGGTAAGTAAACGCTGTTTGTGAGTTTCTATGGTGTCTGGTTTCATCACATTTTCCAGAGCACTGCGCTTTTGACTGATCTCAAGCTCACTGTAACCATTGGCGCGTTTAAAATCTAAATGCAGTTCATCGAGCAGTTGCTGAGTGACTTCATCTTCAAATCTGAGCTTTTCAGAGATGACCAAGATAGCCCCTGGTTGCATACCTTGATAAATAGAGGCAATTAAGGCGTCTCTGTCTTCTGGCGGTAAAAACTGCAAGGTGAAGTTTAAGATAACCATGGAAGCGTCGCTAAAATTAACATGACGAATGTCGGCGCACAGTAATTCCACTTCAATATCGCTGCGATAGGCATTGAGGTTTTCTTGGCATCTGTCCAGCATTGATTGGCTGTTATCGACCGCGATTATTTTAGCCTGGCGGCCTTCAATTTTACGGCGAACGCTTAACGTGGCAGAACCTAATGAACAACCTAAATCATAGACTTGACTGTTTGGCGTCACAAAACGATCAGCGAAATCGGCGAGGGTATTGATAATTTGGCTATAACCTGGAACTGAGCGACGGATCATGTCATTAAACACACCAGCGACCCGGCTGTCGAAGGCAAAATCGGCGATAACGTCGGTTGCCTGCGCATAAATAGTGTCTTGAGAAGAATGCATCTCATACTCAATAGTTATGGATAAGTGCTTATTTTAGCGAATGCTCGGCTTTAGCGGCAAGCGCAGTGCGGCTTATTTACCAGATTTTACCTGATTTTTAGCGTGAATCGGCTCAGGCACTTTTCGCGCAACAAATCATTAACTGTATTGCTGCGTTTTTATTAAGACTTTCTTATTAAGGATTTGCTCTGATTGCAATTTGTTAACCTTGGGTTTGCGCAGCCTTTCGATAATGTTAACGCGATTGTCTGCGATTACGGCAAAGCGGGCGTGATTCCAGTAGGACTTGCCAAGCAAATGACGAGGATGTGGCACAGAACTGAGTAATTATGAGCAAATTCATTCATAAACTGCTTGTTAGTTCACCGACTAACCTAGAAGGACTTTGGTAATCGAGATAATTTCTCTATAATGCCAGTCTTATTTTGTAATCAGTTTTTCCACTTGCCGGTCACCGGATAAAGGATAGAGTTAGATGCGCACTCATTATTGTGGAGACGTCAATAAGTCTCATCTTGGACAAGAAGTTACCTTAGTCGGTTGGGTTAACCGCAGCCGTGATTTGGGTGGCGTGATCTTTTTAGACCTGCGTGACCGCGAAGGCTTGGTCCAAGTTGTTTATGATCCAGATTTAGCAGAAATTTTTGAATTGGCTAGCAGTTTACGTAGCGAGTTCTGCGTACAAGTTAAAGGTCTAGTTCGTGCTCGCCCTGATTCACAAATCAAGGCCGACATGAAAACGGGTGAAATTGAGATTCTGGGTAAAGACTTAACCATTATCAATGCTTCTGCACCGCTGCCACTGAGCATGGATAACTTCCAAAACAACTCAGAAGAGCAACGCCTTAAGTATCGTTACTTAGATCTACGTCGCCCAGAAATGGCTGACCGCTTGGTTTTCCGCGCTAAAGTGACCAGCGCTGTGCGCCGCTTCTTAGATAGCAATGGCTTCTTAGATATTGAAACGCCGATTTTAACTAAGGCAACGCCAGAAGGCGCGCGCGACTATTTAGTCCCAAGCCGTACTTATAAAGGTCAGTTCTTCGCTCTGCCACAATCACCACAGTTATTTAAGCAATTACTGATGATGTCTGGCTTTGATAGATACTATCAAATCGTAAAATGCTTCCGTGATGAAGATTTACGTGCTGACCGTCAGCCAGAATTTACCCAAATCGATATCGAAACTTCATTCATGTCATCTGAGCAAGTGATGGCTAAGACTGAAGAAATGATCCGCGGTTTATTCTTAGAGCTGATGAATGTTGATTTGGGTGAATTCCCACGCATGACTTGGCACGAAGCTATGCGTCGCTTTGGCTCTGATAAGCCTGACTTACGTAACCCGTTAGAATTAGTGGATGTGGCTGATTTACTGCAGGGTGTTGAGTTTGCTGTATTTAAAGGCCCAGCTGAAGATCCAAAAGGTCGCGTTGCTGTTATTCGTGTTCCTAATGGCGCGAGCTTAAGCCGTAAGCAAATTGACGATTACACTAAGTTTGTTGGTATCTACGGTGCCAAAGGCTTAGCTTGGATGAAAATCAATGATGTAAGCCTTGGCATGGAAGGCATTCAATCACCAGTACTTAAGTTCTTAACCAAAGAAATGGTTGATGGCATCATAGCTCGCACTGGTGCGACTGATGGCGATATCCTGATGTTTGGCGCTGATAAAGCTAACGTAGTGGCTGAAGCTCTGGGCGCATTGCGCTTGAAGTTAGGCGAAGACTTAAACTTACTGCAAGGTGAGTGGCGCCCAATGTGGGTGGTTGACTTCCCTATGTTTGAAGAAGCCGATGGCCGCTTATATGCCGTTCATCACCCATTCACTGCGCCAAGCGGTGTTACTGCAGAAGAATTAGCGGCCGATCCTGCTAATGCAGTATCAGATGCTTACGACATGGTACTGAACGGTTGTGAATTAGGTGGCGGTTCAGTGCGTATCCATCATCAAGACATGCAAAGCACGGTATTCCGTATTTTGGGCATTGAAGATGAAGAAGCGACTGAAAAGTTTGGTTTCTTATTAGAAGCCTTACGTTACGGTACGCCGCCGCATGCTGGTTTAGCGTTCGGTTTAGACCGTTTAATCATGTTGATGACTGGTGCTCAGTCAATCCGTGATGTGATGGCTTTCCCTAAGACTACCACTGCTGCGTGTCCGCTGACTAATGCTCCTGGTTATGCCAATCCACAACAGTTGGTTGATTTAGGTATTGGTGTGCTGCCAAAGGCCGATGCGAAAGACGCATAACTAACCCAACACCGAGGCTGATGCCTCGGTTTGTTTTTATAGGGTCTGAGGAGAACACTATGGCCGGACATAGCAAGTGGGATAACATTAAGCATCGCAAAGCGGCGCAAGATGCTAAGCGCGGTAAACTCTTTACTAAATTTATTCGAGAACTGACCGTCTCTGCCCGCGAAGGTGGTTCAGATCCCGATGCCAATCCAAGATTACGCGCCGCCATAGATAAAGCCTTATCTAATAACATGACGCGCGATACCGTTGAGCGCGCCGTTAAACGTGGCGCTGGTGAAACCGATGGCGCCGCCTTAGAAACCATAGTTTATGAAGGTTATGGCCCAGGTGGCACAGCCGTGATGGTTGAATGCATGACAGATAATCGCAATCGCACTGTCTCTGCCGTTAGAAATGCATTTTCTAAATCCGGTGGTAACTTAGGTACCGATGGCAGTGTTGCCTACCTCTTTACTAAGCTTGGCGTGATTTCATTTGCTGCCAGTGTTGATGAAGACGCTCTGATGGACGCGGCGCTTGACGCTGGCGCTGATGATGTTGTGACTCATGACGATGGCTCGGTGGATGTCTTTACCCAGCCAGAAAATTTTGGCGCGGTAAAAGATAGTTTAGATGCTGCAAACTTTGACGCCATCAATGCCGAAGTTACTATGGTGCCAGCAACTAAAGCTCTGCTTGATGCCGATAGCGCGCCGACATTTTTGCGATTGATAGATATCCTTGAAGATAATGATGATGTGCAAGAGGTGTATCACAACGCTGATATCAGCGATGACGTCATGGACACGCTAGTTTAAGGGAGCTTATGGCCATCATATTGGGTGTTGATCCAGGTTCAAGGATCACAGGTTATGGCGTTATCAAGTGCGTCGGTCGGCAACAAATCTATTTGGGCAGCGGTTGTATCCGCACTTCATCCGATCAATTACCTTTGCGCCTAAAGCAAATTTTTGATGGTCTTACCCAAATCATTAGTCAGTTTCAGCCCGATGAATTTGCCATTGAAAAAGTCTTTATGGCAAAAAATGCCGATTCCGCGTTAAAACTAGGGCAGGCGCGTGGCGCCGCCATAGTCGCGGCCATGAATGGTGATTTACCGGTTGCTGAATATACCGCCACTCAGATAAAAAACTCGGTAGTCGGGACGGGCCGCGCCGAAAAAGCACAAGTGCAGCATATGGTGACGGCCTTATTAAAATTACCAGCGGCGCCGCAAGCCGACGCCGCAGATGCATTGGCAGTAGCCATGTGTCATTATCACACCAATCAAAGCTTGGTGGCCTTGGGCGGCCGAGCGAGTTCACGCAGCTATGGAAGATATAAATGATAGGTCGACTGCAAGGAGTCTTGTTAGAAAAACAAGCACCAGATGTATTAATTGACGTGAACGGCGTAGGTTACGAAGTTCAAATGCCGCTTAGCTGTTTTTATGAGTTACCTGAGCTGCAACAATCTGTGGCCATTTATACCCACTTTGTCGTGCGCGAAGATGCGCAGTTGCTTTATGGCTTTATTAATAAGCAAGAGCGCGCCTTATTTCGTTTGTTGATTAAAACCAACGGTGTTGGCCCGAAATTAGCGTTAACCATTTTATCTGGTATGACGGCCAGTGAATTTGTGCAAAGTGTTGAGCGCGATGATGTTGCCACCTTAGTGAAGTTACCTGGGGTTGGTAAGAAAACTGCCGAGCGTTTACTGGTTGAAATGCGCGACAAGCTTAAATCGTTAATGGCTGCATCCACGGGCAACGAAAAAGAGTTTGTGTTGCAGTCTAACTTTAAGCCTGTACCGCAAGCTAACAGCGCTGAAGAAGATGCCATTGCCGCGTTATTGTCACTTGGCTATAAGCCAGCGCAGGCAAGCCGAGTGGTGAGTCAAGTCATGACGGTTGACATGGACAGTGAAACCCTGATTAAAGCCGCCCTTAAGGCCATGTTATAAGGTTTGATATGATAGAAGCCGATCGCCTCATTTATCCTGCAGCGCAAGGACAACAAGAGGAAGTAATTGACCGCGCTATGCGGCCTAAACTATTGAGTGAATACACAGGCCAAAATGAGGCCCGTGGTCAATTAGCCGTGTTTATTCAAGCAGCTAAAAATCGTGGCGAAGCCTTAGATCACATGTTGATCTACGGCCCACCAGGTTTAGGCAAAACCACCATGGCGATGATAGTTGCCAATGAAATGGGCGTGAATATTAAATCCACTTCTGGGCCTGTGCTGGAAAAAGCAGGCGATCTCGCGGCATTACTCACTAACCTTGAAGAAGGCGATGTGCTGTTTATCGATGAAATTCATCGATTAAGCCCAGTGGTTGAAGAAATCTTATATCCAGCCATGGAAGATTATCAGCTCGATATTATGATAGGTGAGGGCCCAGCGGCCCGTTCTATCAAGCTGGATTTACCGCCTTTTACCTTAATTGGCGCGACCACGCGCGCAGGCTCATTAACTTCGCCGCTGCGTGCCCGCTTTGGTATTCCACTGCGGCTTGAGTTTTACAATGTTGATGACTTAGCCACTATTGTGAGTCGCAGCGCGCGGGTAATGGGCGTTGAAATGGATACCGATGGCGCTAAAGAGCTCGCCAAACGTGCCCGCGGTACGCCGCGAATTGCCAACCGCTTATTAAGACGCGTGCGCGATTACGCCGAAGTTCAGCATGATGGTGTGATTAATGCCTATGTGGCTGAACAAGCGCTTAACTTACTCGATGTTGATGCTGAAGGCTTTGATTTTATGGATAGAAAATTACTGCTAGCCATAATCGATAAGTTTGGCGGTGGCCCAGTAGGGCTTGATAACCTCGCCGCTGCCATTGGTGAAGAGCGCGAGACCATTGAAGATGTACTCGAGCCTTTCTTAATCCAACAAGGCTTTGTGCAGCGCACCCCAAGAGGGCGTATAGCGAGCGATCGCGCTTACATGCATTTTGGCTTAACGCGTCCGCAAGCATAAATTCAGTCTAGTCAATATCATGGATAACTAATTTAACTAAACCGGTGCTAAAGGTTTCATTTCATAATGAATAATCTATCACTGGTTTTTTTGAAGATTGGCTAACAATGAGCCGCATTTATCATAAATCCACTGTTAATAGCTGAGTTTATTAATGTTTTCAGTTAGCATTGCTCGTCGTTTCATTACCATTACATCAGGAACGTAATATGATTTTTACTGAGGTTAGTTTAGCTCCCGCCGATCCTATTTTAGGACTTACCGATATTTTTAAAGCCGATGCACGCGCTGCCAAGGTAAATTTAGGTGTTGGTATTTATAAAGATGAAGCGGGTAACACGCCTGTGCTTGCCAGTGTGAAACGCGCCGAAGAGCGTTTGTTATCACAAGAAACCAGCAAAAATTATCTCGGTATTGAAGGTGTACACGCTTATAACTCAGGCGTATTAGGCTTATTATTTGGTAAAAATAATCCGTTAATTAGCTCTGGCCGCGCATTAGCGGCGCAGGCGCCAGGTGGCACTGGGGCATTAAGAATCGCGGCTGAGTTTTTACTGCGTAATACCCAAAGTCGCACTATTTGGGTATCTAATCCAACCTGGGCAAATCATAAGAATATTTTCGAGACCGCAGGACTGGTAGTCAAAGAATACGCTTACTACTGCGCAGAAACTCATTCAATGGATTTTGATGCTTTAATCGCATCACTTAGCAAAGCTTCGGCTGGCGATCTCGTATTACTACACGGCTGCTGTCATAACCCAACGGGTATTGACCCAACGCCAGCACAGTGGCAACAAATTGGCGAATTGTGCGCGGCACGCGAGTTAGTCCCCTTATTTGATTTTGCCTATCAAGGCTTTGGTGCAGGTATTGAAGAAGATGCAGCGGGACTGCGCGCCGTGGCGGCACTTGTACCTGAGCTTGTGGTAGCGAGCTCATTTTCTAAAAACTTTGGCTTGTATAACGAGCGCGTTGGCGCTGTGACCGTTGTTGCAGAAGATGCTGATACTGCCACTCGTTCATTTAGTCAAATTAAGCGCACTATTCGCGCGTTATATTCTAACCCGCCAGCCCATGGCGGCTTGATTGTCAGCACCATCTTAGGGGATGACGAACTGACCGCGCAGTGGCAGCAAGAACTGACCGAAATGCGTGAACGCATTGCTAGCATGCGCACCTTGTTTGTCGATAGCTTACAAGCCTTAGGTGTTAACCAAGATTTCAGCTTTATTCGTGGCCAAAATGGCATGTTTAGTTTTTCAGGCTTAACGCCAGCGCAGGTTACGCGCTTACGCGATGAGTTTGGCGTATATATCGTGGGCTCTGGACGCATCAGTGTGGCAGGTATGACTAAAACCAACATGCCTGTGATATGTGCTGCTATTGCTAAGGTACTATAAGTGCATGACCGTGGCTAATTGATACCAGCCTAGCTTGCGCTTAAATTGCACCAATAAAAAACGAGCCTGATGGCTCGTTTTTTATTTGTTTATCAGGAACTTAATCGTGAGCTTAAGCGGCTTTACTTGCTTGTCCTACCATCAATGAAAGTATTCGATTGAGGCACAACTGCAAGGCTTGTCTATCATGGCGCCCTGGTTGATTAGGGCTTTCTAACGACATTTGCACCAGTTTATTGTCTACATACTCACTGCCATGACGCAGGTAATAATCGATGCGGCCTTGACCAATAAAGCGCTCGCAATAGTTGATTTTATCTTGAAAGCTTAATTGATTGGCACTCGATTGCTCATGGCAAATATTATCCACGAATACGATTTTTGCTTTGGTGTTAGTAAGCGCCGCAGCAATGCTCGGGACTAGCAGCGGCGGCATTATGCTGGTGAAAAAACTGCCAGGGCCTAATATCACTAAATCGGCATGATTAATGGCCATCACGGCTTCGCAAGTCGCACTTACTTGCGGCTCTAATAATAAATGCGCCGGCGGGGTTGGCATATTATCAATGTTAAGCTCGCCAAAGACACTCTGCTGCTCGTCGTTAAGCGCAAGCAAATGGGTAGGTTGCTCTGACATTGGAATAAGCTTAGGGCCAATATTAAGCATATGACGAATGAGGTTAACGGCTTCAAGCGGCCTAATGCAGAGTTGATCTAAGGCATGCAGCATTAAATTACCGAGATTATGGCCGGTTAACTCATCATCCCCCTTAAAGCGGTACTCAAACAACAATGAGCCCACTGACGGTTGATTGGCCAGTTGCGATAAGCAATTACGCAAATCCCCCCAAGCGATGCAATGGTGATTTTGCCTCAGTCTGCCCGTTGAGCCGCCATTGTCTGTCGTGGCGACTATGCCAGTTAATTGTTCATTTAGATAAGACATGCTTGCCAATACTCGGCCTAATCCATGGCCACCACCGATAGCGACCACAGCAGGTGTGGAGCTAGTTACCGCAATTGACATCAGGAGTTCCTCCGTGAGATCCCATAAAAATTGAAACAAAATATTTAGCCATTTTAACTCAATAATTGGCATAAAGCGGCTTAAATTGGTGAATTAAGATAAATACTTTATAATGCGCGAGATTTTAAACTGTCGATGCGACAATAAAGATGATAAAAGGTAAGTGATTGAATAAAAGTATATTTACAACAACTCTGCTGGCGATTAGTGTGGCTATCGTCATGATTCATGGCATGCGTACCTGGTTGATCCCCGCAAAAAAAACTGAGATTGTTCAAGAAATTCAAGCGCCTGTTGCCGTTAAAGGCAATGAGGTCGAAGCGGCCACCATTCCCGATTTCGCCAGTATTTTAGATGTAAAAGCTAAGAAAAAAGCTTTCTTTGACTATTTACGTCCGGCCATAGTGCAGCAGAATGCTGTTATCAGCCAAGACAGACAAGCTGTTCTTGAACTGAAGCAGCAACTTGATGAGGGCAATGCGCTCAATGAAACCTCCACTGAGTTATTAAATGAGATAGCAGCTAAATATCGCTTCACATTCCAAGAGTACACTGAGGTCAGTGTGCAGAAGTTATTGCGCCGCGTTGATGTGATCCCTGAAAATATGGTGCTCATTCAAGCCGCCAATGAATCGGGTTGGGGTAACAGCCGTTTTGCCCGTGAAGGTTTTAACTTCTTTGGCCAATGGTGTTTTAGTGCTGGCTGCGGTTTAGTGCCAAAATCACGCACCCCTGGGCTTAATCATGAAGTTGCCAAATTTAGTTCAATGGATGCGTCAGTCACTTCTTATATGAGAAACCTCAATACCAATGCTGCGTATCATACCTTTAGAACATTGCGGGAAAATATCCGTCTTAAAGGTGAGCAGCCAAAGGCGAGCGACTTAGTTTATGGTTTGATGAATTATTCTGAGCGCAAAGGTGACTATATTGATGAGCTTTTACTCATGCTGGAACATAACCAGTCGTTGTTAGTGAATGTAGGATAATCATGAAATACCCAAAAGGATGTGCCAGCTTGTGCGGGATGTTAACTTTATTAAGCCTCAGCGCTAATGCGGCTGAGGTGTCATTAAGTTACGAAGATTTTTTCTCTCGTATCAAACAAGCTAATAAAGCGGATTTACAATTAGTTGAATTAACCTTTAGCGTGCCAAAAACAGAGACTTGCGTCTTAACCTCGGCGGCACTCGTAACGCCAACTGAGCAATTCCCAGTGACTTTTACTGGCGATCAACGCCTGTATTTGCCGTTTGATCCTAGGTTAAAGCAAGACAGAGCCGTACTCACTTTGCAGTTAGCAGGAGATGCGGCCGCTTGCGGTATTGCAGTGCAAACCCGCGAGAAATCAGTCAGCAAAGAGTATAGCCAAGCGCGTTTGACACAGGTTTATGCCGAAATGGATAGCCTACAAGCTCAGCTAAAAGGCTTTCCTATGAGCTGGTTTCATGACCCCATTAACGGTATACAGTTTAGCTTTGATGGCGGTGCGCAGGCCATATTAAATGGCCGCAATTTAGGGGAAGCGCAGCAGTGGCGCTTTTCTAAGGCGCAGCTTGATGACGCGCAGTCACTCAGTTTTTCTATTGCACCTAGCGTAGTAAGCCCCTGGGTTAACTAGTTCAACTGACTCAACTAACTTAAGCAAGCGTATTTACTTCATAACATTTGCAGTGCAATAGTCAGTTGTAAGAAACAAAAAAGGTCAGCAAATGCTGACCTTTTTATTGCTTAGAATTAAGCTAACATCATAAAATTAATGTGCAAACACACGTTAATGTTATGGCGTAAATACGCTAACTACATCAATCAGTTGCTCATTTTGACGCTGGCGCAGGCTGGCCGCATCTAAATCAATATGGCCTGAATTGCTAATGTCCATAAAATCAAACGCAGGTAAATCGGCTTCTGCGACTTCGCCTGAAAGCTTAGCATTTGGATCACGAGTTAAACTCAGAAAATCAAACTGATTGCGATCAACACCTTGCGATGGCGCCGTGTTTTGCATTGCGGTAAATATGGTTTCAATACGTCCAGGGAACTGCTTATCCCACGATTTAAGCATATCTTTTACCGCTTGGCGCTTGAGGTTCTCTTGCGAGCCACACAAGTTACACGGAATGATAGGGAACTGCTTTAACTGAGCATATTCAGCGATGTCTTTTTCACGGCAATAGGCTAATGGTCGAATCACCATGTTTGCGCCATCGTCAGACAATAACTTAGGCGGCATGGCTTTCATTTTGCCACCAAAAAACATGTTCAAAAATAACGTTTCTATGATGTCATCTCTGTGATGACCTAAGGCTATCTTAGTGGCGCCTATGCGCTGCGCAAAACCATATAAGGTACCGCGACGCAAACGTGAACATAGGGCGCAGGTAGTTTTACCTTCTGGCACCTTGTCTTTAACGATTGAGTAGGTATCTTTTTCAAGGATATGATAAGTCACGCCTAAGGTATCAAGATAGGCTGGTAAAATATCTTCAGGGAAGCCTGGTTGCTTCTGGTCAAGGTTAACAGCAACCACTTCAAAATTGATAGGTGCTCTGGCTTGGAGATTTAATAAAATATCCAGCATGGCATAACTGTCCTTGCCGCCAGAGAGGCAACACATCACACGATCGCCTTCTTCAATCATATTGTAATCGGCGATAGCAGAACCGACTTCACGACGAAGACGCTTCTGTAATTTGTTTAAACGAGTGATTTGCTTCTTGATTAATTCTTCTGACATAAAAAAAGCGCCCGACAGCTAAGTTACAGGGCGCGTATTATGCTTTTTTTTACCAGCAGGGTAAAGCGCTACTAACAGTGCGTTTAATTTGGTTGCAGTGGCGAGTGATAACCTTGTGGTTTTACCGCTAATAAGTCGCAGTTTAATGAGTCGATGACATGCTCAGCGGTATTACCAATTAAGGCAGCAAATAAACTGGTGCGACCTATAGTGCCTAAAATCACTAATTCAGCATCTAAGGTTTGCGCCACATGGGGAATGACATCCTCAGGCAAGCCTTCTTCTACATGGCAATTAGCCAAGGCAATTCCATAATGATGGGCTAAATGTTCCACCCGCGATTGATGCTGAGTTTTCACTGAATCATTAAAGGTTTTGGCATCAAAATCAGGTAATTCAATGGCAAGATTAATGGGCGTACCAGGGTAGGCGTTGACTAAATGCACCTGGGCATCAAATTGGCGCGCTAATAATAAGCCTTGCTCGATAATTTTATGGTTAAAACTGTCAGTATCGTTTTCTTCGGTATGACTGATATTGACCGCACACAGGATTTTACCTTGGGTAATCCACGCATGCTCTTTCACCATCAGCACTGGCATAGGCGCTTTGCGCATTAAGTGCCAGTCGGTGGGGGTGAAGATGACAGATTTTAATTTATCGTGGGCATGGGTGGCCTTGATAATTAAGTCAAACTCATTGGCAATAGCAAAGTTAATGATGCTTTCAAACGGACGGTTATGCCACACCACTTCAGAGGCGATATCAATCCCTTGTGCGCGAAATGGGCTGAGCAGGTCATCAAGCCATGCAATGCGCTGATTAATCACGCCTTTACGCATAGCTTCACGCTCAACATTGGATAATATCGAGGTCATCTCATAGGACAAGTCAAAGATGGACAAAAACACGGTAATTGACGCGTGATTACGCTGTGCTAAAGCCACGGCCCTATCAAGCGCTGCTTGCGCATCTTTAGTGGGGTCGATGACAACTAAAAGCTTATGATAATCCCTCATAACATTTCCTTATAGGTTAGCATTAACCTCATCTAGGTGAGCCGCACCACGCATATCACCTAACCATTAACGAAACTAATCACTTATTTTTTATGAAAAAGTTCATGAAAGCATTCATGCAACAAATCCAAATAATCAACCAATCAATCTAGCGGTTCCAGCCAATTGTGCCAGTTGAGTGAAGTCTAGGATAGTAATATATTTGCCTTTAACTTCAATGAGCCCAGCCTTTTGAAAACGCCCCAATAAGCGACTAATCGTCTCAACGGTTAAGCCAAGATAATTACCAATATCGCTGCGCGTCATAGTTAAGCGAAACTCTTTTGGTGAAAAACCGCGACTGGCAAAGCGTCTTGCAAGATTACTGATAAACGCCGCTAAGCGCTCTTCAGCATTCTTTTTGCTGAGTAATAAAATCATGTCTTGATCACTAATGATTTCATTACTCATTAAGCGCATGATTTGCTGGCGTAATTTAGGCATAGTGCCTGATAACTCATCTAAAGTAGTGTAGGGGATCTCACACACCATAGAAGTCTCAAGCGCTTGGGCAAAACTTTGATGCATTTGGCTGTTAATGCCATCAAAACCAATGACATCGCCGGCTAAATGAAAGCCAGTAATCTGCTCATCACCTTGTTCAGTAATGGTATAGCTTTTTACTGTACCAGAGCGAATGGCAAATAATGATTTAAGCACATCGCCAGATTTAAAGATTTGCTCACCTTTTTGTACCGGCTTTTTACGCTCAATAATGTTGTCTAGTTGATCCAGCTCATTGTTATTAAGAGTAAAAGGGATACACAATGCTCCCATGCTGCAATCATGGCAATGAATTGCGCAGCCAGGGTTGACCAAACGTCGTTGTTTATTCTGCTCTACAGTCATACTCACTCTCAATCTTAGCGGACGCCATTATGGTAAACCATTCGGTCAGCATGGGCTAGTCGTGCCGGGTTAATGGCTCAATTGTTGGATAGCGATATATAAGGTCTGTACCCCAAAGGCTATCAGTAGTAGACCTGAAAAAGTCTTTATTGATTTTGATTGTAACCAGTGTGCGAGCTGATTGGCGGCCATGCCAGTTAATAGCATGGCCGGCAAGGTGCCAACCCCAAAGGCGAGCATGAGCGCGGCGCCTGTGCTCGTTTGCCCTGATGCTACGGCCCAAGTTAGCATGCTATAGACTAATCCGCACGGTAACCAGCCCCACACCATACCGGCCGCGAGGGCTTTTGGCAGGGTATTGATCGGTAACAAATGTTGTCCTAACGGCTGTATGTAGCGCCATAAATATTTACCTAAAGCTTCAATATTCAGTAAACCGTTAAACCAGCGCGCAAAATACAATCCCGTCAGTATCATCATCAGCCCCGCAATTAGGCGTAAATACACCAAATAGGAATCAAGAGCAACAAGTTGCCCTAATCCTTGCGCAAGGCCTGCGGCGAGTGCGCCTGCCAAGGCGTAAGATAATAAGCGTCCACCATGATAAGCGCCTTGAAATTGTAATTGCGTTAGCATCTGTGATTGCTGCGCTCGCCTAGGCACTTGGCTTGATAGGGCGCCAACTAGGCCGCCGCACATGCCAAAGCAGTGACCTGCGCCCATTAACCCCACTAACATGGCGGCCGCTACGCTTAACTCCATTCATTCATCTCCACTATTTTATTGCCGCAAGCCGTTACTGCGGCTTAGATGAATGCTGGCTTAAGCTGTTATCTTGCACAGTGCCAACGGGTAATTCATCATTAAGTGGCGCTTGTGTTGTAGCCGCTATCGCTTCACTGGCGGCACTAACGTTAGTGACCTTATTGCTGCGCTGCGGCTCGTCATCAAACAATATCGACATGCTTTGCCGCTCAAGATCATCAAATTGGTCACTTTTTACGGCCCAAAAAAAGATACCCACGGCAATGAGCACAAACAGCATAGCAATCGGGATTAACACGTAAATAATGTTCATGGACGGATCCTTAATAATCGCAGGCTATTAGTCACCACGATTAATGAGCTAAAAGACATGCCTAAGGCGGCAATGTAGGGATATACGTGTCCGGTCACAGCTAAAGGGATGATCAATACATTGTACCCTAATGCCCAATACAGATTCTGATAGATAATGCGATAAGTGGTCTTAGCTAAGCTTAAGGCCATTACAAAGCGAGATAAGTGATCCCCAAGCAAAATAGTATCAGCGCTATTTTTCGCGATGGCACTGCCGCTGCCCATAGCCACAGATAAATCTGCTGCCGCTAATACTGGCGCATCATTAATGCCATCGCCAAACATAGCCACTACCGCGCCTTGTGATTGTAATTCATGAATAAGCGCTAATTTGTCCTGCGGCAACATGCCGCTATGGGCCTGCTTAATGCCAAGTTGTTGCGCTAAGGCTTGCACTTGCTTGGACTGATCGCCACTGGCAATGCTGACATCTATGCCAAGTTCTTGTAATTGCTTAACGGTTTGCGCGGCATCGCTGCGCAATTTATCGTTAAACACTAAACAGGCCAGAGGCTTACCATCACAGCTTAACCACACCACTTGTTCGAGTAACTGAGTCGGCGCCTTTTGGTACCAAGCGGGCATTGATGGTACTGATTGCGCGTCAGATGCGCATGCAAACCCATAATGCCCCACACGATATTCATGTCCTTGATAGTGACACAAGATGCCCATGCCGACGTGCTGAGTGATGTGTTCAAGCGCTATTTTTTGGCTAAACATGCTCTGACACGCAATCGCTATGGGATGCAAAGAACCTTGCTCTATATTAGCAATCAGATTAAGCAGCTCGCTCTTATCGGTATTAGGCGCATGTTGGCAAGACACTAAGCTTAACTGGCCGCAGGTGAGGGTACCGGTTTTATCAAACACCACATGGCTTAAGCGCGGAAAAGTTTCAAACACACTGGCACGGCGAATAATGATACCAAGTTTAGTGAGCTGTCCGGTTGTGCAAGTCACGGCCGTTGGCGTTGCCAAGGCTAATGCGCAGGGACAAGTTGCTACTAACACAGATAAGGTCACCCAAAACGCATCGGTGGGCGATAAGAATGACCAAGCAATGTAAGTGAGCGCGGCAATCGATAAAATTATTGGCGAAAATATCCCCGCCAGACGATTGGCGGTTTCTGCGATTTTGGGTTTAGTGTGGGACGCTGACTCTTGCAGGCTAATAATTTTAGCCACCAACTGCTCTTGGCCGATAGCCGACACTGTTACTTCTAAGGTTTGGTCTAAATTAATGGTGCCTGCAAACACGGTATCACCGACAATCTTAAGCACCGGGGTTTGCTCGCCGGTGAGCATGGACTCGTTACAGCTTGAATGCCCATGGCGAATAACGCCATCGGCTGCAATGCTATCGCCGGGTAACACTTGAATAATATCGCCAACCACTAACTGCTTAGCCGCTATGTCGCGATAACCATCAGCCAATACCAGTCTTGCGGTTAAGGGCACCACTTTTTGTAAATTACTGGCGCTAACCGACGCAGTTTGTAGGGCTTTTTGCTCTAAGTAGCGGCCAAGCAGTAAGAAAAAGGTAAACATGGTGACAGATTCAAAATAAACCTCACCCGTACCATTAATGGTGGCAACCACGCTTGAGATATAAGCGCCTAAAATGGCAATGGAGACAGACACATCCATATTAAGGCGGCCAGCGAGTAGCGAGCGCACGGCACTGAAATAAAACGGCGCCGCCGAGTAACACACGACAGGCGCTGCAAAAATCAAACTGACCCAGCGGAAATAATCGCGGTACTCAAGTTCTAAATCGGTAAAGAAATCTGAATAAAGGGCTAAGGCAAACATCATGACTTGCATGGTGGCAAAGCCTGCTAAGCCTAAGCGCAGTAAAAACTGTTTACTTTGGCGCTGACTTTTAAGCTCTTCAGCTTCTAAGGTGAAAGGCGCGGCTTGATAACCAATGTTGCTGAGTTCCTGCAAGATTTGGCTCATGCTGATGTCATCGGCCTTAAACAGGATTAAAGCTCTTTGGGTGGTGGTATTGACAGAAATTCGTACAATCCCGGGCAGGGCACTTATCTTATGTTCAATCAGCCAGGCGCAGGCGGCGCAGGTAATTCCATCGAGTGTCAAGGTGACTCGACTGGCATTATCCTCAGTCGAGACAAACTCTTGCTGCACTTCGGCTAAATCATAAGCGCTAAAGCTTAAGAGTTCATCGGGCACTAAGCCGCGCTGGCTGCTGCCAGGTTCGGTGCGATATTGATAATAACTGCTAAGACCGGCGTGGATAATAGTCTGAGCCACAGCTTCACAGCCAGGACAGCACATAGGTCTGTCATGGCCATCAATTATCACACTAAAAGAGGTACCAGGAGCAACAACTTCATGGCAGTGGTAACACTTAGACTGGGACATAAATTAGTTCAACCAATATTCGCCATTATTGGCTAATTGCAGACGTTGTTGTATGCGCCATTTAGCATCATAACTTTCAAGGCGAACTTCCCACGCGCCATTGACCATATCATCCATAGTCACGCGATAAGCGCCACTGGCATCACTGGTCGCCATTAATTGCAGGTCACGTTCGGCAATAGTTGGATGATAGAAACGGACGTTGAGGGCCGCGCGATATTCAGGGCCACCGTGCTGGGTGATGATTAATTGCTCATTGACCACTTTGAGATTAAATTGCATGCCTAATTGCTTGGCCTGCTGAATTTTACCGAGATCCATATTAATCGCCTTACCGGCTTTGTAATAATCTTCGGCCACTAAAGAATCTGAGTTATCAATTGCAATTTTCATGGTGATTAAGCTGGCGACCACAACTGTGGCAGGCAACAAAATGAGAAACCAAGGCCAGAACTGCTTATACCAGGCTAGTTGTGTGCTCATTACTCTACCTATTATTTGTTTTTGTTATTTTACCCACATAAGTGTGAGTTTACACTGAAAAAAAAGGCTCCGAATTAGATCGGAGCCTATTGATTTCAAATATATTTACTTATTAGACAAGCTGTAAACATAAGCGGCAATTACATGCACCTTATCTTCACCTAAAATGTCTTTCCAAGCAGGCATCACACCATGACGACCAAGTACGATACTTTGGTCAATCGCACCGCGACTGCCGCCATATAACCAGATATCGTCAGTCAGGTTCGGCGCACCAATTAACTGGTTACCTTTACCGTCCATACCATGACAGGCAAAACAGCCTTTCATCCAACTGGCTTGGCCTTGAGCCGCTAATTCAGCTTTATGTGGGCGACCAGATAAGGACACCACATATTCCACTAACCCTGACAGCTCGCCGTCAGTAATAGGTAAGCCGCCTTTAGGTGGCATCATGCCATTGCGACCATTGAGGAGCGTGGTCTTAATGGTATTGAGATCGCCGCCATAGAGCCAATCAGCATCGGTCAGGTTAGGGAAGCCTGTGCTACCACGAGCATCCGAACCATGACATTGTGAGCAGTTTTGTAAGAACAAACGGCCACCGACTTTCAAAGCATCCGGGTTCTTAACTAACTCTTCCAGTGGCGTGTTGGCGTAAGCTGCGAAGATAGGGCCAAATTTAGCATCGGCACTAGCCACTTCACGGTCATACTGCACTAACATGCCAGAGGCTTTCGCCGCTTCAATGGCTTGCTCAGATTCAGCTTTAATGCCTTGCTCAGTACCAATACCTTGGTTCGAACTGGTCCAGCCCAATAGGCCTTTATAGTTACCTAAACCAGGGTAGAGGGCTAAATAGGCTAAGCCGAATACCACTGTGATATAAAACATGTAACTCCACCACTTTGGCAGCGGATTGTTGATTTCTTCAATCCCGTCAAAGCTGTGGCCCATTGACTTACCTTCGTCAATGCCGGTGTTATTTTTAGAGCATGCACGCAATAATAATACACAACCCGCAATCACGATTAAGGTGAGAACAGTGATCCATATGCTCCAGAAGCTACTCATTGCTTTTGCTCTCCTGAGTCCTTCATTTTCTGGATTTCTTCATCAGAAAAAACCAGATTAGCTGCGTCTTCAAAACTTTTTTTCTGACGCGAGCTATAAGCCCAAGCAAATATACCGACGAAGGTCAGCATTACAACAATAGTGATGATCCCCTGTAATGTGCCGTAATCCATATAGTTGCCTCCTTATTTGAGTGCATGACCCAGTGATTGCAGGTAAGCAATCATGGCTTGCATTTCTGTTTTTCCAGCAACAGCCGCTTGTGCTCCAGCAACATCAGCGTCGGTATAAGGCACGCCAAAACCACGGAAAATTTCCATTTTGGCAGCAGTCTTATCACCGGTCAGTACGTTATCCATCAACCAAGGGAAGCCTGGCATGTTGGACTGAGGTACCACGGCACGTGGATCAATTAAATGAACTTCGTGCCAGTTATCGCTATAGCGACCACCAACGCGCGCCAGATCAGGACCAGTACGCTTTGAACCCCACTGGAACGGATGATCCCATACAGATTCACCCGCCACCGAATAGTGACCATAACGTTCAGTTTCAGCACGCAGCGGACGGATCATTTGGCTGTGACAGTTATAACAACCTTCACGGATATAAATGTCACGACCTTCAAGCTCTAACGCTGAATAGGGACGCAGACCTGCCACAGGCTCTGTGGTGTCTTTTTGGAACAGTAGCGGGGTGATTTGCACTAAACCACCGATACTGATAGCTAACACAGTCAGAATACCCAGCAAGCCGATATTCTTTTCAATCATTTCATGATTAAACTTCATCGTTCCGCCTCCTTAAGCAGCTTGAGCATCAGACAACTCTGGCAGAGTGTCTTTGTCAGCTTTAACAGTACGGAATACGTTGTATGCCATGATGAGCATACCAGTGACGAAGAAACAGCCACCTAAGAAACGTACGAAGTAGAATGGGTAAGACGCTTCTAAGCTTTCAACGAAGCTATAGGTCAAAGTACCGTCAGAGTTCACTGCGCGCCACATCAAGCCCTGCATTACCCCAGAAATCCACATAGAAACGATGTAAAGCACAGTGCCCACAGTCGCTAACCAGAAATGGACATTCACTAATGAGGTCGAATACATACGGCCATGGCCATAGATCACTGGAATTAAGTGATATAACGAACCAATAGAGACCATAGCTACCCAGCCAAGTGCACCAGAGTGTACGTGACCAATAGTCCAGTCAGTGTAATGCGACAAGGCGTTAACTGTCTTAATCGCCATCATCGGACCTTCGAAGGTCGACATGCCGTAGAATGACAAAGACACCACTAAGAAGCGCAGTACAGGGTCAGTTCTAAGCTTATGCCAAGCGCCTGATAAGGTCATGATACCGTTAATCATACCGCCCCAAGATGGTGCGAATAAGATTAATGACATCACCATGCCTAATGACTGAGTCCAGTCAGGCAGAGCGGTATAATGAAGGTGATGCGGACCTGCCCAAATGTACAGTGCTATCAATGCCCAGAAATGAACAATCGATAAACGGTATGAGTAAACTGGGCGACCGGCTTGCTTAGGCACGAAGTAGTACATCATACCGAGGAAGCCTGCAGTCAATAAGAAACCTACCGCATTGTGGCCATACCACCACTGCACCATGGCATCAACGGCGCCACCGTAAAGTGAGTAAGATTTCCACAAGCTGACAGGGACTGCCATAGAGTTAACTATGTGCAGCACAGCGACAGTGATGATAAACGCACCGAAGAACCAGTTCGCCACATAAATGTGGGATGTTCTGCGTTTTACTATTGTACCGAAGAAAACCACAGCATAAGAAACCCACACTAAGGTAATGGCGATATCGATAGGCCATTCCAATTCAGCGTATTCTTTACCGCTGGTGATGCCTAAAGGCAAGGTGACTACTGCTGAGAGGATGATGGCTTGCCAACCCCAAAACGTAAATGCGGCTAACTTAGGTGCAAATAGTATGGTTTGACAAGTACGTTGTACTACATAGTAGGACGTGGCGAATAGGGCTGAAGTTCCGAACGCAAAAATCACCGCATTGGTATGAAGAGGTCGCAAGCGACTATACGTCAACCAAGGGGTGTCAAAGTTCAGTTGTGGCCAGATCAACTGAGCCGCAATCAACACACCGATAGACATACCAATAATACCCCACATCACTGTGGTTAATGCAAATTGGCGGACAACGGTGTAATTGTAATCAGCGCCTGTTAACGGCTGGGAATGATTCATTATTATGCTTCCACTGCTTATTACTTTTTACATGGTTCTAAAGTGAGGTTAAATCTCACCTATTTAAATAGCGGCAATAATGAGTTTTCGAAGCGAAAACATCATTGTTATCACTAAGCTTTACCGGATAACTAGCGCATTAGATCACGGCTTGCAGATAATACTTGAGCTATATCAAAAAAGATACTCGATAAACCGCTAAAACTTTGATCTTGGTCAAATTACGCCATAGAATGTTACCAAATTGGATCCCTAGGTTAATGTGTAACCTTATGTTGCAAAGTCGTGATGTTATCAGTGGTTTAGTCGCAATAGTCCTGCTCGCGGGCTGTGGTGAAAATGAGTCAGTTAATACACTTGTTGCGAATGATGATGAGTTGTTGTGTGACTTTAACGCTAGCGAGTGCGAGCGTACTTTTGGACCTGACAAAATACGTTTACAGCTAACGCCAAGCTCAGCGCCCAGTGAAAAACCTATTACCGCCACCCTAGTTACCGAGCAGCCCTTGGGAGAGTTGAGCGCGGTAATTGAAGGTCGCGATATGTTTATGGGCACTATCCCAGTTTTTTTCACTGAGATAGCTAAAAACACCTATCAAGCGACGTTTACCTTTGGCAGTTGTAGCAGTGGTTATATGGTGTGGCAGCTAAAAGTTGGCGCCAAAAACTCCCTTGAACAAGCCACGTTTGAATTTAAAGCCGACAATGTCACTAATTAAGACTGCGGATTAGCGCTTGGTGACAAATTACGGCTAGTTAACCTCAGCTAGCCGTAATCACAAGCCAGTTAAGTGTTATGGGTGATAACATGAATGTTTTCTATCAAGGCACTCACCAGTAACGGGTCAAAGTGTTTGCCACTATTAGCACGAATGTATTTGATTGCTTCATCGCGCGGCCATGCCACCTTATAGCTACTGTCGTGGGTTAAGCTGTCAAACACATCGGCGAGCGCCATAATGCGCGCATGTATACTAATGTCTTCCCCAACTAAGCCTTGTGGATAGCCACTACCATCGTATTTTTCATGATGTTGACTTGCCAGAATCGCGGCGAGTTTCACCATGGGCTTATCGGAAAAACCTAAAATGTCGCTGCCGAGCTGCGCATGTTGTTGCATGGAGTGCCATTGACTGTCATCTAGACCGCCTTTTTTAGTTAATAGCTGCTCATCAATCAATAATTTGCCTATGTCATGCAAGGGCGCGGCATGTTTGAGTAAATTGGCTTCAAATTCTGGCATACCGATTATTTTAGCCAGCTGATAACTTATTTCAGCCACGCGGCGAATATGACCCGTGGCATTAGGATCGCGCCGCTCAATGAGATAGCTAAGATGAATAATGATTTCCGATTGTGATTGCTCAAGTTCCTTATTGATTAATAGATTATCAAACGCGATGCCGACATTAAGCGCAAATAAATCAATCAAACGCTTATCATCATCACTTAGAGTTGCCATCGAATCTATGTAAAATAAATTGACCGGGCCCGAGCGGGAAGGGAAATAGCCGACGAAGTAATCCTCACCATACAAGCATGATTTTTGTTCCATCGCTTCGATTAACAATTTCTCTATGTCTTTGGGGATTTTTTGGCTAGTTAAGTCTCTGAACTTGCCCGTGCCAGCTATCACAGTTAATTTGGCATTATCGCAAATGGCATCGAGGCAATTGTTCGTGAGTAATAAGGCTTCACTGTCGATTTCAAGTAGGCTAGCTAATTGATTAAGTAGGCCATCGCTGAATTTTTGCATCGAGCGCAGTTCATACAAACCTGAGGTTGAGCTGATGACACGCTCTAATCCTTGGCGCTGCTTTTGTTGCTGCAAGCGCGCTTTATCAATTTCAAGCAAATCACGATAAGAGCGCAGGGCAGAGAACACACAAGTGGTTAGTTTGCGTGAGTCTAGTTCAGCCTTGGCTTTGTAATCATTGATATCATAATTAACCAACACTTCTTCTTCGGGCGCTTGCCCTGGTTGGCCGGTACGTAAAATTAAACGTACCCGTTTATTGCCCAAGGTGTGGCGAATCCATTTAATCAGTTCAAGCCCAGCATGATCGCTTTCCATCACCACATCAATAAAAGCAATGGCAATATCAGGATGAACACTTAGGATTTCTTTGGCTTGCTCGCTGGTATAAGCATTAATAAATTCAATGCCTTGGTTGTCAAGTTTGAAGCGCGAAAGGGCAAGTTTAGTAACGGTATGAACATCAGGCTCATCATCGACCACTAAGATTTTCCAGCGGTTGGATTCATCTGTTGTTTGTTCAGAGCGGCGCCGTAAGAAAAGTGGAGTTTTCATGGCTAATTGAAATGGCATAACAACAAGTCCTTTTATTATTGATTCATCCTATCGTCAGTGTAGTTCAATCCTGGGCTGGCTTCTTGGTAAACACAGGATTTCAGTTGAATCCACAAGTGATATTGATTATCATTTGCAAACGATCGCAAGGAGTAACCCCTATGATTTCAATTGAATTAGTGACAGATAACCCGAATACGCCCGCAAGGCTGAATGTTGGCATATCAACTGCCACATTAGCGCGACTGTTATCACAAGGGCATGTGTGTGTGGCAGAGCTAAGTGCGCTGGATGCACAAACTAAGCAGCAATTATGGCAAATGTGTTTGCAAACCTGTAAACATGCCATAGATTGCGACGCCCTTAAGCAAACCGCGCAGTAATCACTTAAGCCTGATAGAAGGGGTTAGTCAGCCAATTGTGATTAAAAGGCAGCAGCGCCAATTAAGTATGAGGTATAATCTTGAATTTTCGGGGCTTTCAATGATTTATCCTCCTGTGATGCCGCTATTTGAAACGGCGCAATTTTTTATGGCGGGTAATAGCCATGTCAATGCTCATGTCACTCGTTTATCGCTTAACGCCATAGATGAAGCTCTGCTTGTCTATGAACATGCCCATGATTGGTTAAGTGAGCAGCTTAACCATGAGAATAACTTCAAAGCCTATCGCAGTGAATTGACCTGCTTTTTGCATTGGTGTTTTGATGTTCATCAAGCATCGCCTTGCTATTTTAGTCGGCGCGATATTGCCCAATATGTTAATTACTGCCAGTCACCGCCTAGTGATGTGATAGGCCATGTCACCTTGGCGCAATTTAAACAAGATAAAGCCAGTGGCGAGCGTTTTCCTAATCCTGCATGGCGCCCATTTGTGGCTAAAAAAGTCGGCGGCGTTGAGCAAGCTTATCAATTAAGTGAAAATGCGCTCAAAACCAAAATTGCCATTTTATCCTCCTTTTATACCTACTTGCTAGGTGAAGAAGCGTGCGACCGAAATCCTGCACAAATCTGGATGAACCACAGCCGCTACAGCCGCAATCGTAACTTTGCCTTGCAAGAGGATGATGATTTACCTGCATTTACTGAGCTGCAATGGTCTTATGTTATGGCCGCAGCCGAAAAGCTGGCGAAAACTGACCCTAAAACCGGTGAGCGCAGTTTGTTTCTGATTAGTTTGCTTTATGCCTGTTACCTCAGAATTTCAGAAGTATCTGCCCGCGCAGGTTTTACCCCTGTGATGGGGCAGTTTCGACGTAATACCCAAACCGGTGTGTGGTCTTTTCATGTGCCTATATCAAAAGGGGGCAAACGTCGCAGTGTGGCCATTTCCAATGCCATGATGCAGGCGTTAAGCCGTTATCGGTTATCACTGGGATTATCTCAATTGCCAACGGCTGGCGAAGACACGCCTTTGTTTATTCGCCACCGCGCCGCCGCCCGCGGCAGAGAAGCCGGTGTACTGAATGCCAACTTAGGGATCCGCCAACTGCGCGAAGAAGTGCAGCAAGTTATCAACTTAGCAGCCGAGCAGGCTAGGGCGGATGATTTAGATGAAGATGCGAGGCAGATAGCCAATATGAGCGCCCATAACATTCGTCATACTGGTATTACGCACGACATTAATATTAACCGTCGGCCACTGTCCCATGTACAGGCCGATGCCGGCCACGACAGTATTGATACCACCTCTAAATACTTGCATACCAGTCAAGTCGAGCGTCACCAATCGGCCTATGGCAAAGTCATGGATAACCTGGCGGGAATTGATTGAGAAGGGCGATAGGGTGAAGTGGTTGATCTTATTGCCGTTGCTTTCCTTATTACTGCTATTGATGTCCGTGCAGCCTAATAGCTAAGTTACAAGTTGGGTAGGGCATCTAAGCTTGCAAACTTAAATTTACGTTATTAATTAAGATAGTTAAGTCGGGTAACCATGCTAATATCCCACGATTATATGATTGTTAACTCTGTGATTGATTAATAGTGTGTACAAATGGCAGGGTGGTTGTATCACTGAGTAAAATTGTTAATTAGTGGGAAGCTTGAAGCTATTTATAAGGTGAAACAGCGCAAAATTACTAATCTGATTATTCATATTCAAAAGCGCAAGTGACATGTAATTATCAACTGTTGAAGATGTGCTTATGGCAACCATAAATCTGTTGTACTTAGCAAAGGTTATCGTATCAATAAGAGTGACTTCATAAAAAATAGCTTTACGTTTTAAAACACAGTTACCCTTTAATGCCGATAATGCTATTTATCGGCATTAAGCATGAAAGGTATTCCTTGGATGGAAATAACACACAATCCTGCATAGATAAGCCATGACTAATTTTACTGGCTTGGCTTAGGAGTTTTGCTGATTTAATAGGAACACATAGCGTTGTGGTCATTATTTATTGGTATTAAATCTCGAAACATTTGCCGCTTGATATAGTCTTGCTATGGGTTGGCATTAAGGGTTGGCATTAAGGGTTGGCATTAAGATGCAATTTAGATTGAAACCACAGTATATAAGGGTTTTAGCCAAGTAAGGCCGCCATCGTATAGCAAACAAGACCTGTATAAAACGTACCTTAGTAAGCCAGCATTTAATGCTACTTACAATGATTGTTTGCCATGTCTTTAAGTGGAACCAGCAATTGGTTCTGCATGTTAAGTAACTTACGTAACACCAATCGATGAACTATATAAAATGGTTAAACATTTATCGTGAGACATTAACAGAAGCCCTAAACATTCTTCATGATTTCACTGGGAAGTTAGTAGTTGCCAAAGCTTGATTTGTACAAAAGCGCCCATAAATTTTATAAACGATCAAACTTGCAAATAATCATAAAGCACTTTATCTTGGTGTCTCAGTTGGGGATTACTACTATATATAGTGGTATAGCTCATCATGAATGGAACCAAAGCACATTAACACTCCACATGTTAATGAGCCTTGGTCACAAGGAAGTATATCGTAAGCGATTTACTTGTTTTACTTAGAAGGTAAACGGGATTCCGTTGTCGACACTATAGGATATAGCATTAGTATCGGCAACACCCTAAACAAGTAATTAGCTATATCTTTAATAAAAGTTGTTTAGGAATAAAAATTATGACTAACATAAATATGGCTCACTTAAGAGAGCGTTCGACGTCAGGTGGATATATCAATTTTGCAGTTTTTGATGCAAAGTCAACAAATGGTAATAATGTAGGTTTACTTTCTGTATTGACTCAGGCTGCAATTAATGCAGGTTATAAAGTTGATCAATCAGCGCTTGCTTATAGTTCTGGAAATAGAATAATGTTCGAAGGCAATCCAAATTTAGTAAAATACCTTTCGAAAAACTGGCGTCCTCACTGGACTCATAAAATTTCAATTTAATAGGTAGTGTTCATAATTCTGTGTCATTTCAGTAAAATATTCAAAAACAGGAATGACACATGACCCAACCTTTTAACTTCGAACAAGCCCTTAAAGATCTGCAGTCAGGTAAAAGCCTCACAGGTAAAGACAGCATTCTTGGTCCACTGATCAAGCAACTCACTGAAGCGGCTCTCCAGGCTGAGCTTGAGCAGCATTTAGCGCATGATCCTCTGCCTAATCGTAAAAATGGCAAAACCCCTAAGACCATTAAGCATCCGTCCGGTAACTTTGAGTTAGACACCCCTAGAGACCGCAATGGCACTTTTGAACCTCAGTTGATTAAGAAAAATCAAACTACGCTAACCGATGAAATCGAACGTAAAGTGTTATCGATGTTCAGTATAGGTATGAGCTATCGCGATATTAATCAACATGTTGAAGATATGTATGGGATCAATGTATCTAACGCAACAGTCAGTGCTATCACTGATAAACTCATCCCCGAACTTAAAGCGTGGCAACAGCGCCCATTAGATAGCCATTATCCTATCGTTTGGCTTGATGCGATACATTATAAAGTCAAAGAGGATGGGCGTTACGTCAGTAAAGCCGTTTACACATTGTTAGCGCTTAATATGAAAGGAAAAAAGGAAATTTTAGGGCTTCATTTATCCGAAAATGAAGGCGCTAATTACTGGCTATCCGTACTGACCGATCTTAATAATCGTGGTGTAAAAGATATTCTTATCGCCTGTGTTGACGGCTTGACCGGTTTCCCTGAGGCGATAGCCAGTATCTTCCCTAATACGGAAACACAGCTATGTGTTATCCACCAGATCCGCAACTCAATGAAGTATGTCGCCTCAAAACATCAGAAAGCGTTTATGGCTGATTTAAAGCCTGTGTATCGAGCCGTGAGTAAAGAAGCCGCAGAGATGGCATTGGACGAACTGGAGGCCAAATGGGGTGATGCTTATCCGCTGGTAATCAACTCTTGGCGTCGCAAATGGCATAATTTGTCCCATTATTTTAGGTACCCAGAACATATCAGGAAAGTGATTTACACGACCAATGCCGTTGAGGCGGTACATCGCCAATTTAGAAAGCTCACCAAAACCAAAGGTGCTTTTCCTAATGAAAATAGCTTGTTGAAGCTACTTTATGCAGGCATATTAAACGCCTCAGATAAATGGACCATGCCAATCCACAATTGGAGCCTTTGTTTATCTCAGTTAGCGATTTATTTTGAAGGGCGTTTAGATAGCGTGCTAGAAATTTAAAAATTAGCCTGACACAGAATTTTGAACGCCCTCATTTAATACGTGTCACTTGATACCAAGCGTTCTTAATAGGGGCGCATTTTTGCCCGAGTCTTCCCCATATTCCCACCCCTAGGGCTGCGCACAATGTATATTATGTTAAATTGGTTCTATGTTTAATTCAGTACATCAGGTCCTGTGCCTTCTAAGCTTTTATTTTAGTTATTATGATTTAAAGCCTGCTTTATGAGTTCATAGTCATAACTTGTTATTTCATAAGGATTATTGTCTGGATCTTTGAAATAGACAGACCAAGATACATCATGATCATTATGGTGAACCTCGATTCCTAGATCTTTTAAATGTGAATACCATTCTATGTATTCTTTGCCAGACACGGAAAATGCGACCACTGAAGCTTGATTGCGGACAGATTCAAATAATGCAAGATGAATGCTGCCTTCATCGTTGGTAATCGTTAATGGACCGCCATTTTTTGCCCAAAACGCTAAGCTCTTTTCCCAATGTAACCCAAGAACATTGTTATACCATTGCTCAGATAATTCGCGATTAGCTACGTAAATATGAACATGATCAATTGATTGAAGTTTTGGTGCAATAATTGAGTCCTTTCCTTTGTTTGTTATCTGAATTTGTCTGCCAGTATTCTAGTCATGAAATGGCTATGAGGATCCGCTTGATAATCTGCAAATGGTTGGCAATATGTGAAGCCAAATTTTTCGTATAGGTTTCTAGCTGGCGTGAAGAAATCTTGAGAGCCGGTTTCTAAACTGACTTGCTGATAGCCTCTGTCTATTGCCGTATAGTAACTTGGTAGCAACGCCAGACTTACGGGCAGAATTTGCAGTTCGCATCGATTTAAGTTCAATATGCTGCGAACTTAACTCCTTGATAGCAAGGCAACCTTGCAATTGGCCATTCATCCAAGCGCTAAAAAAGGTAATTTCAGGGGCTTTTAGTGCAGCAACATCTAACGCATGAACGCTTTCTGCTGGCGATGTGGCATACATATCGGCCAAGTGTTCGTTAAGTAACAGGATAACTTCATCAGTAGCTAAATCATCGATTTTGATTTCCATGCTGCATAATTTCCCTTTTATTTTAGATGGTTAGCCTAGATTGTTAGTGTCCTATAGGTTCTTTATTAACCCATTCTGAGTCAAATTTGCGTCAATGCGATTAAAATATCCACGACACAACAGCCCTATTCTGCCGTTTATTCACCTAAAGCTACATTTCTAAACCGAGTTGCGTTAAATAAGCTTTCATAAATGCCGTTCTCTTATTGGCTTCAATCTTGGCGGCAGCCGTATTCATGGTGTCAGCCAGCTTAAATAGTTTGGTATAGAAATGATCGATTGTGTGCAAGCTGTCATTGGGTTCACGTTCAGTACAAAATGGGTCATGCGCATCATACAAAGCTCTACCTAGCATGCTACTGACTTGGATACAGCGAGATATTCCAATAGCGCCTAAGGCATCAAGTCTATCGGCGTCTTGAACTATCTGTGCTTCCAGTGTTTGGGCTTTAGCACTAGTACTTAAACCGCTGCTGTTTAAACGGCTGGCGCTAAAGCTATGAGCCACAATCGCATGCTTTATATCCTGATGATATTGCTTTGGATAACCAATATTAACTAAAAATTCCAGAGCCTTGTCTGCCGCAATCAGTGAGCTTTTGGCTCTATCTGGGTGATCCTTAGGGTATGTAAAGCAATCATGGAGATAGGCCGCTGGTACGACAACGTCAAGTTTAGCCCCTTCAATGGCGCACAAGTATTTGGCTGTTTTAACGACACGCAGCACATGGTTTAAGTCATGGGCTAAATCTTGCTTCATTTCTGCTTGAATGAAGGCCACACATTGATGTTCATAATCTTCTAGCACACAGTTTCCTTCCCTTGTTAGTTAGCGACTTGTTTCAATCACATTCGGCATGACTTTCTCCATCAGGAAGTTATCCAGTGTTTGACCACAAATGGCCACGGTTTGTTGTTTTACCAGCGTAAAACCAAACTTCTCATAGAAGGGCCGCGCCGTAATGCTAACCTCTGATTGGAAGCGAGCGATCCCTTGTAACTCACCTACCCTTAGCAAATGTTCCATTAAGCAGCGTCCAACGCCTTTACTTTGATGCTCGTGATGACAAAAGAAATGATCAATCAATCCATTGTCTTGAAGGTCGGCATAGCCTACTATCACACCTGCAATTTCAGCAACAAAAGGCGAGAGTGCATTCATCTTTTGCTGCCATATCTCAGCGCTAAATTCATTCGAAGCCCAGGCTGCTACTTGTGCTTGGGAATAGTCACGGATATTTATCTTACGAACAGCGTGATAAAAGAGTGACCACAAAGCTGGAGCATCTGATTCTGAATATTTTCTAATGCTTATCATGACCTTTCCACCGCTGTGTTAACTAGGCCTACTTGGGCTGGTTCATTATGATAAGTTAGTTTACAGCGTCATAAGCAAGAGTGGATAAGGCTTTCTTAACGATCGACAGGTGAACGCTCTATAACGTTAAAGCCCTTATGTTGGTAAAACTTAGCGCCAGCGGATTTTGCTCATTAACGTCGACCTTATATGCACCCTGCTCTTTAATCGCATGGTTTGTTAACATTGTGCCTATACCTTGTCCGCGAGCACTTGGTGAAGTGAATAACATTTCAATATTACCTTAATGACACCGCAGAATTCTTGAATATCTCCACAGCTATTTTTAACGCAGCGTAAATCAAGTGCATCAAAATACTGCTCCAACGCCTGTAAAACATCTTCTGCTAGAAAATGTTCTGTTAAGGGGCACAAGGTCAATGACTGAGATAGCTGGGACTTACTGAAAAGGTTCTGGAAAAAATAGCGAAAGAGTACTGGAAATAAGTGCTGAAAAATAACAAATGGGTTATCAGATAACATAAAGGCAGCATGTTACCTGATAACTCTTTATTGAATGCAGACATTGATATTTAGTGCTGCATTAACTAGCGCCATTGGCCTTCATGGCTAGGCACTCAAACCTTGTTGGCATCCAGCGCCGATACTGGCAGTTATAACAAGAGCGTAATTCATCATCAACTTGTTCATCTTCATCATCAGCGATAAAGCGACTGCACTGCTTTGCGCTTTGCTGCGCCAGTAAATATTGGCCAAGACCTGCTGTAAATATCCAGCGACCGCCTTGTAATTCAAATGCTTGTTGGGTCATAGGCTTCACCTCTAATCTCTTAGTACGCTTGAAGAGTTTGTTTACCAGCGTTAACCCAGACGCCAGCGCGCCTTTCAACGAGAAGCACAAATTCATGCTCAAGATAGACAGCTTTTACTTTGCCTTTTAGCTGCACTTGTTCATCAAAATCAACGCGTTGGCCATCTGTGCTTATGACGCTATCAAGCCCAGTTTGTTTGACAATATCATCAACTTTGACCATTAAAGCGACATCATCTGCCTGCCCTAATTTGATTTTACCCTTAACGCGGCCATCACTGCCCATTAGGCGTAGTCCGAGCCCAGCTAAGGCGCCAATCACCCCTTGGCCTGTGCCGCCATGCTCAGTCAGTGAAATGTTCAATTGCCGCGCTAAGGCATAAGCGGCCTCTTTAGTGATCACTTCTTCTTTTGCCCGGCGGCCAAAATCAATCAAGGCTGCGGCATCAAATTCACTTTCCATCTCAAGAATAGCAAGCCCAGGGTCGGCGGCTAAGGCTGACTCAACCAGCAAATGCGCACTCGCATGTTGATGGATTTGCGCCAGCGTTAATGGTGAATTGAGTGCAAAGCACATTGCACTGTTGTGGGATGTGTAGGGAATATCTGGGTGCACAAATAATTGATGGCGCGTGATAAACGAGGCGCTGCCGCCACTAATAGCAACTAAGCGTTGGGCGATTTCTTCGGCAATTTCCCCTGTGCCTTTAGTGCCTATATCATCGGTATCATCGATACAAATCAGCCAATTTTTCATATGTATTCCTAAGTGGTTAAAATTTATCAAGGCGAAGTAGGCCGTGAGCTTGTAATCTCGCTAACACTGGTGGCACTAACAGAGCTGCCAATGTGGCAAAAAATCCGCCTTTAAGTATGCTAAAGCCCCATTGAATGAGCACTGCATCGATGGCCATTCCTGCCAATATGTTGGTGAGTGCCACTTTTAGCCCCCATGCAATACAACCGGCAATCCCGAGGATCACGCAGCGCCAATGTATGTTCATTGCCAAAGGTAAAACTAATGCCACCAGATCCATAGCTACTGCTGGCAAGGCAAACTTAAGTAAAATCATCGGCCCGCCCTTGCCTACTCCTAGCGCCATAGCGACAATGCCAGCAATCACGCCGCAAGCCGTCATGCTGCCAAAACGCCTAAGCACGCCATAGCAAATAAGATAAAAAAAGCACATTAAAAACATACTGTGGCCCGACAAGCCGAGCTTTAGCCTTAACATTCCGGTTAAAGCCACGAGCAAGGTGGCACAAAAGCCAATAAAGAGAGAGTCTTGCAAACTCAAGGTGATTTTTTTAGTCATAGTTGTCTCGTGGTGAATGCCAATGGGTTGGCTGCGCGCTTACACCAAAGTGGCGAGTTTGCGCGGCAATGGCCATTTGGCGTGATAATTTAAGCAGCTGAATAAGTACAGGAAATAGCACGCAGTACACTAACTCAGACCAGTTTTTAGGGTGTCGCAGTGCTTTGGGCGTAATGCGCGCGCCACGCAAACACTGGATTTGATAGATTTCTCGAATTTCATTAGCCATGTAAGGCAATAAATGTAATGAGGCAGCAACCACAAAGGCCCATTTAGTCGGTAAAAAACCACTTAATACGGCGCCGATGCGCTCGGGCGCTGCGGTAATACACAGCCACCACCCGGGAATAGTGGCGAGCATAATGCGTGCAACCACAAGTGCGCCTTGGGTTAATTGCGATGAACCATAAAGCAGTAAATACAAGCTTAAGGTGATGCCAAGCTGCACCATAGCAAGCTTAATCAGCCCCCAAATGCTGGCGCGGCGCAGTAAGCCGTGGATCACTAGCAAGCCGTTAATCACAGCCAGTGGCCAGAGCAAAGCTGTCGGCAGTAAAAAGGCGCAGGCTGATAACACGCAAACCAACAGCAAGGATAACGCGCAGATAACTGTTTGCGCGCGCTGGCAGCGCCAATACTGCCGCAGACGTTGATATTGGCCGCTACAGCGCATAAGAATTACCTTCCTGCGTGATAGCTTCATCTTTTAGCGCTGCAACTAATTGGCCTTTGCGTAAGTTCAACTGTCTTGAAATTGCCTTATGGTTAATCTCTCTATGGCTAGTGAGTAAAATGCCGCAGCCTTCGGTGCTTAAGCGCTGCAGTAAATACCATACCTTGGCCGAATAATGTTTATCCATGCCCGCGAGCGGATCATCTAATAGCAGTACTTTAGGCTGCAAACAGGCCAATGATGCCAAGGCCACTAAGTGCTGTTGGCCATAAGATAAAGTGTGGGGAGAGCGCTGCGCTAAGCTCAGTAAATCTAAGTCTGTTAACCATTGCATTGCCCGCTCTTGCGGTAATGCAAAGCGCTTTAGGCTAAATTGCAATTCTGCTAGCACTGTAGTTTCAAATAGTTGCCGACTTGGCCGCTGCATTAATAGCCCGAACTGGGCGCCAAAAATGCCAAGCTTAGGCACTTGCCCTAATACGGTAAGCGGCAAATCGGTTTGTAAATTCAGCATTCCTGCCATGGATTTTAATAGGCTGGTTTTACCTGAACCGTTAGCGCCAACTAGGCTAACTATCTCGCCTGAACGTAAAATGAATCCCTTCGGGCAACTAAATAGGCATGAGTGAGTATCGAAGGCAAAATCAAAGCCATCAGCGCTTACGACCTGATCCCATATGAGTGTTGGCTGCTGTTGATGGTCTTTGAACGCTGGCTGCGTAATGTCTTCAGGCTCGTTATTCTTATATGCCCCTTGCCATAATTTACCGGCTTCAAGATGCCAATGATGATGAATAATTTCAGCAAAAGCTGTGGTGTTATGTTCAACCAACACCAGCGCCATGCCTGATTGCAATAACTGTTGCAGTACCACTAATAGCTCGCACACTCCTTGATCATCTAATTGCGCCCAAGGTTCATCGAGCAAGAGTAACTGCGGCTCGCATACTAATTGGGCGGCAAGCATTAAGCGATATTTTTGCCCAAGGGATAAGGTATTGACTGGAGTATTAACGCTAACCTTTAAGCCCACTTGCGCGAGTGCCACTTGCACTTTAGTTAACATCTGATCAGACGGTATGCTGAGATTTTCTAAGGCAAAAGCCACCTCAGCCCCAACGGTTTGGCGCAGGAGCTGAGTTTGTGGATCTTGCATGACTAATCCAGTGATGAGATTGGGCGCGCGCGTAATCTCACCTTCATAAGGGCTATCATGCGCGCCGGCCAAGAGATTGAGCAGGCTCGATTTCCCCGAGCCTGTTGGGCCACTCACACAATGGCACTGGCCTTTCGCAATCGTTAAGTTAATTGCCTGCAATACCGGTGGCAGCAAGCGGTTATATTTGATACTAACCGCATTTAGTGTGAGCAGTGCCATGCTAGATTTGCCAATTCACACCAACAAATACTTGGCGTCCTGCTTGTGGCAAGGCTTCGCTCTGATAGTAATTTTCATCAAGCAAATTGGTTGCCCGCAGATACACTTCCAACTTGTCACGGATTAATGGCTGCACTAAGTTCACATCCACTAAGGTGTAGTTACCCAGTGATTGCTCTTGATACAGGTTTTGACCGTTAACTTTCAGTTGCGTGGCATACACTTGATCCAAAATACGCTCAACATTGAAGTGAATTTGAGTTTCTAACGGAAATTCATAACTGAGCTGCCAGCGTAACTGATGGCGTGGTCGATATTGCAAAGTATCTATGCCAGTCGTGCTCTCTACTTCTTCTGCATCGAGGTAGCTATAGGAAAAGCTCAAATCTAAATGCTCTATTTCACGATTATTCGCCTGGAAATCTACCCCTTTAAATCGATAGCGACCCATGTTTTGGTAAAAACCTTTGGCGTCTTTAGCTATGTAATCTTTGGCATCTGTGTAATAGCCATAGAGGGAGAAATCTGTGCTGGCAGGCAAGTCCTGCTGTAAACCTAATTCAACATGCTGTGATTCTTCCGCCTCTAAATTGGGGTTGCCTGATTGCTGCGAATATAAGTTCACCATCAATGGGAAGCGCACTTTACGCGCAACACTCATGCTTAAGCGTGAATCTTCAGCTACTTGCCAATAGCTCGACGCCATAGCTGAGTAGTTGCTATCTGAGCCTTCGTTAGCATCAAGCGAGTGATAAGCGCCGCCTAATGTGAAGCCGTACTTATGTTCAGATTGATACTGATATTCAGCCGCTAACGTATACAACCAAGCAGAATCATTGATGCTCTCATTGCCACCTGAGCCGTTACCGCTGCCCGAGCCATTACCACCACCTGAGCCATTACCACCACCTGCGGCTTTATCTTTTTTATAGGTCTCAGACACTGATTTCCAGCGTTGATTTTCAGCAATAACTGAGGTGGTCAGTATTCCCGCTGTCTGCAAATTAGTGATCAGTTGCAGATTGAGACCTTGAACAACTGAGCGTCCATCTTGTGACTTAGTCAGTGCTTGATAAGTTTCATCAGCATAGGTGGTTTCTAAGCTATCGCTTTGATTGTGATAGCCAAATCCGCGCAAGGTAAAGGTCTCATCAAATTGATGGGCTAAACCTAACTGGAAGGTGTGAGCGTCATAATCATCGGTGCGTTCAAATTTGGGCTTAGCGCTACCAGTGCCATCACGCGGCGGTTTGCCCCATTCGCCGCTCGTTAGCGCCATGTTAGCAATTAACTGAGTCTGATCTGATAACCAATAACTGCCTTGTGCATAGATATTGGTGGCTTTTTTATCTGAGTTTGCCCGCACATCGCCATTTTGGAATTGCGTTGGGATAAAATCTCCCGACATAGGGTAACCATCGGTTTGTTGATGGCTAACACTAACCAGCCCTTGCCAATTGTCACCGGAACCTGCGGCGCTAATATCGCCATTTAAGGTATCTTGTTTGCCAGTCTCAATGCTGCCTGCTAACGCTGGCGCGGAGCCGCCCTGCTTAGTGATAATATTGATCACGCCGCCAGCGCCACTTGGGCCATAAAGGACAGATGTCGGGCCGACAGAAACCTCAACCGAAGCTATTTGGCTGGTAGGTATCATGCTTGGGTCAAACTGACCATCTTCAGCGCTACTCATAGGCACGCCATTGACTAACAAAGTCACATGACGAGTTTTAAAGCCGCGAATATCCACTCTAGGAGTACCATCGCCACCGACTCGTACATAAACACCAGGCACATTGTTTAAGACTTGATCTAGCGTTTGCGCCCCTGACGCCTGTATATCATCTTGGCTAATAGTCCAATGGGTCGTTGCCATATCACTGGCTTGACCACCGTCGCCGTAAACGACAATCACATCTTGAATATTCATCAAAGGATCGCGATTGATTTCACTCGCGTGGACGTTAAAACAAAGACTAACAGCAAGGGATAAGGATGATACTTTAAAAGCGGCTTTCATATTGTTATAGGGCACTAAATGTAAACAGTGCTGCATACTAGGGGATTTTGAGTAACCGCCTCAACCCAAAAACCAGTAAAAGCCACCTTAGGTCAACTAAATGCCACAAATGGGAAACAAAAATGATATTAGTGGGACATAATGTCTAAGCTTACTGGCTTTTTGTCTAACTGATTGTTTATCTTGATGAAACATAATGCTGGTCCAGTATGAGCGGTACATCACTTGGTTAGGAAAGCTTGGTTTTTATCTCCAGCAGCCCGCAGTTGCTCTGGCTGATGGGCATTGACTCTTGCAACATGTTGCTCTGCGGCGACCACAATATTATTAAGTACACCACTGAGCGCTGAATTATTGACGAGTTTCTCATGGGAACCTGCGGCCCAGACCTTACGGCGTATATTTGTTGGGTTAGACAGCAGCAGCGTCGCTTGCTCACGAGATATCGGCTTACTGAATAAATAACCCTGACACTCATCGCACTTAAGAGTTTGCAATACCTTAAGTTGTTCTTCTGTTTCTACCCCTTCAGCGATTACATGTAATCCTAGGCTATGAGCCATGGCAATAATGGCGCTGATAATTGCGGTATCGTGGGCGTGGAAAGGAAAATCTTGTAGAAATGATCGGTCAATTTTTACGATATCAATAGAGAAGCGTTTTAGGTAGCTTAGCGATGAATAGCCGGTACCAAAATCATCTAGCGATATGCGTACGCCAGCCGAGCTTAGCCGAGTGATAATTGAAACTGCGGTATCTATATGATGAATTAACGCTGACTCGGTAATTTCTATGGTTAGTGATCCTGGGAGAATACCGATTTGCTCAACAATTCCGATAATGTGATCCGCAAGTTCGGCGTTACGGAGTTGAACAGCCGATACGTTGATTGCTATTGACAGGTGCTCATGCCCGCTGGCTTGCCATGCATTTAATTGTCGACACGCGGTTTCTAATACCCACCATCCGATAGCCTCAATCAAGTCGGTATTCTCGGCAATCGGAATAAAATTGTCAGGTGTGACTAGGCCAAGCTCAGGATGGCGCCAGCGTATTAAGGCCTCAAAACTGGAAATTCGTCCGGTACTCATATCGATAACAGGTTGGTATTCAAGAAATAACTCTCCGCGTTTAACGGCTCGGTGTAATTGTCCTTCCATGCGTATCTATGGTAATATCGCCGCCGCTTAGCACTCCCAATGCTGCATGAGGAAGTTTAGTGCTGCCAGCTGGAACCTCTCGGATTATGGTTGCGGGTATTGCTACCCCTAGTCTATCGGCCAGCATTACTTCTATGGATAACGGCTTGGTGCGTAACAGCCCGACGCTTTTCTGCGATATGACAGCGCGCACCATAGGTTGTTTATCTTGGATGATATATCCCAGTACATCACCTTGATGTACAAATTGGCCGCGCAATTCATCAGGGTCATTGAAAACGAAGCGGCCTGCGGCAGGGCTGCGAACCAATAAGCCTTTTATGCGAGAGTTTATCTGTGCTAGTTCTGCGCTAACCGCATCGATATCAGTTGCTATCATATCTCCACGAACGCGGCTCTCCTTTCGTTCTGACGCTTGCTGTGTTTTGAGCTCATTTAACCGAGCAAACAGGGTTTTTTGACTAGTGATTAGCGTCTCATCTTCGAGCTCAAACAGTATCTCGCCGGGGGTGACATACTTGTCGGAATGAACGAAGGTTTGTTTTACAAAGCTGTTGGCCACACTCAGCACCCGGCTATTATCACTGGCAGCGACAACGCCTTGCGCCTGGGTTATTAAGGGAACAGGGATCATCAGCAAGCCACAAACAAGCATGATACCTACTGCTAATACCACAAAACCACGCGTCCTTTTGGCTTCCAGTCGTTGACTGGTGACAAGAAAGGTCAGCGTTTGGATGAGGGGTCTTATCAGCTGAATAAAAATGGCCCAGCAAGCCAAGATAACGCCAATAATCAGAAACTCACTGGACAGGTATATGGCAATCCCGACTAAGACAAAGAGTCGATAGAGCGGAGACGCTAATCCATAAAAAATGAACCAGCCTCGTTCGCCATCGGCGGTGACTGGAGAGCGAGAGTCAGTTAACTTGAGAAGGTATTTTTGAATAAGGTAAAGGTAAAAACAACCTGAACGGGAGGCAAGATTAGGAATTTCTAGCATATCTTCAAGCACATAATAACCATCTAAGCGCAGTAAAGGATTGCCGTTAAACAGCAAGGTGGAAATGCTGCCTATCATGGCCAGATTTAAGGCGGTCTCATGGATAATTCCAGGTTCAGTCAACAGCCAAATAAAGAGTCCGAAAGCCGCCATCAGCATCTCAACCGCTATACCTGCCGCCGCAACCATAGCCCGCCTTTTTTTATCACGAAACGCACAAGACGCAGAGGCATCAACATAAGGAACCGGCATAAAAACTAAGAGCGTTATGCCGGTTTCGTGAACTTCCCCGCCCCAAGCTTTAACAGCCATGCCATGGCCTAATTCATGGAAGATTTTAACGACTGGGTAAAGCAGCCAAAATGACAATACTTCAGAAGTACTAAGCGTTTTAGCACTGATAGCCGCACTGATTTCTGAGATGTTGGTTAATGCCACCAGCACAGCAAACAAAATAATCCCAAACCATATTGCCAAGCCTGTGGGTGAAAAAGACAGTCGAGCTAAGGGGGCTAAACGGTTAAGCAACCGATTAGGATCAAACAAGGGGATACGCAGCGATAACGGATTGCTAAGAGTACGCCGACGCTGGCGCTGCGATTGTGAATAACGCTTGAAAACATCTTCAGCTGTGTATGGCAGTCCGTCACGAAGTACTTCAGCGCTGTGCAGCTGCGCCAAAATTTGCAAGATATCTTCAGGGGTTAGCGCTTGAGTAGCATCAAGAGACGCATTGGCCAGATGCATGATTTCCTGAACCGTAAAATCACCATTGAGGCGACCAATAACCTCAAATGCCGTGGCATTAAAACGGTTAAATCGACCCGATGATTCATCATGTAATAAATACCAGCGCTCAGAGCGATAATCCTGAACCAGAATACGCACGTGTTTGCGCAAACATGGTTTTAGTTCTGCAATATGTTGCCAGAGTTGTGAAGTTTGAGACGTGAGCGCAGTCTTAGCAGCCATAGATTACCAACCTAGCGACCACGCCCATAGGCGCAAGCGATTAACAGAGGAAGCCGTCCACACTTTTAATATACTAGCGCGGCCTATATTAATTTTGGCAATGCCCTGCATGCCGGGGCGTAACCCTGCTAATTCGTTAGTTATTTCAGTCTCTACTCTAAATTGATTGCTGCCTTGTGCGGCAATAGACAGAGGTAAAATACGTGAAACCGCTAATTGAATTGATTCATCCGGCAACCGTGCCAGTCGTAAATTGGCTATTTGCCCAGAGGCTATGTTAGAAACCTCGTGATCATTGACTTGTAATGCAACGCGGTAGCCTTCAGCGGGGACAATCTCAAAAAGTAATTGCCCCCTTTCTATGGGGGCGCCTAATGCTCGACTCCAATCACCACTGATCAGTAAGCTGTTAAAAGGTGCGCGTAACTGAGTGTGTTGAAGTTGTTCTTCAATTTGATGTAGCTGCGCATCAGTTTGTGCAATTCTGGCAATCAACACACTGACTTTCGATCTATCCCTTATGGCAAGAGCCTCTTGATACTCTTTCGAGTGTTTCTCTCGCTCGCTTAGCCATTTTTCTTGCTGCAGCAAGAGATCGCGGTTATCCAGTGTTGCAAGGATTTGCCCTTGAGTTACGCTGTCGCCAGCTCTCGCGCTCACTGTCGCTATATAGCTGCTAAACGGCGCCACGACGGCTTGCTGACTTGAGCCCTCAACGGTTGCCCCTTAGTGCCTGTGTTATGTAATACAGTTTTCCAGCTTGGCTGAGATTTGATTTGTCGAAGATGAATGACAGGCGCGATATGTTCCGCCAATAGGTTTAGCTGAAAGATAACCTTACTATTGAAGTGATTGGTTTTTTCACTGAATAAAGTGATAACGCCCACCAGCGAATTATTTTAGCTATATGTGCTATCGAAAAGCCCTGTTCTAAAAGCACGGAAATCTGGTATCGTCTTGCTACAGTCAACTGTTGATAATTCATAGTGATACTCTTTTACTTTGGCGAGATAAAGCGTACCACTTTCAGCAGTTGGCTTCTTCTACACCTCAATTAGAGTGTCGCAGTTATTATCTGAATTTTGGGGTAGGCAACATAATCGAAGACGGCATCGTTATTGCCGACCTCTTTTTGCGCAATCCCCGCGCCGCCCTTGATGGTTTTTATGGCAATGGATTGTAATGTTGAGGATGGTTGGCAAGAGTCCGGCCAAAGTGCTGCCGCTTTGGTAGAACTGATGTCGTTTTTGTGGTTAAAAAAAGGCCGCCGTGATTGACGTCAGAAATCATTCGGCACTGCCAATCAAGCCAGTAGCTAATTTCTTGTGAATTAACCGAAGTGATCTCGGTACTACCCATGTTTAAATCAAGCATTGATTATTCCCAAATATAGCCTCGAAGTGCGCCCTCGCCGGTTAAGCCGCTAATGGCTGAAATCCCCTTAGCGACTTACACTTCAAACACGTTTTCGGCTGCTCAATAGTTCATGTTCTTCTGAGAAAACTCGATTAATTCATCACTCACTAACATTAAAGCCGATGTGATATGTAAGTTTGATTCGCCGTTATCGTTATTTAATGAGTCTTATTGTCTATTAATAGACCTGTCTTACGCTTAACTATGGTTAAAATGGCACCCATAGCCTATTGACCAAATAACGCAGCCACCTCTCACCAAAAGGCTATCGGCCATTGATTATTACGGGTCTTTAATCAATGGCGATGGCATTACAAGTCGTTTATTTCGTCCTTATTCAAGTATTTTAGGTTTTCGAATATTGTTGCTTTGGCAGTCATTAGCATTTGGGGTGACATAGTTAAGCTTTCTTCAGCTTAAAACGTGCCAACATTTGCTTTAACTGCTCAGCCTGTTGAGACAACTGTACCGCTGCACTCGCGCTTTGGCACGATAAGACACATCAAGGCAAGAACCAAACCGTATCCGGTTAATATTTTAGTCCGAAACGTCAAGTTACTTAATAAGGTATTATTCATCCTTAACCTCTAATCATTCAAAACCAGCCGTTCTTTAGCCAACGGTTAATTTTAATCCCTGGGTAGATACATCCAATAGGGATTACCTATTGGTATGAGTAGCTTAAGTATTGACGAGAATTTGGCGATAGAGGTATTTTTTTAGACTTTTTAACTAGGTAACCGTTTATGTATAGCAATGGCGAGGATACATATTTGTAAAAGCAGCAACAGATATGCTGTTAATTGAAGGATTGAAGCGGTTAAGAGCAGATCAACGTTATTCTGTCTATTCCTCCTTGACCGTTTAGCCTGTCAACGTCAACAGGCTTATTACCTCTGTGGCTGCCGCATCAATGCGATTTAACACGTTTACATTCGGCCACAAGTGATGCCAATAGGATGACTGGTTAGTGGATATTGGCCTAGGTTAACCTCCCTAAAAACAAATCACCTATCAATGCTGAATTACTTGGCCAATACCAATGAACGTAAGATGCCAACGTTTTATGGTGAAGATATACAGCCTCATGCATGTGTATGTTCCCGCTATGTGTCGCCGTGGCAGTGACTGGCCAGTTAATCTCAGAAGTGGAGTAATGAAAACAATGGGCAGCAATATTCCACACGTAATGATCATAATCAGCTTCATTGGCTCGAAACATTCATACTCATATTCACCAGAGGCTAACTGCCCTATCCATGGTCATCCCACGCTGTCATCTTTTATATTGCTGATTTTTTAAGTCAACATTGATTTGATTTAAACACTAATTGACTTCGCGCCAGTATATTATTTTGTCACTGCCACGATAACTGCCAAAATACGCACTCGCCCGTGGTTCAGATAGCTGAGTTGCCATTGTGCCATCCCAATTCCAGTACCATTCTAGCCATGTTGGAACATCCAAGGGGGCAGTAACTTGGCCGCGGTATGGCGTTCCACTGGCTGCAAATGTTTGCCAGAGTAATTGCAATTGGCCAGCTTGAAATTTGTCGACGCCGCTGCGTCTAACACTTTGCCCTGTGACTAAGGCTGGGGAAAATTTGTAACCAAGGTTAGGAGCATCAAGCTGTGAAGCTAAATCATATACAGCGGTTGTGCAGTTATCAGCAGTATTTATGGCCCAATCGTTCCCATTCCAATATTCGGCGCGAACTGGCATCGCCAGAATGACATTCTCTGGCCCATAGGTGTTATCCATAACCACGCGCCCATGCCTAAGTGTCTGATTGCTAATTTTCTTTGCATTGCAGTTAGTGCAAATGCCTACTGACGCGGCGTCCATGTCTGCATCCGCTACATAGGAATAGATTTTATTGGGATATGGATCGTTATCTTGCACTTGTACACCTATATCCAAAAACTCGAAGGGACCATCTTGATACACATTCGCTGAGACATTAGGTGGCATACGACTAACATTGGCTTGGTGACTTACCCCCACCACTGCCTCTCCTTGAGCCCAACTTGATGAATTAACAGGTAAAGCACTTAAACGTGATAGAAGGTCGATACCGTTGTTATTGTTCTCTGCCACCAGTGTTGCCGTCGCAAACGAAAATGGTGGGAAATAGTTTTTCGTCACCTCTCCAGCAACATTTTGCGCACTAATTTTCATTGCCATAGGAAATGGCTGATCCATATAGCTAAAATTGCCACAGGCGGGAGTGACAGAGGTGTCACTCACTCGAAAATGATCTGGGACAAAACGGCCAAGATTGGAAGAATGTGCTGTAGGAATATTTAAATGAGTGGCCGAACCAAGGTAATTTTTTTTGGCCGTTGCTGCAATTTGGAAGACGCCAACCTCGCTAATCGATTGATTATTGATGGTATTGAGATTATTCCTTTGTGCACTATGGTCGTAAGATGTTACGCCTAACTTGCCATTGTCTGCGCCACTTGCGAGTGTGGGAGCAATGACTTTACTCGCCAGTGTCATCTGTGAGTCGCTGTAGTTGGGGGTGCTCAAATTGCCAACACAAAAATCGCTATCATTATCTGTTTGCCAAGCCATGGCTTGCACTGTCATACCAAAGGTTTGCCCAGCTTTTCGATAGGCATTACAGGTTTTATCAGCACTTGAGCAATTGGCATGAGTTTCAACAGGTTTAACACACAATCCCGCTGGGACACTGACAAACTGATCGCTACCCACCATCACTAGCCCCTCGTTATCGCCGATGCCATCGAGCCTAGCATTGAGCGCTAACTTTCCTGCATCAGGATAATTAACCTCAACCGATGCAACCCCTTTAGTAAACTTAAGCGGTATAGCAGTACGGCTGGATTCATTTTTAGCGATAAATATTGGCGCGGATGTGCTCGCAGTGCCTTTGATTGTGATGGCTTGTTGCCAATCAGCTGGGATAGATGATGGAGTAATATAACTACTCCAAAAACCGACATTTTTAGTCGCATCACTAAATGCAGGCACACATTCTAGGCTTGAATTGGATTTTCTGACGGCAGAAATAGTAATAGTGGTCGGCTTATTAGCCAGCTTATCAGGGACATCAAAAATAAAACCACTTTCGGCAAATGCTAAGGTACAAGATGCGGAATTTAAACTTCCAGAGCCTTTACGACAAAGAGTATTTCCTCCAAATAATGGATTAGAACTACTCACCCCAATAGTGACAGTTGGCGTAACCACATTATACCGTAACGCAGCCGTAGCGATGCCGTTATTAAACGTTAACAGGTTGGAGTTAACGCCATTGACAAACCAAGCGCCATTTTTATTGGGGTTCATAGAGAGTTGCGCGGTAACGGGGGCAGTAAACAGTTGGCTGCAGTCAGCATTAGCGCAGGCTCGAACCGCCATGGTTTCAGCTTTACAAGTCAATGGTGATGCTGAGTAATCAAACTCAAAGTGATGCACTTGTAGACCAGGGGTTTTATCATTAATGCGACTAATATCGTTCATTTCAAGAGAATTACTAGTTACCCTGCCATTGATAATTGCATTTTTATTTAGTGTTAATTTTTTATCACTGTATACCAATCCATTTAATACAGAGTCAGGATGTAGTTCAATATCGCTATAACCGATAATGAGAGCGGAAGCAGTATTGTTTTCATTGAATTTAGCGCCAGTTAATTCAAATTTTTGCTCAATAAAAATACGAACATTACCTTGTAATATTACCTTGGCACCTTGGTTCAAGATGAAACTCTCTACCCAATAGTCGCCTTGAGGTAAAATAAGAGTTGCTCCCTTACCTAACTCGAGTTTCTTAAATCTATACTGATTGTAATTTGCCGATAACGTTACAGTGCAAGTGGAATAAATAGAAACAGTTTGAAACTGATTTTTCCAGCTACCACCAATAGTTAATTGCTGGTTACGACAATGTTCTTGACTATAACTACCACCCGAGCCATTGCTGGGTAAGAAATCGTTATTGCCAAATAATTTTAATCCCCGAATATCCTTACCTGTAATGGTGCATTGCCTAAGCCCGCCCTTATTATCATCACAACTTGTGATTAAAAGCCCATTGTCATGGTTACTAGAACAGTAGTTCAATGCAGCGCCACCAGTGCCATAAATGGTCGCTTGATCATTTATTTTTAATTGTTCGGATGATACGCCATGACATGAATCATCATTATTGCCATGGTGACCTTGCGCTACTTTGGGGAAAAGCTCACTTTCATTGACTACGTCAAATGCAATTACTGATGAAGAAAAACTCATTGTAAAGACTGCAGCAATGCCACAAAAAAATTTACTGCGCACGGGTATCTTCCTTAATATTGCTGCGAACACGGGCATCGCTGCTTTCACGCTATATTTGTAACCATGAATGCTTACTAAGCACGATTGTTTAAATCAAAATTCACAGGCTAAAATGGCTAATAAGACGATATCTTCCTGTCGTTTTGTTGGCTGTTTTTTGCACTTAAGCTTTGTGAATATGTTGGTGTTGCAAGGTAAATGCAGTTAAATGTTTAGTTAACATGAAAGCTAGTTGTTCTAACGTTGCATCTTAGGCTGTGATAATTAATGCCTATAAATAGAGTAAAAACCAATGTGACATAAGTGACTTTTGTATTGTGTTAATAGATGTTTAATTTAGAGTTGACGTGAGAGGCAATCGCATAAGTAATTTCAAAAATGATACATTCTGATAATGCTGCACTAGGCTTAGCTATCAAATATGAAAGCGCCCCCAACGTCCATTGTACAAATCAACATACAATCACCACCACTTAATTAGCAATGCCGATGTTGGCTAACTGCGCCACAAACCATATGTTACATTAGGTTACACCTAATTAAATACCTGTACAATATTGATAAGTTTGATATTGATTTATGGTTACATTATTTGTGACGGAGTCTACTGTTTGGTCATTGTTTGTCTGGCTTTTGTGATGGGCTCGGTGTGTTTTGGTAAGTTGTGTTGATTTGGCTGGCAGTGTTAGTGTGGCGATATATAGCTCTTTGTTGCTGCCGCTTGTAGACCATTAAATTATTCTGCCTATTTTTATAGGCAATATAAATCAAGTAGAATGTGATGAAAATTGTTGTGTTTAACAAAATTCAACCCTTGTGTTTGTTGTCAATCTAAAAGCCTCTCTAAATTAATACAAGTCTGATTATTCTTCATGGGCGGAGTATTTTTCATGCGAATGTTAACCTGATTCACCGGCCATAACCTTGGATCTCACATGGATGCAAACTAGTCGTTAACAGCGAGGCTAAGCGATGACATCAGCTCGCTAAACGGCTTGCCTAAAGCTTGATACTTGATGCCTGATGTATATGGCTTAGGGGCTTCTTGGTTTGAGCAATTGCCTAATCTTGAGTCGCTTTATGTACTAGTGCAATGAGTGCTTAGTTAGCTGTAATTATTACTAACTGTCAGCCACTTACCATCGAATAAAGTTAAATAATACAGTGCAGTCAGCCTAGGTGCTCTATAGTCATAAGTGGGTGTTAGGCTTAGTGTATTTAGGTGCAATAACAAGCATTAACGCCAAGTTGTTACTAAACCAAGAGACTGACTTTTACGGATAAGGATGTCAATTGCACATATCAGCTAAGCGTTTAGCACACTTGTTAGTTCTGGCTATCCTAGTGCTGCCATTAGGGCTACTTATCCTACATCTCGCTTTTATGGTTAAAGCCTCGCAATCAACTGAAATCATCAGCTGCCAGCAAGTGTGGGCACATCGCGGCGCTCACACAGAACACCCTGAAAACAGTTTAGCGGCCTTTACTGCTGCTTTTGAGCAAGGCACTCGAGGGGTTGAACTTGATGTGCATTTTGATAGTCAATCTAATCAGTTTGTGGTGAGTCACGATGCAATAGCCCAGCAAGCACTAGCTAATGCATTAACCTTGGAAGCTGTATTTGCCAAGCTAGGCGGCGCTGGTTACTACTGGCTTGATTTCAAGAATCTGGTGGATTTATCACAGATACAAAGGCTGCAAGCCTTGGCCGAGCTTGAACAGCTTATCAAAGCGTTTGATGTGCCCAAATCGCACCTCATTGTTGAGTCCATTGCTATCGATGGTTTAGTTATCTTTACTCAGGCCGATTTTATTACCAGCTATTGGCTAACTCTCAATGATGAGCTGTCACCGCTCAGTTATGGGAATTATGCTTTTAGGATAAAAGCCAAATATCTGCTCGGGCAGTTTCGCGTTATTTCAACGGATATTAATAATTATACCGATAATTTTGGCATCCATTTTCCGCAGATCCCAACCTTATTATTTACTGTGAACGAGCCATCATTAATCAATGCATTATTTACTGAGGCGCGGGTGCGTGTGATTTTAACTGATCACGGCGCGCCTGCGACCTTTGATCTTTGTCAAGGAGCGATAGCCAAATGAAACTCAGGCCGTTGAAGCTAATGCCACTCACAAATTTCACTTCGCCATTGCTGCTTTTTAGCGTTTGTGTTGGTATGAGCTTAGTGATTAATCATGACAAACTTGCGCTTTCAGAAGTGAAAGGCATTATTCATTCACTCGGGTTAGCGATACTGTGTTTTGGGTTATTAAGGATTGCGGCTCGTGTATTGTTAGTGCGGATATTATTAGCGCTATTAATAGGATTAGAATTCTTTTTACAACTGACGTACCAGACATCCATGTCTGTCAGTATAGTGATGAGCTTATTGAATGCCCCTATGAGTGAGGCTGTAAGTTTCATTAACCAATATGGATGGGCGTTGCTGCTTGCGCTTATTTCTATGGGCTTATTGATTACTCTGCCGATACGCCCAAGCCCGCTTCTTACCGTCACGAGTTCAGCCCTTGGTTTAGGGTATTTGTTGATACCCCTGTTATTGCAGCTTCCTGGTATTTACCGTGATGAGTTTTATGTCGATTACCTGAATAAAGGTACCTCTCGCGGTCATTCAACCACGTTTAGTCAAATCGAATATAGTTTACATAAGTTGTCGCCGCGCTTTCCTATGTTTACCAGTGTTATTGCTCTCTTAGACAGTGCCACATTTCTTGGCATGCAAATCGATAGCCATTCTTCATGGCAACAAGTTAGCCGTGGTGATAATGCCCCGCATTTATTGGTATTAGGTATTGGTGAATCACTACGAGCCGCCAATTTAAGTCTTTATGGTTATGAGCGAAATACCACGCCGCAATTAGCGTCGTTACAACGCAGTCAAAATTTACAGGTATTTAATCAAGTGTATGCCGCCGGAACCAATACATGGAACTCAGTGCCTGCGATTATGACTCATAGCCAAGACTTGCCAGATATGTCTAAATCTATTATTCACTTAGCTAAAGATGCCGGGTATGAAACTTTCTGGTTATCTAACCAAGCGGCCTTAGGTCAATGGGATTTCTCTATTACGAGTTTAGCCAATCAAGCCGACCATCAATTCTTTGTGTCAACCGATGCTGGCGGCAGTCAATATGATGAGGTGCTAATTCCAGAGCTGGCGTCTGCAATCGCAAGTAGTGACAAACCCAAACTGATTGTTTTACATTTTTATGGCTCGCATATGACTTTTAGTGACCGTTATCCAGCAAAATTTGCGCATTTCAATTCAGCTAACTCAGAGCTCGACCAATACGATAACTCAGTGCTTTATACCGACTATATACAACAGCAGATTATTAATTTAGTGACCAAGCACAAGGGGCAGTATTTATATTTTGCCGATCATGGTCTAGGTGAGCCTAACGGTCCTATTGCACTAAAGCACGATGTGAGAACGCCTCCTGATATCGACTCCTTACGGGTGCCTATGTTCACCACGCCTAGTATCACTAATCACTTAAATTCGGCGCAAGCCGTGCCGCTATTTCATTTTGAATGTATTTTCACGCGCTGGGCAGATATTAGCGCCAAGGAGATTAGTGATAATAATTTCTGTGAAAAGGCGATTAATGCTGAACATTTGACTTTTCTTGATGCCAATATGAAAGTGCAAACGCAGCTATTGCCAGCGAAACTAAGTGCTAAATTAACCCTAAAGTGACAGGCTATTCTCTATAGGTATAATGGCGCATTTGTGATGTAACTGATAATAGGTTTTTGATGCGCCCTACTTGGCAATTTTGGCTGTTTATAAGCTTGTGCGGACTGTGCTTGCTCCCTTGGATTAATTCTCCCATGGCACTAATGCTTGGATTCGTTGTCGCTAATTTAGGTTGGCTGCCACGAGAGCTTGATATTGCTGCTATTACTAAAAAATTATTGTCATTATCTATTATTGGTTTGGGGTTTGGCATTCACTTAGAGCAAGCCATTCAAATTAGTCAGCAAGGATTGCCTTTGATCTTAGGCTCGATTGTTGCGACCTTGATATTAACCTTAGTATTTACCCGCTGGCTTGGCCTTGATAAAAAAACTGGCTATTTAATTGGCTCTGGTACTGCTATTTGTGGTGGTTCAGCCATCGCTGCCGTCGCTCCAGCCATTAATGCCAAAAGCGAGCAAATAGCCATCGCCCTTGCCTGCGTATTTATTCTTAATGCATTAGCCTTATTTATATTCCCTGTGATTGGTCACGCCTTAGCATTAAGCCAGCAAGATTTTGGTTTATGGGCTGCTATTGCCATTCATGATACGTCATCCGTTGTGGGCGCTGCCTCTGCCTATGGCGAGGAAGCCTTGGTTACTGCAACCACAGTGAAATTAGCGCGGGCATTATGGATAATCCCTTTAGCCTTAGTGAGTTCAATGATTTTTAAAGGTAGTAATCGCAGCTTTTCTATTCCCTATTTTATTTTATGGTATCTCGCAGCCATTGTATGGTGTTACTTCATACCTCAAGGCGCGCCTGTATATGAGTTTATTTTTGAGGCTGCAAAGCGCACCCTCATTTTATGTTTATTTCTGATTGGTGCTGGCATTACGGTTGCCAAAATAAAGCAGGCAGGTGCTAAACCTATGTTACTTGCCTGTATCCTATGGGTCTTTATTGCTTGTGGTTCTTTGTGGGTGATTTTAGCTGAGTGATTTAGTTGAATGATTTGGCTAAGTGATTTAACTAAAAAATGACTCTATAGTGCTGATTATGATGCCGTTGAATTTGGCCACATAAAAATTATCAATAGACTCATAAAACCAACCAAAGCGATTAAAGCACTGATTAAGCCACTAGTGAGCATAGTGCCCGCAATGCTAAGTAAGGTCACAGTAATAATGAGATAATTCATAGGGCTTGCTCCGAGTGCTAAAGCATGAGTATGCAAGCCCTTAACTGCGCCGCCAAATAACCAAATGCGCTATTTTATAACTAGCAAGAGTGATATGAGTAAAAGTTGAAGCACCAAGGTGCCAGCTAACACTCATAGCGATAAAGCATGTGTTGCTGTATGTGTTTTAGAGTTTTTAGTTCTTGACGTTAATCATAGGTGCAGAGCTTATAAGCGCTAAATGAACAAGTATAAATAGCGCAAATTTATATTTGGGACGTGAATGAAGAATGTAATAACTATTAATGGTTTGAAAAACACATACAAAAAAGGCCGCTGATATAATCAGCGGCCTTTTTCATGGAATTTGGCGGAGGAGCAGGGATTTGAACCCTGGATAGGCTATAAACCTATGCCGGTTTTCAAGACCGGTGCATTCAACCACTCTGCCACCCCTCCGTTGATGCGCATATTACTGAGATCACTTAGTGCTGTAAAGTCTTAAATGATAAAAGCAAATCAACTGCCCAAACTCTGCGCGACTTGATTGTTTGTCAATCAAACCTTAGTTGGCGGTGTTATTCTCAGCGCTAACCATAGCCTCAACGTCTGAGATTTTTGAGTCTTTTTGCAATAAAAAGCCCAGTAACACGCCAATGGCACAAATCATTATGCCCCAGCCAATGGCTACTTCGCCAGCAGATGCCCATGTAGCTACTATGGTTGATGCGCCAAACGCCAAGGCTAATTGCAGGAAGTTCTGCACGCCAGCGGCCTTAGTGGCATCTTGAGTGAACTGCTGCAGAGCATTGTTAACCACAATTGGGTAAATACCGCCGCTAGACGCTGCCAGGATAGAGAAAGTAATTAACAGTGGGAAAATGCTGGCAAATTTAAACACGACTGTGCTTAAAAAAATCACCAGAACACATAAGCCAAACTGTGCCAGTAAGATCTTCAGCGTAGTATCGCTACCAAATTTGCTAATCAGCGTCTTACTCGCATAACCACCGACAATGAACATAATGGTTTGCGGAATGAAGCTTAAGCCAATTTCTGCTGCGGCGTAACCGTGTTGTTCCATCACGATTGGCCATACAGTCAGGTAAGAGAAGAACGCACCACTACAGGCACCAAAAATGATAACACTACCCAAAAACTTAGTGTTTTTAAGAATGTCGATAAAACCTGTAGCGCTGTGAGTTTGCTGCGGCGCAGTTTTATCTCGGCCAGGCACTAAGATAAAGGTCATGATTATGAGCATGGCAGCAATAACAGTGAGCACCACAAAAATGGCGCGCCAACCTAAATTGTGCTGCACAAAGGCACCTAAAATCGGTGCCAAAGCTGGTGACAAAGCCACAAGCGGCATGATGTTACTGAAAATACCTTGGGCTTCATCAGCATCATATTGCTCAATGACCAAGGCTTGCCAAATAACAGCGGCACTACAAGCACCTAATGCCTGGCAGAAACGGGCGATATTTACCGCCATCATGCTATCGCTGTTGGCGATGGCAATAGACGCTGCACCAAATAAGGCTAAACCGCCAAACAAGGCATTACGTTTACCAATCTTGGCCACTAATGGTCCATAAGCCAATTGACCACACGCTAAACCCGCTAAGAAAGTGGTTAATGACATTGCCACTTGAGTTGGTGTGGTATTAAAGGTAGTTTCAATAGCATTAAATGCCGGTAAGTACATGTCTGTAGCAATAAAGCCCAGCATACTGAGCATCGAAAGATAGAATAAAAACATGTAAAATTTGATACTGTTAGTTTTTTTCATACGAGATAAACATCATAAAATTAGAGATCATGCATTCTATAGCCTTGCTAAACAGGGTTGAAGCATTTATTTTTGATGCAAGCCATCAAAAATTTTCACAGCACAAGGATGAACTCAATGCTATCTGAACAGGCATTTGAATTAATTGATATTGTTGCCAGACATGGAAGCTTTACCGCGGCAGCCCACCGCCTCCATAAGGTGCCATCGGCGGTGAGTTATGCCGTTAAGCAAATCGAAGATGAAATGGGTGTAAGTTTATTTGTTCGCCATCATCGTAGTGTCAGTTTAACCCCCGCCGGCGAGCATTTTGTTAAGCAAGCAAGACGCATGTTGAGTGATATTAATAACCTTAAACGCGATACCCAAAGTGTTGCCAATGGCTGGCAACCAACCTTAGCGATTGCATTAGATAACATAGTAAGAGCCGATAGAATTAGCACGTTAATAGCTGATTTTTATAGACAATTTTCTGACGTCGAACTCATTATTCGTATAGAAGTATTCAATGGTGTATGGGAAGCATTGGCCACTGATAGAGCCGATATTGCCATTGGTGCCACCACGGCAATACCTGTGGGGGGCACCTTTAAATACAAAGATATGGGCGAAATTGACTGGGCATTTTTGGTGAGCAAGCAGCATCCATTGGCAGGTATTCATCGCCCTTTAACTGACGATGAACTGCGCCCTTACCCATCGGTTTGCCTTGAAGATACCTCGCGTGAAATCCCGAAGCGCGATACTTGGCTCTTGAATAATCAACGGCGTTTAGTCGTTCCAGATTGGATCCGCGCGCTTAATTGTTTTAGTGGCGGATTGGGTATTGGCTATATGCCAAGGCACCTAGCCAGTGTGTTTATTGAAAAAGGCATAGTACTGGAAAAACAGTTAGTTAATCCGCGTGGGATCAGTCAATGTTGTTTGGCATGGAACGCTAATGCGGTATCGCCGGCAAAACAATGGGTACTCGACTATCTGGGCGATGGCGATAAACTCCATAAAGAATGGTTAACCTGATTTTTAGTCATGATGGTTTGAAAGGCAATGACACTGAAATGGAATTTATAGCGCAGATTATTAAACTAAATTTATCTAATATCCACAGTCTTACATTGACCTAGACCGCCACTAGGTTATTATTTTTACATAGGCAATTGGTAAAAAACTCAATTTTTAACCTGTTTTAATCGGAGCACATCATGAATCAACAAACTGTCTACAGTAGCAGTTTATCGACACTCGAAGTCAACAAGCTACTGAAGAATACTTATATGCTGTTGGCCATGACTTTAGCTTTCTCTGCTGTTTGTGCTGGGATAGCAATGGCGTTGGCCATCAGTCCATTAATGTCAATCGGCCTGTCACTTGGTGGTTTAGTATTATTATTTGTCACCTTGAAAAAAGCGGATACTGCTAGTGGCTTGTTATGGGTGTTTGCCTTTACTGGCATGGAAGGCGCATCTCTGGGATATATTCTTAACCACTATGTCGGCATGGCTAACGGTCCTCAGTTGATCATGCAAGCATTAGGCTTAACATCGGCCATCTTTTTTGCCCTGTCAGCTTATGCTGTAACCACTAAAAAAGACTTTTCGTTTATGCGCGGCTTCTTATTTGCCGGCTTAATAGTTGTTGTGGTTGCGATGCTGATTAACATCTTTTTAGGTAACAGCATGGTGTTTATGGCGATGAACGCTGCTATCGCCTTATTGATGACAGGTTTCATTCTTTACGATACTAGCCGAATTGTGAATGGTGGCGAAACCAACTATATCCGTGCCACTGTTTCTTTATACCTAGATTTCTTAAACTTATTTATGGCGATTCTGCACTTACTTGGGATCAGCAACGACGATTAATGCTTAACGACTAATACTAGGATAAAATGGCTCCTTCGCGAGCCATTTTTTATTGGGTTATGAGTAAATTAATAATACAAGTGAACGGCAATGTTTATGGCAGTGTGCCAGGTTTTCATGCCTACCGTTTTACTGAAGCTGCTATTAACGCTGGCCATCAGATTGTCTGCGTATTTTTTTATCAAGATGGCGTGAGCCATGCAAATGGCTTAACTTCTCCGGCGAGTGACGAATTTAATTTGCACCAAGCTTGGGAGTCATTGGCGACTAAGTATCAAGTGCCGCTTGTTAATTGTGTGTCTGCAGCGCTGCGCCGCGGCGTAATCAGCGCAACTGAGGCCCGAGAATTAGCACAAGCACATTTTAATTGTTCACCATCTTTCAGCATGGGTGGTTTAGGTGAGTTAGTCACGGGGATAGAAACCGCTGACCGTTGGGTAAATTTCTAACATGAAAAAAATATGTGTGATCTTCAGACGTGGCCCGCATGAGGGTGGTCGTGAAGGCGTAGACTTAGCATTATTAAGTGCCAGTTTTGATCAACAAGTCAGTGTTGTGTTTTGCGATGAAGGTGTCTTACATCTGTTACCTGATCAACAACCGCAGTTGATTGGCCAACGAGATTATTTGGCCACCTTAAAGGCACTGCCTTTATATGATGTTGAAATCGTATTGGCGTGTAAGTTGTCACTCAGTGATTATGGAATGAGCCGCACTGACTTAGCCATTGCTTGCCAACAAGCAAGTGCCGAAGAGATTAGTCAGTTATTAGCTGACTCTGATGAAGTGGTGGTGTTTTAATGATCTTACATCATATTCAAACATCACCCGCAACAGACAATGCACTTAAGTCTTGCTTGCGTTACCTTAAAAAAGGCGATGCGGTATTATTATCGGCCAGCGCCGTCAATGCCCTACTGCTTCGTCAATATGTGATGGCGTTATCGCCGTTTAAAATTTATGTATTGGAAGACGATGTAATAGCCCGCGGTTTAAGCCATAGACTCGATAAATACGAACACATAAATTATCAAACTATGGTCGATTTAGTACTCCAGCATCAAAAGGTAATTACGTGGTAAATAGCATGGTATTTAATGGTGCAACCATTGAATTGGATAAGCAGGGTTACTTGGTCAATGTTAGCGATTGGAGCGAGTCATTAGCACCAATAATTGCGACAGCAGAAGACATTGAATTGACTGAATCTCACTGGGAAGTTATTCATTTCGTGAGAAGTTTTTATTTAGAATACAACACTAGCCCTGCGATTCGGGTGTTAGTTAAAGCTCTTGGTCAAAGCCTTGGCGAAGACAAAGGTAATTCTAAATATCTATATACCCTGTTTCCATTGGGGCCAGCAAAACAAGCGACTAAAATAGCTGGCTTACCAAAACCGGCAAAATGCATCTAACAAAAAGCCCTACTTAGTAGGGCTTTTTTATATGGTAAATCAACTGTATGAATTACAGAATAATTTAAGCAAAAGCTGATTGCAATTGTGGAACAACTTGCTTCTTACGGCTCAGTACACCATCTAACCACACGCGGCCATTTTCGCTGGCTTTGCCATAAGCTTTATGAGACAAGTGCTCATCATCAGAAATGATTAACATTTCTGAGCCTTCTTTCATAATGTCAGTCAGTAATAAAATGACACTATGACGTTGGCCTTCTTGCTTTAATAAGGCAATATCCGCTTCCAAATCAGCTTTGATTGTATCAAAGACAGATAAGTCGATAACTTCTAATTGGCCAATACCAACTAAATTACCGTTCATATTAAAGTCTTTAAAATCACGCATGACAAGTTCGCGAGCTGGCGTGCCTTCGACCGCTGATTTCACCAAGAACATTTCCATGCCCAGGGCTTTAAAATCTTCAACGCCTGCAATTTCAGCTAATGCTTCAACGCAGCGAATATCAGCTGTGGTGCAGGTTGGTGATTTGAAAATAACAGTATCACTTAAGATGGCACATAACATAATGCCGGCGATATCCTTAGGAATGGCCACACCATAAAAGTCATACATCATTTTGATGACCGTGTTACTACAACCTACTGGACGGATCCAACACTCTAATGGTGTAGAAGTCGTTAAATCACCTAATTTATGGTGGTCAACAATACCAACAATAGTCGCTTCAGCAATATCATCTGGCGCTTGAGTGAGTTCAGAATGATCAACAATATACACCTGCTCACCAGCATAATGCTGTTTATATTCAGGCGCTTCAACACCAAAACGTTCTAAGATGAATGCTGTTTCAGGAGAAATATCACCTAAACGAGTGGCAACTGCAGCTTCACCAATTTGGTTTTTTAAATAAGCTAAAGCGATAGCGCCACAAATTGAATCAGAATCAGGGATCTTATGTCCCACTACAAAAATGGTCATGGTTTCTTTCTCACAGTAAAATTTTCAGCATTTTACCAAACATTATCCCAAAATACATCCAGCTAGAGATTGAAGTGCTTGATTCATTACTAATACTTTAGGATAAGGGATTGATATTAAAACTCACAACAACCAATTATTATGGGTAACCATTTAATGTGATTGTCATTTGATGGCACACTCTGTGATAGATAAATCAAATTGAGCGCTATGGTTTATCAACTAATATCAATGACTGATGCTGGTAAATGTCATCTATTATTAGCAATGAATTATGAATAACCAATCTATTGGCATTTAGTGAGTTGGTTTTATTCACGATTTTTTGCGGTAAACATAGGATTGTTTTTGGTACTAAAGAATGAAACTAGCCGTTATTACACAAGTTAGTCGCAAGCCCTCCCCCTGTGTCAGGATTGTTGTCACCCTTAAATAATCATTATTTTTAAAGACAGGGTGCGGCAAAAGAGAACGATATGGCTCGGTATTCACCAGAACGTAAAGAGGCGATCCTTAAAAAATTATTACCGCCTCACAATTTAACGGTCGCAGAGGTTGCTCGGGAAGAAGGCATTGCGGTGCAAACCTTGTATCATTGGCGAGATATTGTCAGAAAAGAAGGTCGCCCCGTGCCAGGTAAAACATTAACAACTGATGACTGGTCAGCTGAAGCTAAGTTTGCGGTACTCATTGAAACAGCCCCGCTATCGGAAGCCGAGTTAAGTCAGTATTGCCGTGAAAAAGGCTTGTTCCGCGAACAAGTACAGCAGTGGAAACAGGATTGTTTAGCTGGTTTTCAAACCTCAGAAGTACAAACCAAAACCATTAAACAGCAGGCCAAGGCTGACAGAGCCGAAATCAAATCATTGCAACGAGAATTGCGCTACAAGGAGAAAGCGCTGGCTGAAGCTGCTGCGTTACTGGTGCTCAGAAAAAAGCTCAATGCGCTCTGGGGGGACGACAGCGAGGAGAGCTAACTCCCTTGCCTGAGCGCATAGAATTGATTGCCTTAATTCAAGAGGCGTATATCAATGGTGCTCGCCTTTACAAGGCTTGTGCTGAAACTGGACTCAGTAAACGCACTTATCGACGTTGGTATCGAGCAGGCCAAGTGCAAGCCGATTTAAGACCAATAGCGGCTCGACCAGAACCGGCAAATAAACTCGAAGCACATGAGCGACAACAGATATTAAGTGTGTGTAATCAAGAGGAGTATGCCAGCTTACCACCGTCGCAAATTGTGCCGACATTATTAGATAGCGGGATTTATATCGCCTCAGAATCAAGCTTTTACAGAGTGTTACATGCCAATAATCAACTTAATCATCGTGGTCGCACCCAGATTGCTGTTAATCGAAGTAAACCGTTAAGTTATCGGGCTGATGGGCCCAATCAAGTGTGGTCGTGGGACATCACTTATTTGGCTTCAACCGTCAAAGGCCAGTTTTATTATCTGTACATGTTTGAAGATATTTACAGTAGAAAAATAGTGGGTTACGAAGTTCACGAACAAGAATGCGGTGAGTACGCAGCCGCGCTAATCCAACGCTGCATGTTACGCGAGCAATGTTTTAATACGCCATTAGTGCTGCACTCTGATAATGGGGCGCCGATGAAGTCACTGACCATGAAAGCCAAGCTAGAAGAACTCGGTATTACGGCATCATTAAGTCGGCCGCGGGTGAGTAACGACAACCCCTTTTCAGAGTCGTTATTTAAAACCTTAAAATACCGACCACAGTGGCCAAAATCGGGTTTTAGCAGTTTAGCTGGCGCAAGAGAATGGGTTGAGAAGTTTGTGAAGTGGTACAACGATGAGCATAAACACAGCCAGCTCAATTTTGTCTCACCAGGACAACGTCATGCTCAGCTAGATAACGCGATTTTAGCCAAGCGTAAGGAAGTGCTTGAAGCGGCAAAGGCAAGAAGACCGACGCGCTGGTCTAAAGACGTGAGAAATTGTGAGGCGGTTGGAGCCGTGACCCTAAACCCAGATAAAGCACCAATAGAAGGCGTAATAAATGCAGCTTAATATTTAAGCAAAGAGTGACAACTATCTTGAAAAACACCGCCCTCACTATCTGCATGACAACTTAGGTTTTATTTAATGGCTGATTAGTGAAAACCCAAGCACAAACTTATCCATTGAATTTAGTACATATATTAGCGCTAATGACTGCTAATGACAATTAACAGTCATTAGCGATTAGGTTATAATAGCCCCATAAATTAAGCCTTTGCGCACCCCTTTAGTTATTAAGAATCCTCTGAATGTCTAGCAATTCACAAGATAAATGGTTAACCACAATTCAAAATAAAGGCAGTAGCCAAGATATTGCTGTTGATAATCAACATTACTTTAGCCAAAAAAACTTACCTGCTGAGCTGATTGCGAGGATCCAACAAGCTGAACAAGAAACCTTGTCGGCAAAGAATGAAAACACTATGCGTAACTATCGTCTATATTGGCGACAGTTTACCGAATGGTGTCAGCAGTTTGGGGTTAGCTTCATTCCTGCTGATCCACAAATTGTACTTGCCTATCTGCAAGCGCAAAGTGAAAAGATTACTGATCGCGGCTTTCACTTAAGTCCATCGACACTACACAATATGTTGGCGGCAATTAATTATGCTCATGATATTAATCAACTGCCCTCGCCGACCAAGTTAAAACAAATTCAAGAATATCTTGATACTATCAATCGCAATCGCCGCCGAACTACTATGGATAATCAAAAGCGCGCCATTGTCGATTATTACTTAGAACAATTGATAGCGACTACTGCTGAAGAAATTGCACCGCGGCGTCGGGCGCGCGATCTTGCCATCATTTTAATGGGCCGCCAAGGTGCCTTTCGCCGCTCAGAGTTAGCTGACTTGACCCTAAATGATCTTGAGTTTTTACCCGACCGAATTATTGTGACGTTGCGATTTAGCAAGGCAAGTCAGGATGGACGGCATAAACACAGCAAAGAATTATTAAAAGATGAAAAATATAGCTGCTATCAAGCCCTACTCGATTGGATAGAAATCGCCGGATTACCGAAGCGCGGCAATATACAATTATTTCAGTCGATTACCCGCTGGGATAAATTAGCGCGGCCAAGAGCCAAGCAAAATAAACCGGTTAATTTTAGCGGCCAAGAGGTTTATCGTATTATCAAAAAACGCTGCCAAATAGCACAATTAGATGCCGAATTATTTGGTGCGCATAGTTTACGCAGTGGCTTGCTGACTCAGTGGGCGCGTGATGGAAAATCTATCTTTGCTATGAAACAGCGTAGCGGTCATAGGTCAGTAACATCGGTTGACCGTTACGTACAAACCGCATAAAAAAAGCCCGCGATAGCGGGCTTTCTACATCAAACATTGTTAATAATCAGAACTACGGCTTCCCCTAAAGTGGCAATCACAATACTTAAAAATACTGAGATTGCTGCCATATAGGAAATCCATCTTAACGTGGATAATCCCTGTGCCATAATTCCTTAAAAACTGTTTAGCCTAATTTTTCTAAACCGCCCATGTATGGACGCAACGCTTCTGGAACAGTAACTGTGCCATCTTCATTTTGATAGTTTTCAAGCACAGCAACTAAGGTGCGACCAACGGCCAAACCTGATCCGTTCAAGCTATGTAATAAGGCTGGCTTATTATCTTCTTTTGATCTGAAACGCGCTTGCATACGACGAGTCTGGAAATCTTTCATGTTGCTGCAAGAAGAAATTTCACGGTAAGTATCTTGCGCTGGTAACCATACTTCGATGTCATAAGTTTTGCTAGAACCAAAACCCATGTCGCCAGTACACAGCACCATAACTCGATATGGTAAGCCAAGCTTTTGTAACACTTTTTCAGCGTGACCCGTTAACTCTTCCAGTGCCTGGGCAGAATCTTCTGGCTTCACTAATTGCACCATTTCAACTTTGTCGAATTGATGCTGACGGATTAAGCCGCGAGTATCTTTACCGTAAGAACCTGCTTCACTACGGAAACATGGAGTGTGAGCGGTCATCTTAATTGGCAGTTCAGCTTCATCAACAATAGTGTCGCGCACTAAGTTGGTTAACGGTACTTCAGCCGTTGGGATTAAACTTAAGCCTTGGCCTTCTTCGGTCGCAGGCTTAGTGTGGAATAAGTCTTCGCCAAACTTTGGCAACTGACCAGTTCCCATTAAACTGTCGGCATTCACCAAGTAAGGAACATAAGCTTCAGTGTAACCATGTTCAGTGGTGTGTAAGTCCAGCATAAACTGGGCTAATGCACGGTGCATTCTTGCCACTTGACCTTTCATCACGATAAAACGTGAACCGGTAATTTTCACGGCATTTTTGAAATCTAAGCCGGCAAGTCCTTCACCTAAATCCACATGATCTTTTGGTGTAAAACCTAATTGAGTTGGCTCGCCCCAACGACGAACTTCAACGTTGTCATTTTCATCTTTACCTTGTGGTACAGATTCATCTGGCAAGTTTGGCATGCTCAAGGCAATGCCGTTCAGCTCTTCAAGTAAGCTAGCTAATTCAATTTTACTCGCATCTAACTGCGCACCTAAATCACCGACTTGAGCCATGATAGGCGCAACATCTTCGCCACGCGCTTTAGCTTGGCCAATAGATTTAGAAATAGCATTGCGTTTCGCTTGAAGTTCTTCAGTGTCAACCTGTAAAGATTTACGCTTTTCTTCAAGAGCATTTAAGTGAGCGACGTCAAGGATAAAACCGCGATTAGCTAAGCGTTCAGCGGTAGTTTCTAATTCATTTCGAAGAAATTTAGGATCTAACATAATTTATATTCTTAATATTATACGCGGGAGAAGATCAACTGTTGCCCTATGTAAACTGCACCTAAGCACAGCCCGAGGTTCAACAATATGTTTAAGCCAGCTTTAAACCATTGAGCCTGATTTATCAGCAGCATAGTCTCATTCGAAAAAGTGGAGAATGTGGTTAATGCTCCAAGGAAGCCCACACCGACCAAAGCTTTTAGTTCAGGACTCAAATGAGATACCTGACCGTAAGCGTAGACACAACCCATGATAAATGAACCCAATATATTGACTAACAGTGTACCAAAAGGAAAACCGCTACCAAATAGCTGGATCATCATAATTGAAATAAAATAGCGAAAAACTGCACCAAAAGCGCCGCCACAGGCAATTAATAAGACATTAGTCATAACGTTGTTGTTTACTATCCTTATCCCATTGTTTTAATGTGCGCAATTTCTCAGCAATGCGCTTTTCAAAACCGCGCTCAGTGGGAGCATAACACTGCGCATTTTTTAATACTTCAGGGAAGTAATTCTCACCACTGGCGTAGGCATTGTCTTCATCATGGGCATAACGATATTGCGCGCCAAAGCCTAAGTCTTTCATCAAATGCGTGGGTGCATTGCGTAAATGCAGCGGCACAGGTTCTTGACCCGTTTGTTTGGCTAATTCGCGCGCAGCACTAAAAGCAACATAAACGGCATTACTTTTAGGTGCCGATGCTAAATATAAAATGGCTTGGGCTATGGCGCGTTCACCTTCTGCAGGTCCTACCCGATTGAAACAATCCCATGCATTGAGTGCTACTGTCATCGCCTGCGGATCGGCATTACCAATATCTTCGGAGGCAATGGCAAGTAAGCGCCTTGCCACATATAAAGGATCGCCGCCACCTTCTAAAATTCGGCAAAACCAATATAACGCCGCATCGGGAGCACTACCGCGAATAGATTTATGCACCGCAGAAATTAAATCATAAAAGGCATCACCGCCTTTATCATATTGCGCGATTGGCTCGCCGGCCACTTGAGCCAGTGTTTCTATGGTTAGTTCACTGCCATCACTAGCAAGATCTGCCATTAGCTCTACTAAATTAAGCGCTTTACGACCATCACCGCCGGCAACTATGGCCAGTTGCTGGGCGACATGATCTGATAAAATTAACTGACGCTTGCCTAAACCTCGTTGTTCATCGGTTAGGGCTTGACGCACTAATTGCTCAATATCTGCATTCGACAATTTATGAATAAAATAAATTCGAGCACGCGACAATAGCGCATTATTGATTTCAAACGAGGGGTTTTCTGTGGTGGCTCCCACAAAAATGACTGTACCATCTTCAATATAAGGCAAGAAAGCATCTTGCTGGCTCTTATTGAATCTATGCACTTCATCGACGAATAATAACGTACGTTGGCCGCGCGATTGCGCCACCATTTTGGCTTGCTCAATGGCCGCGCGAATTTCTTTGACCCCTGAAGATACTGCAGAAATGCGCTCCACGTGGGCATTGGTATAATGTGCGACCAGTTCAGCTAAGGTGGTTTTTCCTGTGCCTGGTGGGCCCCAAAATAACATGGAGTGAGCGCGACCCGCTTCAAGCGCCAGTCGTAACGGTTTATCTGGCCCTAAAATATGGGTTTGGCCCACATATTCTGCCAGAGTGCTTGGGCGCATTCTGGCAGCTAACGGCCTAAAATCCGGCGCAAAATCAAAACTGAAACTAGACACTATTGACCGCCAACAACCGCTTTGCGCTGATCATCTATATCAACGCCATCCGGAATAGCAAAGCTAAACTGCTGACTGTTATTGGCAGCTAATACTTGTTGATTGGACAACTCAAACTGGCTGTTGTTGCCTTGATTATCGAGAATAGACAAGTTAACTAATTTATTGCCCTTAATGCACAAGTTAACGTTTTGCACTTGTGCATCGAGTTGAATTGGGGTGATTTTATAACAATCACCACTCGCCGCCACTTGATATTGACTCCATACTTTCTCGTCACGAGAAACCAAAAGCGCTAATGGCGATGCCGTAAGGATTTCCTTGGCATCCAAAATAGTCACTTCTTCAGCAAAGGGGTTATAAATCCACACGCCATCATTATTCGCCACAATCAAAGATTCATCGGGCGCAGTCAAATGCCAATTGAGTAAATTCGGCGTTTGCATCGCAAGGGTGCCGCTTCCTTGTTGAATGACTTTATCATTCACATCGGTAACTTTTTGGCTAAAGTCAGCTTGCAGTGACTGCATGTTCGCTAATTTTTTTTGTAAATCCGTACTATCAGTGGCAACGCTTGCCGTTGATACTGCGGCTAATGTCATGCTGAGGCACAACGTTTTAATTGCATTCATACAAACAACCTCATTAATGTCTTGGTGGCGGTGGCGCCAATACTTCACGGTTGCCATTATGGCCTTGGCTACTCACAACCCCTTGAGCTTCCATTTGCTCAATAATACGCGCAGCGCGGTTATAACCAATCTTAAATTTGCGCTGAACACTCGAAATAGATCCGCGGCGAGTTTCGGTCACAAAAGCAACGGCTTCATCATATAAAGGATCTATATCTTCTTCGGCTTGCGAGGTTTCACCTGGCAATAGTACTTGCTCGCCATCGCTTGAGCCTTGCAGAATTTCATCTATATATTGCGGCGTTCCGCGAGCTTTCCAATCGGCAACTACTTTATGAACTTCGTGATCGTCAATAAAAGCGCCATGGACACGAGTGGGTACGCTGGTACCCGGCGGCAGGTATAACATATCCCCCATTCCCAGCAGATTTTCAGCGCCTTGTTGATCTAAAATTGTGCGCGAGTCAATTCTTGATGACACCTGAAAAGCAATACGCGTAGGAATGTTAGCTTTAATCAAACCTGTGATCACATCAACCGAAGGTCTTTGAGTTGCTAAAATCAAATGTATGCCGGCGGCGCGTGCTTTTTGAGCAATTCGGGTAATAAGTTCTTCAACCTTTTTACCGACTATCATCATCATGTCGGCAAATTCATCGACGACCACGACAAGTGCAGGCAATTTTTCTAACGCCGGCGCTTCATCGAGCATAGATTCGGATGACTTCCATAGTGGATCTGGAATTTCTTGGCCGTGCTCTTTAGCATGAGCAATTTTAGCGTTGTAACCCTTGAGGTTTCTTACGCCCATGGCCGACATTAATTTATAACGACGCTCCATTTCACCTACGCACCAACGCAGTGCATTGGCCGCATCTTTCATATCAGTCACGACTTCACACAATAAATGCGGAATACCTTCATACACTGAAAGTTCCAACATTTTAGGGTCAATCATGATAAAGCGAACATCTTCTGGCGTTGATTTATACAAAAGACTGGTGATCATGACGTTAACACCAACCGATTTACCTGAACCCGTGGTACCTGCGACTAATAAATGCGGCATCTTGCCTAAGTCGGCAATGACAGGTTCACCAGAAATATCCTGTCCTAAAACCATAGATAGTGGCGACTGACTTTGTCTAAACGTGTCACTATCTAACACATCCCGCATAAACACGGTTTCGCGGAATTTGTTAGGCAATTCCAAACCCACATAAGCTTTACCTGGAATAACTTCAACAACACGAACCCGCTCTGCTAATAATGAACGTGCTAAATCGTTAGCTAAGTTGGTGATTTTAGATGCTTTAATACCAGGCGCTAATTCAAGTTCAAATCGCGTGACCACAGGTCCCGGAAATACCCCAACTACTTGCGCTGAAATATTAAAATCAGCGAGTTTCAATTCAACTAACCGGGCAATTTGTTCGAGCTCTTCTTCAGAAATCGGATTTTTGGAGCGATTAGGAACATCTAATAATGAAATACAAGGCAATGGCGTCGAAGGCCGAGGTGGCACCACTGACTGGCCATCGATAACCACTATGCCATCAACAATTTTGGCCTGTTTAGCGGGTTTTATTGGGCTTTGATAGACATCATCAAGTGCATCAACAATATCTTCTGCATTGGCACTCAAGTTATCGTCTGCATAATCATTCTCACTGTTTGGCTTAGGTGCATCAGGCTCGTCATCCCAAGGCGTATCACTGTCTAATGCGCTAAATCCAACGTCGAAAGTGTCATCTTTATTGTTAGCTTGGCTATAAGAGTGTGTGTCGGCATCAAAGTTAGGTTCTGCATCATGTTGAGTAGGATCATCAAAGCGTAAATGGTCATCATCAACGAGTGGCTCACTGTCTACATCTTGATGTTTGCGCTCGTAAGTCACCTGATTTTTGACCATTTGATCATAATCAAAGTCTGGCTTATCGTTGCTATCATCACGTTGCGAAGACACTTGCGACTTGAACTTTGCCACTAGCGACATAAAACCTTTGGTATCTTCGGAATCGCGATTAGACGCTAACTTTTCTGAAGCTAAGTAGCTTGGTAGCTGGCGCAGCTGTTCAAAGCACCAGATACTCCCCTGCCCGACCCACTCAACAATTGTCATTAAGCTAATGCCTGTCAGTAACGTAAAACCTGCGCCGACGAAAGACAATAAAAGTAAGGTGGTACCCAGTGGATTGAAGTATGGCAACATGGCACCGACGATGACATCACCACAAACGCCGCCTGCAGAAAATGCATAGATATCACTAGCGTTCATGCTTGCTAACGCCGCAATACCCATGATCACTAATAGAAAACCTACTAAACGTAAACCCACAGAAAAGTAGTCAATTTCTAATAAACGATAAGCACGCTTAAATAGCAGCCAGCCGGTTAAAGCCACCATAATAGGGACTAAGTAGGCGGTATAGCCAAAAAAATAAAACAGCACATCGGCAATCCAAGCACCAACTGCGCCGGTGAGATTATTAATCTCACCTTGAAAATGAGTCTGACTCCAACCAGGGTCCGCAGGATCAAAACTGGTTAAAGATAACAGGATAAATGCAGCGAAGATGCAACAACAAAGTAAGGCGCCTTCAAGTAAACGCTGCAAGCCGGATAAAGTGTATGATTGTGTTCCCTGAGACAAAGGATTTTTCCATAAACTCGCTAAATATAGATAGTGTAAAGATACCAGAATGAAACTCAAGATACAGCGAAAACACGCGTTTGGAGGCATTAAAGCGCATTTAACCAGCGGAAAATAAAAAAAGGCCCCTAAGGGCCTAATTTGTCTATGCTTGCAAGTGGTTACACTTCCAATAATGAGTTTATAGCAACGCGATTTGTTTGTTTAACTTCTTCCATAACGACATAGGTACGAGTATCAGATACCGCAGGAAGTTTAAGTAATGTCTCGCCTAACAAGCGGCGATAAGCAGACATATCAGAGACTCGAGTCTTCAATAAATAGTCAAAGTCACCAGAAACCAAGTGGCATTCTTGAATATCATCCAGCAATTGCACTGCACGATTAAATTTATCAAACACTTCAGGCGTATCTCTAGTTAAAGTAATTTCTACAAACACTAGTAAAGATGCGCCTAAGTAATGAGGATTAACCAATGCGGTGTAGCCATTGATATACCCTTGCTTTTCGAGCCTTTTTACTCGTTCCAAACACGGTGTTGGACTTAAACCAACGCGTTTGGACAGTTCAACATTAGAAATCCGACCGTCAATTTGTAACTCATTAAGGATGTTGCGATCAATACGATCAAGTTCCTTTACAGGGTTGTTCTTATTATTTGGCATATTCTTAACCTTGTTTTATCACTAAAACAACATTTTATTTCGTGGATAAATAAAGTTCAGCAGCATAATCTGCACAATGAGTAATATACTAGAACTGCCTGAAATAATCACGTCAGGGCAACACAAAATAACAAATTTATATAAAAAACAGGTGTTTTACATAGAGGCTTACAATGATAATTGGCGTACCTAAAGAAATTAAGAATCATGAATACCGTGTCGGTATGGTTCCAGCAAGCGTGCGTGAGTTGATTAACCGTGGGCATAAAGTCATCGTTGAATCTATGGCAGGTTCAGGAATTGGCTTTACTGATAAAGACTATCTTGATGTTGGTGCACAAATAAGCACTAAAGCTACGGATATCTTTGCTCAAGCTGACATGATAGTGAAAGTGAAAGAACCACAAGCAGCTGAGCGCGCTATGCTGCGCCATGATCAAATCCTTTTTACTTACCTGCATTTGGCACCCGATTTACAGCAAACTAAAGAGTTACAACACTCTGGCGCCGTATGTATTGCCTATGAAACAGTGACTGATAATAAAGGTGGCTTGCCTTTATTAGCGCCAATGTCTGAAGTAGCCGGTCGTATGTCAATTCAAGCGGGCGCCATGGCATTAGAAAAGTCCCGCGGCGGCAGCGGCATGTTACTTGGCGGTGTGCCTGGGGTTGAACCTGGCAAAGTCGTCATTATCGGTGGCGGCATGGTCGGGGCTAATGCGGCGCAGATGGCCATTGGTCTTGGCGCAGATGTTGTTATTTTAGATAGAAGCCTTGATGCATTACGACGCTTGAACTCACAATTTGGTAGTCGAATCAAAGCTGTATATTCAACGGCTGATGCTATTGAACGCCATGTGTTAGACGCTGATCTTGTGATTGGTGGCGTACTTATTCCTGGCGCCGCCGCGCCAAAGCTCATTAGTCGCGACCTAGTTTCACGCATGAAACCTGGTAGCGCTATTGTTGATGTGGCGATAGACCAAGGCGGCTGCGCTGAAACATCGCACGCAACGACTCACCAAGATCCCACTTATATCGTTGATAATGTAGTGCATTACTGCGTGGCTAACATGCCAGGCGCTGTTGCGCGCACATCAACCTTCGCACTTAACAATGTGACTTTACCTTTTATTACTAAACTTGCTGAACTCGGGTATCGTAAAGCCTTATTAGCCGATGAACATTTATTGAAGGGCTTGAATGTGATGCATGGTCAAATTACTTGTGATGAAGTAGCGCATGCCCATAATTTACCTTTTGTTGAGCCAAAGACCCTACTCAACTAATTGAAACGCTTAAATCTAAGCCGGCTTGCCGGCTTTTTTTATGCACTTGCTGTAACTATTAGCTCAATCGGTATTTATCAAGTTCCGTTGCTTTACCCTGCCACTAAAATTCCCTACAATCTCAGCCATTCATTAGGCCCGGAGAATACAATGAGCCAAGCCAGACACGTCAATTTATTAATATTAGGATCAGGTCCTGCAGGTTATACCGCTGCAGTTTACGCTGCTCGCGCCAATCTTAAACCTGTCATGATCACAGGTATGCAGCAAGGTGGTCAATTAACCACTACGACTGAAGTTGAGAATTGGCCTGGTGATGCGGATGACTTAACCGGTCCAGCATTAATGGAGCGCATGCAAAAGCATGCTGAGAAATTTGATACTGAAATTATTTTTGACCATATCAATGAAGTTCAACTGACTGAACGCCCGTTCAGATTAAAAGGCGACAGCGGCGAATATACCTGTGACGCACTGATCATTGCAACCGGTGCTTCGGCTCGTTATTTAGGTCTAGATTCTGAAGAAGCATTCAAAGGGCGCGGCGTATCAGCGTGCGCGACTTGTGATGGTTTCTTCTATCGCAATCAGAAAGTGGCGGTTGTCGGTGGTGGTAATACTGCCGTTGAAGAAGCACTGTATTTAAGCAATATCGCCAGCGAAGTACATTTAGTGCATCGCCGTGATAGCTTCCGCTCGGAAAAAATTCTGATTAACCGTTTGATGGAAAAAGTAGCTAATGGCAACATTATTCTGCATTTAGATCAGACATTAGAAGAAGTGGTTGGCGACAACATGGGCGTTACTGGTGCCAAACTTAAAAGCACCAAAGATGGCAGCATTAATGAGCTAACTGTTGCTGGCGTATTTATCGCCATCGGCCACAGCCCAAATACCAGTATCTTCAATGGCCAACTTGAGATGAACAATGGTTATCTTAAAGTTCAAAGCGGCTTAGAAGGTAATGCCACGCAAACCAGCATTCCTGGTGTATTTGCCGCTGGTGATGTAATGGATCATATCTATCGTCAAGCCATCACTTCTGCCGGCACTGGTTGTATGGCAGCTTTAGATGCTGAACGCTATCTTGATGCCAAATAACAACGGCAACTAAGTCATCTATTAACGAGTGCTTGCACTCGTTTTTTTTTCATCTCAAATTCCTAGATACATTCCCCGAAAATCCCCCATCAAATACGGCCCAGCTATATCAGTACTTGTTTAAGGTTTTACTTTTCGCGCAGTTTATTACCGACTGATTTGAATGACATGTAGTAACTAGTTACTCAACTTTCGTTTCGAAGAATTATAGATGCTGACGTTTGAATTAATGCTGACTTAGCGCTGAGGCTAGCGATGATATTTGAGGGACTGTGATTAGAGTGGCGGTTTAAAATCTAAAACGAAAAAAGGGACCTAAGGTCCCTTTTTAAGGAGAATCAAGACTAATTACTTAGTCAGAGCTTCTTTTGCTTTTTCAACTAAAGTTGCAAATACAACTTTATCGAATACAGCGATGTCTGCCAAAATCTTACGATCGATTTCGATAGACGCCTTCTTCAGACCGTTGATGAAACGGCTGTAAGACAGACCATTTTGACGAGAAGCCGCATTGATACGTGCAATCCACAGTTGACGGAATTGACGTTTTTTCTGGCGACGGTCACGGTAAGCATATTGGCCAGCTTTAGTTACAGCTTGAACTGCAACACGGAAAGTACGGCTACGAGCGCCATAATAACCTTTAGCTTGCTTTAAAACTTTCTTGTGACGAGCACGAGCGGTTACACCACGCTTAACTCTTGGCATTTATTCTATCTCCTGAATTAAGCGTAAGGCAGCTGACGAGCGATCATCGGCATGTCGGCTTTTGAAACTAAACACTTAGCACGTAAGTGACGCTTACGCTTGGTGCTCTTCTTGGTCAAAATGTGACGTAAGTGTGCTTGCTTGCGCTTGAAACCATTGGCGGTTTTCTTAAAGCGTTTTGCAACACCCTTGTCTGACTTCATTTTAGGCATTTCTAAAACTCCGCATTGGGATGTTAATGAATAGCAAGGCGAAAAGAGAGTTGATTTCTCGACTCCCTTTTACTTTTGGGAAGCCCTACTTATTTCTTTTTCGGTGCTAAAACCATAACGGCTTGTCGACCTTCCATTTTCGGGAAGGATTCAACCACAGCAACTTCGTCCAAATCTGCTTTGATACGGTTCAAAAGATCCATACCTAAGCTTTGGTGTGCCATCTCGCGACCGCGGAAACGCAGCGTAACTTTCGCTTTGTCACCATCTTCAAGAAAACGAATCAGGTTGCGTAGTTTTACCTGATAGTCGTTTTCATCAGTTCCAGGACGGAATTTAATTTCCTTAACCTGAACCTGTTTTTGCTTTTTCTTCTGTTCTTTAGCTGATTTTGCTTTATCAAACAGAAACTTACCGTAGTCCATAATGCGACATACTGGCGGTTCAGCATTCGGGCTGATTTCAACCAGATCAACACCTGACTCATCGGCCAGACCCAGAGCTTCTCTAATTGTAAGAATACCAAGCTGCTCGCCGTCAATTCCGGTTAAACGAACTTCGGCTACACCAGTGATTTCTTCATTGATGCGGTTTGGGGCCGGCTGACGCCCTGTTTTTTTGATCTTTATGACCTAATCCTCCAACAGATTGAGACTACGGAGCGAAATTTGTTGCTTAACTTGTTCTGCAAAATCGTTCAATTTTATTTTGCCTAAGTCAACCCCATCTCGGGTTCGCACCGCTACTTCCTTATTTTCTATTTCTTGATCACCAACGACCAATAGATAAGGCACACGTCTTAAAGTGTGTTCGCGTATTTTAAAGCCTATTTTCTCATTCCTCAAGTCCGTAATAGCACGAATGCCCTGATCTTTGAGGAATTTACAGATTTCTTCTACATAATCGGCTTGTTTGTCAGTGATATTCATTATCACTGCCTGAACAGGCGCCAACCATAATGGGAATTTACCTGCGTACTCTTCAATAAGAATACCGATAAATCTTTCTAGCGAGCCTAAAATGGCGCGATGGATCATTACAGGAGTTTGACGACTGTTGTCTTCGGCCACATAAGTAGCACCCAGACGACCAGGTAACGCATAATCGAGCTGTACAGTACCACATTGCCACGCGCGATCCAAACAATCATGCAAAGTAAATTCGATTTTTGGGCCATAAAAGGCACCTTCGCCCGGCAAAATCTCGAATTTAATGTTGTTGTTGGCTAATGCTTGCTTTAATGCTTCTTCAGCACGGTCCCACATTTGGTCATCACCAATGCGTTTTTCTGGACGCGTTGACAACTTAACTACGATGTTTTCAAAACCAAAGGTAGCATAAGTGTCGTATACCATCTGAATACAGGCACTCACTTCTTGCTGTACTTGTTCTTCAGTACAGAAGATATGTGCATCATCCTGGGTAAAGCCGCGTACGCGCATTAAACCATGCAGAGAACCTGATGGCTCATTACGATGACAGCAACCGAACTCAGCCATACGCAGTGGTAAATCGCGATAAGACTTTAAGCCTTGATTGAAGATTTGCACGTGACCTGGACAGTTCATCGGCTTGATCGCGTATTCGCGGTTTTCACTACTAGTAGTGAACATAGCTTCAGAATATTTATCCCAGTGACCAGAACGCTCCCACAAGACGCGATCCATCATTAATGGACCTTTGACTTCTTGGTAGTCGTATTGGCCTAATTTTTGACGAACAAAGCTTTCTAAGCCGAGGAATAAGCGCCAGCCATCATTATGCCAAAACACCATTCCTGGCGCTTCTTCTTGCATATGATACAAATCAAGCTGCTTACCAATTTTACGGTGATCGCGCTTAGCGGCTTCTTCCAGACGGGTTAAATAGCCTTTTAATGCTTTTTTATCTGACCATGCAGTGCCGTAAATACGTTGCAGCATTTTATTATCAGAATTACCGCGCCAGTAAGCACCAGCAACACTCATCAGTTTGAAGTTTTGGCAAAAACGCATGTTAGGCACATGAGGACCGCGACACATGTCGACATATTCTTCATGATGATATAACGCTGGTGTTTGGTCACGACCAATGTTCTCGTCCAAAATGGCCATTTTGTATGGCTCTTGGCGATCATCAAAAGCGTCTCTAGCTTCTTGCCAGCTAACTACACGCTTAACCACATCGTAATTGGTCTTGGCCAAATCAAGCATACGCTTTTCAAGGGCGTCAATGTCTTCCTGAGTCAGTTTATGATCTAAATCGATATCATAATAGAAGCCATTATCGATGGTCGGACCGATTGCCATGGTCGTTTCAGGCCACATCTGCTTAATAGCATGACCTAATAAATGCGCACATGAGTGACGTAAGATCTCAAGACCTTCGTCATCTTTAGCGGTAATGATGGCAAGTTCGGCATCGGTTTCAATTAAATCGCAAGCATCTTTCAATTGACCATTAACACGGCCAGCGATACAAGCTTTAGCAAGACCAGGACCGATGTCGGCAGCGACATCCATGGTTGATACTGCGTGGGCAAACTCACGTTTGCTGCCATCAGGAAGGGTAATTACAGGCATGAAAAAATCCTTGTCCAGTGGTGACCCGTACGCAGGGCCACTTGGTGATTATAAAAAGGTGAAGCAAAGCACTTCAAATAAAATACTTCGTAATTAAAGACAGTACTTGAGCCTTTAGCATAACGAAATAAGCCGAAAATTTTACGCCAACTGCCCCCATGGGCGCAAGCCAAAACCTTAGTCTTATGGCTACACGCACACTTACTCTATGGCTAATGAGAGTAAACCAAGCAATTTACGCCCGGTATATAGCAAAATCCTCGGCCCTTTTATTAACCTTGGTCGTCACAAATCAAGCAGTATAAGCAGTTACTAAGCGAGATAGTCGTCATCAAGATACCAAAAGAGGCTTGAGCTTAATCTGCTGTTACTGTCTACTGCAGCTAGATTTTGGTGTAAACGAAACAAGGAAATGATTATGGATAGCAGATATTGGGCTTTTATTAGTGGTTCTAGCCAACGAATTGGTGCCAGTATGGCCCGCCATCTTCATGATTTAGGCTATAACATTGCTTTGCATTACTTTTCTTCCGCTACTGCCGCCACCGCCCTTGCCCAAGAATTAAATCAGCAGCGAGCCGATAGCGTTAAGCTCTATTGCGCCGATTTATCTGACATTAACTCAATCAACCTACTGATTGCTGAATTACAGCAAGATAAACTCGCCTTTAAAGTGCTGATTAATAATGCTAGTCAATTTTATCCAACGGCATGGGACACCTTTGATGCCGAAAAAGCGCAGCAATTGTTGCAAGTCAACATGCTCACGCCTTGTATGCTCGCGTCGGCTCTGCATAGCGCATTGGCGCAGCATCAAGGTTGTATCGTTAATCTTATCGATATTCATGGTGAGCGCCCATTAAAAGGTCATGGGCTATACTCTATGACGAAAGCGGGTTTACACATGGCAACGCTTTCTATGGCGCAAGAGTTTGCCCCAGAGATTAGAGTCAATGGCATAGCGCCTGGCGCAATTTTGTGGCCAGAGCACAGCCTCACGGAGGCTCAGCAACAAGTGTTAGCAGAAATTCCTATGGGTCGCACTGGCGCACTGGATGACATTAATCAAGCCTTAACATTTTTGCTAAATAGCCCATATATTACAGGTCAAATAATCGCGGTTGATGGTGGACGTAGTGCTACTGGTTATCGCGGCGCCTAATGCAGTAGTTGTTATTGAGGTGCAAGATGAAACTAAAAAAACAAATCATTTCCTGCCCATTTTGTGGCCACCACTTGCACATTGAACTTGATGCGAGTGCCGGCGATCAAGATTACTACGATGATTGCCGCGTATGCTGCAACCCCATTCACTTACGCCTGCATATCGATGAAGCTCGTCGCACCGTAGAACTGCATGTGGATTCAGATGACGAGCAACTGTATTAGCCGTCAGAGCATCATCATTAGCTGTCACGGCTCATCAGATTATTGAAGCCGACAATACATTTATCACTGTGGCTGGCATAACTACTGACACAAAGCTGTGATGCGATTAACACCCGCGATGGTTAATCGCATCAAGGTTGGCGCATTTACTATTGCTTTGCGCTTAAGTAGCGCTCAACCGTGTCGACAATCACCTGAGTTTGGCTGTCAATTTCAAGGTTAACTGCATCCCCTACCCTTAATAAACCAAGATTGGTTAGTTTTAAGGTTTCAGGAATAAGATGCAGCATAAAGGTATCTTCAGTCACAGCACCAACAGTTAAGCTGCAGCCATTTACGCCAATGAAGCCCTTATAGAAAATGTACTTCATCCATTGCTTAGGTACTTGTATTTGAAGGTTATAATGCTCGTCATTCACGTTAACATGAATGACTTTAGCTTGAGTGTGAACATGGCCGGATAAAATATGGCCGCCAATTTCACTACCAAAGCACAGCGAACGTTCAATATTGATTGCGTCACCAGATTGTAAATATGCGAGATTGGTCACATGCAAGGTCTCTTCCATGACATTACAAAAGACCCTAAGATCACTTATCCTAGTGACCGTTAAACACACGCCATTATGCGCCACACTAGCACCCGTAGTTAATCCCTCGATGAGTTCTGGTGTCATAGACACTTCTAACGTATGAAGTCCGGGCTTTTTATCTATCGTCACCACCTCACATGTGGCTTGTACAATACCTGTAAACATTTTTAACCTACCGATTAAAGGCAATTTAATGAATCATTCCGGCTATCAGGCCAAACGCTTAATACAATTGGCATTGCCAGTGCTTATTGCTCAAGTGACTCAAACCATGATGGGCTTTATTGACACCCTGATGGCCGGCCGTGTCAGCGCCGTGGATATGGCTGCCGTAGCTGTGGGTACCAGCTTATGGTTACCCGCTATTTTGTTTGTTCAAGGCTTGTTAATGGTGTTTACGCCTATTTTTGCGCACCATCATGGCGCAAATAACACCCAAGCTATTCGCCCGTTAGCACATCAAGCGGCTTATATTGCCATTATTGGCAGCATAGGTGTGATGTTATTTTTAGGCTCAGCCCGGTTTATTTTAAGTTTTATGAACTTAGAACCAGAATTGTATGAACTGACCATAGGTTACATCAATGGTATTTTATGGGGCGCGCCGGCTTTTGTGCTTTATCAAGTACTTCGCGGCACCGCCGAAGGCATTTCATACACACTGCCGACCATGGTCATAGGATTTATTGGCTTGGCCGTTAACATTCCGGCTAACTACATCTTAATTTATGGCCATTTCGGTATGCCAGCTATGGGCGGCGCGGGTTGCGGTATCGCCACGGCATTAGTGTTTTGGGCTATGTTCATCAGCATGGCTATTTATATGCAGGTGCATAAACGCTTTAAAGACATTGCCATGTTCAAAACCTTCTACAAGCCGAACTTAGCCAGCATGATGAGTATGACCAAGTTAGGTATGCCGGTAGCTATGTCGATGTTTTTTGAAGTGAGTCTGTTTGCCATTATTGCTTTATTACTGGCGCCTCTTGGCTCCATTGTGGTGGCTGGCCACCAAATTGCCTTAAACTTCTCATCTATCGTGTTCATGCTGCCGCTATCGATTGGTATTGCAGTATCTATTCGAGTGGGATATTACCTGGGGCGCGATCAGCTAGAAATCGCCGCTAAAGTTACTAAGCTCGGCTTAGGCATTTCATTTGGCTTAGCCTTGTGTACCGCTATCGCCACCGTTATCTTCCGCTACGATATTGCAGAGCTTTACAATACCAACCCAGAAGTAGTGACCTTAGCCGGTAGCTTAATGCTATTAGCCGCGTTATATCAGTTATCTGATTCTGTGCAAGTGGTCGCCGCTGGCGCACTGCGTGGCTATAAAGATACCCGCAGTGCTTTTTATATCACCTTGATATCTTACTGGGCGATAGGCATGGGGCTAGGTTACACCTTGGCTTATACCGATTACCTGGTACCACAAATGGGCGCCCATGGTTTCTGGATTGGCTTAATTGCTGGCTTAACCTCAGCCGCGATTATGTTTGCCATCCGTTTGAAAATCATTCAAAAGCGTGGTCACATCCAAGAAGCTATTCAAGCGGCATAAACCGTTGTAACTGGCTGCAAAATCACCAGTTTGTGCAGCCAGTGAACATTTAGCGCAAACTTGTAATTTTTTACTTGCATGCGCTAACCTAGCAACCTAATATATCCCTCGTCCCAAGGCATCTGTGAAAAAGAACTTGTGATGAAATCAATATGATAGTGAGTTTTCTCACTTCTTATTGATGACTAAATTTGAAGACGATACACCCGTAGCTCAGTTGGTTAGAGCACTACCTTGACATGGTAGGGGTCGGTGGTTCGAGTCCACTCGGGTGTACCACTCTCAAATAAAGTCTAAATAGTAAATTCAAACGATACACCCGTAGCTCAGTTGGTTAGAGCACTACCTTGACATGGTAGGGGTCGGTGGTTCGAGTCCACTCGGGTGTACCACTCTCTCACAGAGTCTAATTAGTGAAATCAAACAATACACCCGTAGCTCAGTTGGTTAGAGCACTACCTTGACATGGTAGGGGTCGGTGGTTCGAGTCCACTCGGGTGTACCATTTCTTGCTGTAACTCTCTATAAAACCTCATTTATTACCTTCTTTAATTCAAATTCATTTGTTACCTGCTGTGCCTCAACATTAAACATTCGTGCCAAAATCTAAATAATTGCCAACTAATTAACCTTGTTCGTCCAGGACACCAACTGTATTCCCCCTGTCTCTTCTACACAAATTATTAGCAAAACATGGAACTTTCTTGACTGGCGATGATCAGATCATGCAAATTCACTCACTTCATCATTTTTAATGTCAATTTTTAACCCGAACAAATGGGCATATGATCACTTTCATCATGCTGAGCTAGGTGATAAACGACGAGCGGCAAGGTTAACCGTCGTCGCTGAACACATGGCGGTTGGCAGCGGTAAATCGGTTGCCAGATCTTGTAATGGTGAAGATGCCAAACTCGAAGGAGCCTATCGATTGATCCGCAATGATAATGTTAGCCCATCTATGATCAGAGCCGCCGGTTTTGCTCGCACTGCCCAAGCGATTGAAAATATAAATGAAATACTTGCTCTCGAAGACACGACAGCCCTGAGTTATAAGCACAGTGTGGCGTCTGAATTAGGGAAATTAGGCAAACCTACCGATAAGTCTCGTGGTTGGTGGGTTCATTCTGTCTTGCTACTGGATAGCCATACTTCTCGGACCTTGGGCTTGATCCACCAAGATTGGTGGTGTCGACCTGATAATCCCAACGAGGCCGATGAAAAAGAGAGCGGTAAATGGGCCGATGCATCCTATTTTACGCGGCAACGCTTGCAGGCTCACATGTCGCGAGTGATCTCAGTGTGTGATAGAGAAGCGGATATCATGCATTATTTATCGGATAAACAATCACATAGTGAACGGTTTGTGGTGCGGGCAAAACATGCAAGAAACCTAGTAGAATACGAGGCTAAGCTGTTTGAGCACATGGATAGTCATCCCGTTACCGGCGGATACACCATCGCCATCCCACAAAAAGGCATAAAGGAAGCCAGTGGGAAAAGCAAGAATCGTCCCTCGCGAACAGCCAAACTCACCCTCAAAGCCAGTGCGGTTAACATCAAACATAATCATCAGCAGCATGCGATTAATGTGGTGTACGCACAAGAGCTCAATCCTCCCCAAGGTGAAGATGGACTATCTTGGATGCTACTGACCAGTGAGCCGATTGACACGTTGGCGCAGCAACTTCATGTGATTGATATTTATACCACTAGATGGCGCATTGAGGACTTTCATAAGGCGTGGAAAACCGGCGCGGGGGTTGAAAGGTTACGCATGACATCGCCAGACAACCTTGAGCGAGCGGCCTCGATACTTTGCTTTATTGGTGTGCGGCTACTGCAACTTCGGGAAGTGATGAGCCTGCCAATTTATCTGAGAAAAAGAGGGCAAATCGAAGCAGCGCAAAGCATGGAAAATCAAAGCTGCAGCAATGTCTTAGAGAATGATGAATGGCGAGTACTGATGCAGCTCTACAAGCCAAGGGGACATAAAGGCAAAGAAGCCCCAAATATGAAGTGGGCTTATCAATCCTTGGCCAAACTAGGAGGCTTTAATGATAGCAAGCGCACGGGAATGGCCAGCTGGTCCACGATTTGGGAGGGATGGGATGATCTTCAGGCTCAGGTAAAGGGGTATCGCTTAGCCAAAGCCCTATTTGAAGCCGGAGAAACGCTATGAGATCTGATCAAGAGACAGGTATTCCCCTACTCGTAATACTTGTGCCTAACTGAAAATGTTGGTGCCGAAATAGCACGTATCGAATTGAGAGTTAAACAACCGCCCTTTTCTCCTAGAGATTTATCCATTTTTAACTGATTAGCTGGCATTTTACGCCTGATATGATAAATGACTGACTGTGCCCACTCGGTGCCAGCCATTTATATCCGCTATTCTCATCAAATTAACATGGAGCATTATCCATGGTTAGTACGCATATTTTGATATCGAGTTTGAGGAATAATCTAAAATGGAGAAAACAAGCTGAGAATGATTCTGGCCGAAAAAAGACTCTAAGTTGAATCGATAATTCATTCCTGCCAGCCCATTAGGATTAGCAATCTATCTACTGACTACAAACCAATCAATGCCCATCCTCACCAGTAGGAATGAATATAACTGCGATATAAATAGGTATTGTAGGGATTTGATTCATTCAAGACTGAAAAGTCTCGCCGAGATATACAGGACTAAACGAATCATTTTGATACTTGAATAAATCAGTCTATTCTGATTCTCTAGCTCGTTTTTGGACAGTTATTAGTTATTTCTGTTGCATCAATCTAGTGAAAATGGATTAGTTTTTGTATGGAAAACAGCCTTTTTAGGAGGGCGTTCAAAATTCTGTGTCAGGCTAATTTTAAATTTCTAGCACGCTATCTAAGCGCCCTTCAAAATAAATCGCTAACTGAGATAAACAAAGGCACCAATTGTGGATTGGCATGGTCCATTTATCTGAGGCGTTTAATATGCCTGCATAAAGTAGCTTCAACAAGCTATTTTCATTAGGAAAAGCACCTTTGGTTTTGGTGAGCTTTCTAAATTGGCGATGTACCGCCTCAACTGCATTGGTCGTGTAAATCACTTTCCTGATATGTTCTGGGTACCTAAAATAATGGGACAAATTATGCCATTTGCGACGCCAAGAGTTGATTACCAGCGGATAAGCATCACCCCATTTGGCCTCCAGTTCGTCCAATGCCATCTCTGCGGCTTCTTTACTCACGGCTCGATACACAGGCTTTAAATCAGCCATAAACGCTTTCTGATGTTTTGAGGCGACATACTTCATTGAGTTGCAGATCTGGTGGATAACACATAGCTGTTGTAACCCTCCCTTAAAATCAGAATGTTTTAAATAGAGTTTTCCATTTACACTAAACCAAATGGAGAATCACATGAAAAAGACACGTTTTACAGAAAGCCAAATCATCAACATCCTCAAAGAAGGTGAATCAGGCGTCTTTACTGTGCCTGAGTTATGCCGCAAACATAATGTAGGTCAAAGTACCTATTACAAATGGAAATCGAAATACGGTGGGATGCAAGCCTCTGATTTAACCCGTATGCGTGAATTAGAAGCCGAAAATGCCAAGCTTAAAAAGATGTTTGCAGATGTCAGTTTGCAAAACATGGCGTTAAAAGACATTGTTGAAAAAAAGCTATAAAGCCAGCAGAGCGAAAGGTATTAGCCCACTATGCCATTCATGAATATGGCCTAGGTGTTGTGTTGGCTTGTGATGCGATGAGTATCAGTCGTTGCACATTTTATTATCAATGCAAACGCATCGATGACAAGGATATTATTTCGGCAGTATCAGACTGAAAAGCACAGAGCTTATGGGTTTCGAAAGATATTTAAACGGTTACGCTTACTTGGTCATAAATGGAATCATAAACGTGTGTATCGCGTTTATTGTGGTTTAAAACTTAACTTACGACGTAAAGGCAAAAAGCGCTCACCCTCTCGAGAGCCAGAGCCTCTCGCGGTACCAGCAAAGGAAAATGAATGTTGGTCAATGGATTTTATGAGCGATAACCTGTTCTCAGGGAAATCATTTAGAACATTTAATGTCATTGATGACTATCATCGTGAAGCTTTAGCTATAGAAGTAGACTCAAGTTTACCTGCACAGCGGGTCATACGTGTGCTGGATAGAATCGCAGTCTATCGCGGTTACCCAAAGCGTTTGAGGCAAGACAATGGTCCAGAGTTTATTTCACATGCACTTGCGATTTGGGCTGAACAACACGGCATCAAGTTAGATTTTATTAAACCAGGTAAGCCGACTCAAAATGCTTATATTGAACGATTCAACCGCACATACCGAAATGAAGTGTTGGATTGTTACTTGTTCAACAGCTTGACTGAAGTAAGGGAAATCACAGATAGTTGGCTTGAAGAATATAATTATGATCGGCCACATGAATCACTGAACGATCTACCGCCCAAGCTATATGAGCGGTTAAATAAAGAAAACTCTCTTAAAATATGATCGATATAAGGGAGGGTTACACTGTGTTTCCGTATTAGGGAAGATACTGGCTATCGCCTCAGGGAAACCGGTCAAGCCGTCAACACAGGCGATAAGAATATCTTTTACACCATGATTATTAAGATCGGTCAGTACGGATAGCCAGTAATTAGCGCCTTCATTTTCGGATAAATGAAGCCCTAAAATTTCCTTTTTTCCTTTCATATTAAGCGCTAACAATGTGTAAACGGCTTTACTGACGTAACGCCCATCCTCTTTGACTTTATAATGTATCGCATCAAGCCAAACGATAGGATAATGGCTATCTAATGGGCGCTGTTGCCACGCTTTAAGTTCGGGGATGAGTTTATCAGTGATGGCACTGACTGTTGCGTTAGATACATTGATCCCATACATATCTTCAACATGTTGATTAATATCGCGATAGCTCATACCTATACTGAACATCGATAACACTTTACATTCGATTTCATCGGTTAGCGTAGTTTGATTTTTCTTAATCAACTGAGGTTCAAAAGTGCCATTGCGGTCTCTAGGGGTGTCTAACTCAAAGTTACCGAACGGATGCTTAATGGTCTTAGGGGTTTTGCCATTTTTACGATTAGGCAGAGGATCATGCGCTAAATGCTGCACAAGCTCAGCCTGGAGAGCCGCTTCAGTGAGTTGGTTGATCAGTGGACCAAGAATGCTGTCTTTACCTGTGAGGCTTTTACCTGACTGCAGATCTTTAAGGGCTTGTTCGAAGTTAAAAGGTTGGGTCATGTGTCATTCCTGTTTTTGAATATTTTACTGAAACGACACAGAATTATGAACACTACCCTTTTTAGTGGAAACCATGACCACTGCAATACTGATATTAATCCAATTTTTAATAAGACAAAGAATAGTTTAGATAGATCAATAGTTGTAAGTCTTACTTATATATTTTGATGAAATGATAATAAGGCTCAGAGAGGTTTATCTAAGCCTTATGTAAACAAAATTTGTTATCTAAATTAACTTACCAGTGGATTTACTGAAACAACAACTCCAAACTTTTCCAGTTTGAGGAACTTCGAACCAAAGATTTCTGTAGGAATTTTTCGTTGAAGCAAACCAAAGAAATTTTCATCATGGGTAGATATAATGAGCTGCTTGTTAAATTGCAAACATATACTACGTAAAAGGTCTATCGTTGAAAGAACGTTAATCGAATCCATTGATTGGATAGGATCATCGATCAAAATAACATCGATAGAGTTTCCTTTATCATCTTTTGCATGAAGAGCATTCGCAAGAAACACGCTCAAACTTAGAATGTTCGTTTGAGCTGCACTGAAAAATAGAATTGGGGATATCATTCCACCTCTCTCATCGCTTACCAAAATATTTAAACTTGGCCTATCTGAATCAAAGCTAACTTTGAACTCCACTTTTTTGAATATAGGATGTGGATCTATTTTTCTGTAAATAGAGTTGATTAAATCTTCGAAGAAAAAACTATTAATGAGTAATTCTAATTTTTTTATTACGATTACCCTCTCTTTATGCAATACATCTTCAACTTGTTTTCTTTGATCTAATTTTAGCGTCAATATTTCCAACTCATTCTGAGTAGATATATGTTTCATAAAAGGCTTGAATGATATTATAAGGTTCAAGAGTAATTCGATGGCATTTTGCTTTTTTTCTAACGCCTTAGTATTAATTAGGCATTCTTCGGCCTTAGTTGTTAGTAGCGATTGTACTTGTTCAATGGATTCAGTTCGAACGTCGATAAGATTATATATGCTTCCATAAAATCCATTAACGGCTGTATGAGAATTAGCGAGGGCAATCTCTAGTATTTCCTTTTCTTTATTTAAGTGTGAAGCGTCCACCCAAGTCCCATCAGTAATCATTTTTTGCTGTAAGTCATGACACTGACCGACTAGGGATTGACATGAAGCTACGCAACCTTTTACGGTCAATTCGAGTTCACCTTGTTTCTCTCTAAAATGCGACTTGATATCTTTAACAGCAACAGAGTTTTCATTTAAATACGCTAACATTGATAAATAAACATGATCACTAATTTTAGTCGTAACTTCAGATTCTAGCTGGCTCTGCTTTATATTTTTTGATTTAATTAGTTCTGTTTTATCTTGAATTTTCGCAGCTAGATCTTTTTGTTGCTTTATAAGGTTCAGTCTTTTTTCTGATAATTGATTAAGCTCGGCCTCAGTTCTAGTCAAAAATTCTTGCTTCGATAGCCCCCAAACTGACTGTATAAGTTCAGTATTTCTTTCTTGTAATTTCTTTAGTTTATCCTCAAGTGCAGCCTTTTTTTGCTCAGCTTTAATAAGCTGTTCTTTTAATTCACTTAATTTAATGCGAAGGGTGGATAGTTTATAAGCCTTAGCTTCCAAAGCCTGTTTAATTATCTCTTGAATTTCCTCATTAAGTTCTTTCTGGCGTAACGTAGATTCTATAATCTTGTTGGAATTCTCTCGACTAAGTTCAGACTCTAGACTCTGGCTCTGAACTTTATTGATTAGTTCGTCTGATGATAAATGTTTGTTAGTACATAAAGGGCAAGTATTGGAAGGCTCTATACTAAGATAATTCAAGCCCATTGAAATTAGTTTAGTATGTAAATCCATCTGCTCAGTTAAGGATTTTTGTGTACTCTTCAAAGTATTTTCATGTAGCTTCAACAAATCAACTTCAGCATGACACTTAGCGAGATGTACAATTTTTTCTAGTTCAAAAAACGAGGTTCCAACATTTTCAGCTAGTAAGGAAGTAGTTGTCAGCTTTAACTTGGATAGTTCATTTAGCTCAGTAGTAAACTTCTCTTGTTTAATTGTGTCATTCTGTATTTCAGTCTGTTTATTTTTAATGTCCTGATATAAATAATTGTACTGTTCTGTATTGCTCGATATATCAGCATAAACTATATCGCAACTATCCTTCAATTTTTTAAGCTGTGAAATTTTAGCATCATCTTTTTTTAGTTCTTCAGTGGTAACTTCTTGATTTTTCTGAAGACCTGCCAAATCAGAGTTTAGTTTTGAAAACTCCTCTGTAAAGTCATTTTTATCTTTAGCTATTTCCTTAAAACGAGATTCTATTTTTAAAAAATGATCCGCACTTTCTGCCAATTTGATTAAACGTTTAAGTAAGACATTCGCCTGTTTCTGTTCCTCTACATTTTTTTCGTGAGAATCGTACAGTTCTTTATATTGAGCAGCATCAGCAATACATTTTAAAATGTATTCAAGCCGAAGTTTTTTCACGGCATTATTATCTACATGTAACTTTATTTCAGGTATTTTACTTAAGTGCTCAGTCAATAAGTTAAGTATTTTATTATTAGTATTGAGTGATGTGTTCAGTTCATGCTGACGTGATATAAGACTATCATTAAGCTTATGAACTTCATGAGGTGAAATTGTTTCATCAGGCAATACAATACTCTCACCCAAAGAGTTAAGTTTAGTTGCAACTGAATTGAACCGTTCAAAAATCGAAATATCAATAGGTTGCTTTAATTCTGTTTGCAAACTTTTACGTTTTTTTTTGAGAATAGTTAACTCGGTATTATTATCGTTTATGAGAGCAGTCAACTCCTTACGAGCCGTATCTATATTGTCACCAAAACAGTCCATGAACTTGGAATAACGATCTTGCGGTTTTTCTTCTCGAAGAAACCCCTCAATTTCGTCTTGACTTAGTATGGCACGTCGAAAGAAATCATTTTCACCAACACCTAGAGACATATCGTTCTGAGTCTTGCGTATCTTAGGTAGATTGCGTGAAAATACATTCAGATCATTATTTGTGGATAATACGACAGTTGTGGGCGTTTTTGGATCTACATATTTGTTACGTAAGATTTTAAGTCCTTCATCGGGGTTCTTTGTCGATTTAGCTTCATTACTATAATTTCCAAGTCTTTTTACACGATTTGTAACTGCCCATTCAACTGCATCATAAAAAGAGCTTTTCCCAAAACCATTCGGAGCATAGATCGCCACAAAATCAGCTGGCTCTCCAGAACTATTAGTGAAATCAAAAGTTCCATCTGTCTTTGTCTTGTAGGCTCTAAAAGCCTCAATCTCAACTTTTTTAATTTTCATCGCTATTCAAACTTTTAATTATTTTGTCAACCATAAATGCTCTCTTTTCTTTGGATTCATTTTTAAAATCCAAAGGAGCACCACGATAATATTTTCCGAAGTCTGTTGAATTCTCTTGTACAAGGCTAGGTTGAGTTTCGAGTTTTAGATCCGAACCAAACAACTGTCTCTCTAATTCAAGAATCAACTGATCTATATCTATATTTTCTTGAAGTCCATCTAGCACTATTTTCCGAGCTGAGAACTTATTATTTTCGATTTCGTATTTTTCCCATACAGAAATTCTTTCAGCGGAAACAAATGCCAAATACATATTCCAAGCATCAAAGCCACCTGAATGCTGGTGATAGACAGCCACCATATTTTGAATGGCGCGCCAATTTCCTATTATTTCTTGTGCAGTTTCACATACACATACGATGCAAGAAATAAAAGAAAGGCGATCATCAGAGCGGAGCATATGAAACTGGATATTTTCATACTCGACAGATAAAAATTCCAAGTCACTTTCTTTATTTAATAATTTCACTTAGCTTTTCTCTCAACAAATTCGTTGACTCGCCCACTTGTAAGTTTAGATATTCATCTTCAACATCTATTACGCACCTTTTTCGAAGACCTTCTAAGTGGGTTAATTTCAAACTCTTAAAGATCTCATTTTCAGCTAAATTAATAACTGGGAATGGCCCTTCGTTTGGCACAACAGAGATATTTTGTATAACTTTTTCTAATCGTAATGCTGACGGTAATTCTTTCGCAGTAGATTCAGGTGAAGCAATTATCAACGTTCCATCTTTATCTAAAAGCCTACGAGCGATTTTGAGAAAATCCTCCAAGCGACTAATCCAGTTAGTAGCGTCACTTGTATATACTAATCGACGTTTCCGCCCTAAATCTTTGAGATAGGTATCATCTGCCTGATTTGAATCGTCAATCAATATACTAATCACTAAGAACTCTAAATATGCCACCCATAATTTATAGCTTTCGAGTTCACTAGTATTTGTAGAATCGACCAATAACTCTGTATGATATTGCTCCAATACTTTATACGGTGGAAGCAACCCCTTCAAAATTAGATGGTCTGCCGCACCTACAAGTTCTCGTTTAAGGGCCGCTACATTGTTTGGGTCCTCAACATTAAATGAGAATATCTTGTCCCGCATATTTGAAAAGCATTCCAAATAAGCAGGGATCATTGGCGCAATTGAATGCGCAGTAATGATTTCTTCAAATCTTGCAAGACTGTGGCACTGAACACGACCGTACAGTTGATCCTGCCCTGTGCCATCCATTTGAAATTCAACACCTATGAGCAATGGTGTCTCATCTTGAACATGGTAAACGCCACCACCTGACATACCTTTGATAGTAGCAGTTGCTGGTATACCATCTAAGTTCATAATAACTAGTTCATTAGCAACACTGGCCTTATTACCGGTATGTTCTTTAATCGGGTTTGGAGAATTCCTCTCAGTTTCTGGGAACCCTACGAGAGTAAGTGTGGCACGCTCGATCAAGTCTGAAGCTGGAAGACATTTCTGTACTATTCGCTCCTGATATTCAACCTTTAAAATTGCAAAGTCATGACGGTGAGGCTCTGCATTTCTCATCTCTTTTGAAGGTAGATTCTGGGTAAACACGGCTAAAACGGTAAGTGGGTTATTCTGGTAATCATGGACAACTAGGTCATCCTGTTTTTCAGGAATGACATGAGCAGCAGTAAGAACATAAGAATAATCTTGAGTCATAGCATTAACCAGTACGCCACTACCACCATTCACTTTAACGCAGTAAGACTGCATGATTTCAGAGACTGTCATATTAAAATCTTATAGCCTCATCAAGTGCCTCTAAACGAGTGGCATATTCTTCTCTCTCGCTATCTAGAAGTAATGATTCAATCACATCGTTATAATTGAAACAAATTTGCCCATTTGTTTCTTTGATGATCCTAGCAATGGTTCTTTTATTTGGCAGACCATGCCTCGAACCATTGGTCGAAATTATGTAACGAGATGATCGTAATAGAGAAAGGAATTCAGAACTGGTATTGTATTGGCTACCGTGATGTGAAACTTTAACAAGATTAAGATCAAGTTTATTTTGCTCATTAAACCCTAAACCTCTAAGGCTCTCGACTACAACTTGATCGTGTGCATCCCCAAGAAAGAGCATCTTTATTTTGTCGATTTCTAGTAAAAATGCAATTGAACTCCCATTGTAAATGGATGTATCTGACTCAAACTCATCAGCCGCCCAAATTTCTTCTAGAGAAAGCTGGTAATCATTATCGTGGGCTGATGTTGCACCTGACTCTTCCTCAGAAGGCCATTTATGCAATAAACGCTCTAGCTGGTTTTGACTAGGAGACAGTACAGTCAATTTGAACGGGCCAACGCTATGAACTTGCCCAGCCTTAATGACAGGAACACGCTTACATCCAATTTCATCAAGCAGTGCCTCAAGTTCTTTCCCCTGCTTCACACTTGTTTGAGGGGAATCGTCGGCTAGTAAAATATTGTTTTCCGGAATCTCAGGTGCATTAAAATGCTGTGTAATTAAACGAGATGAGTTGAACCAAATAGATTTAACGAGTTTATTTAAGTAATCAGGTGTTTCGAATGCCTTAATCAAGCCATGAATGTGATCGTCATCAATATGGGTCAATACCGCTAGATCAATGTGTTGTCCTTTATTTTTGAGTTCATCTAATACCTTGCATAGTGCTCCGTCATAACGTTGCCTCGGCCCATATTTAAAAGTTGTTGATGTTCCTCCATCAATTAAAATATTGACGGCGCCTGAAGCCCCCTCGTGACTTACTAAAATACAATCTCCATGATTTGCTTCAAGTACACGAATAATAGTACTCACAGTTATCTCCTGTAGTGGTCAACCTTTTCTGGCGACGGTTTTGTACCCAAGCCACGCCCTGCCATAACTCACTAATAAAACATTTTAAATCAGTCTTTTACGTAAGATATTACATCTTCAACGTTGCAATCAAAATAGACGCAAAGTGAATTGATTGCCTTGGTTGTCGTCGAATATTTATAACTAGGGTTCATCATTTTCGACAATGCGCTCCTATTCACTCCCGCAGAATCTGCGACTTCTTGAAGAGTAATTTTTCGCCGTTCTTTAAATTCTTTTTCAGCAATTAACTCTTTGATTTTGAATCTAATCACTTTAACAAACCCCCAAACAAGTAAAAACAACTCAAAAATGTTCCTTGCAATAACAATCAACAAAGACTTTAATGTTCCTTGTAAGACCTGAGCGAGTCAAATAGGAATGCTTCGAGGTTTATATGCAACAAACATTACTTAATGCGAAAGAACTATCTCAAAGAATAAAGTTTAGTCCGGGATATATCAACCACGTATTGAAAGATAGCGTGTTCTTTGAAGGCGTTCACTACATCAAACCGTTTGGCGGCCGGAAGATTTTTTACATCTGGGAAGCAATTGAGCTCGAGCTTTTTAGAAAAAATCAGCAAAAAAAGCTCATTATTCCAATGGCCAAAGGAGGGATTTGCAATGGGTAACATTAGGGCTCGCGATGGTAAGCTGTTTTTTGATTTTACCTACCAAGGTATCCGCTGTAGAGAGCAAACAGCTCTCCTTGATACCCGTATCAACCGATCAAAATTAACCAGTATCATGAAGACTATCGACACTGAAATTCGATTAAATCGATTTGTGTTCAAGTCTTATTTCCCCTCAAGCTCAAGATGCAGCCGATTTGATGAACAAGACATATCAGTGCAAAGATATTTGGCTGAGGAAGTTGAACCTCAAACCGTGCACATTCTGTCTAACATCCCTACTTTCAAAGATTTTGTCGATGATTGGATTTCAGAAAATAGGATTCAATGGAAAAAAAGCCATCTTAAAAATGTCCTTATGATTATTGATAACTATTTAATCCCAGAATTTGGCCTGACCAGGCTTAACGATATTACTCGGCCTAATTTGATTAAATTTAGAGCCGCCATTTCAGAACCTAGGTGTTCAATCACCAAAGACAAACTCAGTAATGATTGGATAAACCATGTAATGACGCCCTTGCGAGGCATTTTAAATGAGGCTGCATTTCGCTTCGACTTCCCGAGTCCTTTTATCAATATCAAGCCGTTAAGGATCCATAAAACGGTGATTGAACCCTTCTCACTGACTGAGGTTAAGTTGTTTTTATCGCAGGTTCGTGATGATTTTCGGGATTATTATATTGTTAGATTTTTTACAGCCATGCGAACCGCTGAAATCGATGGCTTAAAGTGGCAATTTGTTGATTTGGAGCGTAATGAAATCATCATTCAAGAAACGCTGGTAGACGGCAATGTTGAGACACCAAAAACATCAGCCTCCTATCGCAGCATTCAATTGTCACAACCTGTGGTTGAAGCATTAAAAAGGCAACAACAAGTCACAGGTGATAATACTTATGTGTTTTGTAATGCCAACGGCAAACCTTTAGAACACCGCAATGTCACTAAACGCGTTTGGTATCCTGCGTTAGATGAAATGGACTTGAAGAAAAGACGTCCTTACCAAACAAGACATACTTGCGCGACTTTATGGTTAGCCGCCGGCGAAAACCCTGAGTGGATAGCCAAACAAATGGGCCACAGCACCACCAAAATGTTGTTTGAAGTGTATAGCCGTTATGTACCCAATGCGACTAGGCAAGATGGTAGTGCATTTGCTCGACTCATTGAACATGTTAAATTTGATGCCATTCAGGAGCATTCATATGAATAAGCCAATATTTGTGTGGATAAAAAGTCTCAAATTCAGTGCTAATCTCCCCACCGCCAACTGTGAATTAATTTCATCAAACAGCCTAGTTAATGCGATTACATCAGCAGAAATCGCGAGAAATTGTCAAGCGAGCCACGGCTTCGCACAAATGATACTGTCGCACGATTATCAAGGAAATACGGTGATTTGCGCGATAAAAGCCATATCAACTAAATGCACTGAACAGCAATATATTCAAATGGTGAATTCTGTTCATGACCACAGAGATATTTTGGTCGGTCGATTTCTTAGACTGCTTAGCTACGTCACTCTTAATGAGCTTCAGCCGTTTGTCGATTTCATTCTCAATAAAGATGAAATCCTTAAGCTATTCATGAATTCTGAAGCCAGCTATAAACATCACCATAGCTACAAAGGTGGTCTATTTGAACATAGTATCGAAGTAGCCGAAATGACTTACCAAAATGCCAGACACTTAGGGCACTCTAACGTTGAATGTCAGACAGGTCTTATCGCGGCACTATTTCATGATATTGGCAAAATTTATCCGGCACTAAACACCAACAATGTTAAGTACTGCCCTGGCCCGCATGAGAGCTATGCTTTTGCCCTATTAGCGAAACCATTAGGTGAACTAGGAACATCAAACAGCCGTATTTTTTCTATGTTAAGTGATCTTTTAGCGGTAAAGCCCTATGGACATAAGACCCGATACGCGATTGAGCACATATTAAAACTTGCGGACAGAACCTCAGCTGAGTCCAATTTTGCTAAATCGCAATTTAAGGCACTACCCGCTGATTACTATTTCACGAAAGTTAATGGCGATTTAATATACCGCTTAAACAATCAGTAACAGGGATTGATTCAACTGAGTCCGATTAAATTAATAACCTGGTTGTATTGTCCCGATGTTGATAATGAGTTTTGCTTAACCAGTGAGTTCTACGCTATCAGAACAGACCTGGAGTTTATGCCACAACACCAAGTAGGATTGGCAAACACTAGTGAACTGGTCAATTTTTACTTGAACAACAAATTTAGTTGTCGGTATATGGCGTGTTTTCTGTCTCACCTCGAAAACAAGGCAGGCTACCGCCTGTAGTTAGCGCTTCTACCATGCGAATGTTTAGGTTTAACACTGTTGTTGTAATTACTGTGAGTGACGGATCCCAAGCCGCTAAACTTTTGGTGAGTATACGCTTGTAGAGAAAGTTATTAGTGATAGCTATCAAGAAGTTGTGATATATCTTGTTAATTTATACATTATATCTTGTGCCAAGGTACGCACTATTTCACGAACAATTTAGCTTAACATTTGATGCGTATTTAACACACCAAGATAATCACTCATCTTATGTACCTAGTGTTCTGCGGTGATAAAACTGGCTGTGCATAGCTCAAATCTGCTCACTCCCAGGTAATGCAATATTCAACACATTGCTATTACGGCGATTATTGACACTATCAGAGATAATCATTGAGCTCAGCGCCCTCGGTAATACTCCCATTTTCAAGTGCACACTTTCGATAACATTCAATGACAGTATTGCCAAAGATAAATTTTGCTTCTGTGATAATAATCTGCCGTTCTCTGTCATTAAAAATACGATTATTTAGAGGGCTACAATTCTGACATAGGGGCTACCCTACAATAAGTGTGGATTAGCTGTGATCACATAATTGTTAGTAGCCATGCCTAACAATAAAAACTATCAATATCAATCACTTCAACAAATTTATAGACACTGTAACCGATCTTGCTATTTCAGAGACAATCCAAGTAGGAGCAATCATAAATAGCAGCATTTCGACCATGTAGGGCTTACTACCTTCACCATAAACCCTAACAGATAAATCCTTAACCAGCGCACAGTATTCTTGGAACGCAATTTTATGAGATATGTACTCAACATTACGACCAGAAAGCCTGAATATCGTTTGCATATCATACTTTACTAACTCAAGATTACGCCCAACAGGTTGAGGGAACATTGATTGTGAATTGGCATAGTTGAACAACAACCAGTTTAAGGAGTAGATAACACGGGAGTCATAAACAGCATATTTATCTGGCTGCATGAATGACGCAATCTTAGACACAGATGAAATTGCATCAAATGTCTTTTTAGTCAACTTACCCTTGTTAAGTTCAGTGATAAAATCATGGATTCTTTTGTCATTCCTAGCGTGTCGCTTGAACGCCTTAATACCGCCCCAGTCATGAACAACCCAATAGTGACTATCAAGCAATTGGTCATCGTTTATAATGCCGTGAAAGTTATCTTTCAAATAAATGTTTCTGCCATAACCGCTCGTAATATTTTCAGGAATGTCCATTGGGGAGTAATCAGGGAAATACCAGTCAAAACGCTCAATTGGACAATCCTTAGAAATCTTAGCAAGAACACTAACAAGCGGATTAATATCAAAAAAATGTTTAACCATTATTACCTCAATAAACCACTTGAAGGTACTGAGTAGCGCAAGATTGACACATTTCCTTACTGTGCATGTGCCCTCTAACCTTATAACTGAAACAGGTTCGGCAATAACCAAAATGCTTGCTTCTTAATAGCCTTGCTATCTCCACATTCAGGCGACAGTCAAGAGGGAGTACCTTATAGACAACCCAATCTAATGTTGGTGTATGAGGTCCTTCCCACTTAATTGATGCGAACTCAATTGTTAACGACAAGTCATTCTTAATTACACGAACACTCTCTTTAACGGTGTCAAACATTCTTGAAACATCTAGGTTACACATGGCTAATCTTTTACTCCCTGCTGCTTGAAGTAGCTGAAGTCAAAATAGTGCTTTTTGTCTTTGACCAGGCACTTCCCAATTGTTCCATCAGCGCAGCGCTTTAACGGTATCGAGTTTCTATCAATTAACTCAGAAAGCTTGCCCATATAAATAGTGTATGTTTCTGTGTCGAACTGAACGGCCATCCAGCATGCTTCAGCGTCAAAAGCATCCTCAGCTACCTTTGCCAGAACTCGACAATCGTCACCAAGGTTATAGGTACTATTAAGGGCACCATTACTTTGGTACATATTCCGAGCTTTGACACTGATAACTTGCTTTTGCCCGTCAATCTCACCATAAAGGTCAGCGTAAGGGAAATTCATCTTTACGTCATTGAGGTTTCTTATCTTGTCGTAGCACTGGTCAACAAGGGCTTTTACAGCGAACAACTCTCCCAACTCTCCCAGTGATTTCTTGCGTTGGTACTCTTTTGTGCCCTTAACCATAGCCATACAAACTCCTGTTGGCTGATAAATACACTGCTATTACAGCCGTTAACAGCATTCATCACAAGCTCAGTAGTATGTAATAAAATAGGGTTATTACTCAACAAAGAGAAGCCGATAATGGAAGGTAGGTGCGGAAAAAAGAGAGTTTTGCCTGCAAATACGGCGAGTACGGGACTATGGTTTACTGCGAGGTAATGTCTAAAAACTACGGAAACGAATCCAACAAATGCTGACTGTCGCATGAGCGGCTTTCACGCAATACCAGTGGTAAAACGTGCCTTAGACGTGCGCTATTGCCCTTGTTGCCACCTCGCGATGCATTTCATGGGCATTCATATGCGTCATCGTCCGGCAGGGGTTAATATCACCGCCTAAGGCGAGAAGTATAAGGATAACGGGTTAATCCAACAGAATGAAGACTCGATAACGGCTTAATGAACAAGTAATAAAAATATTAGCTCATTCACTAAGGACGAGTCATGCCTGCATAAAAAGCTCTTTCAAAATACGACCTTCGCCAGCACAAATTTTCAGTCAGCCCTTTGCCTAATAAAGTGTCAATAACCAGCATCGGGCTTGATCAACACATTGGATAAAGTCGAGGCTACGCGCGGCCTATCCTTATTTGTTATGGCTCTGGATTTGAGAGATACTCTGCAGCAACCCAACCTTTAACCCCATTACCTTCAATAAACACCCACCTACCGTTTGTTTGAATAACTTCAACTTTATCACCTGCGGCCAATTGACTGATAACCATTGAGTTAGTCGTTGGTTCAGCCCTTACACGTAAGCTTTTTATTTCAACAGTACTAAACGAGTTGATTGAGTCTGAAGGAGAACCCCAAAAGTTGGCTACTAATAAGAAAAACACGATGGCTAGAAGCGTTTTTCCTAGTAAAAAACTACCCTTATCAGTGTTTGACGTGACTTCGTTCAGCCTGCCGCTATCCGTAATATTCTGACTATATGACAGGCCAGATCCGGGAATTCCAACAGTCGCTTTAACCCCATTTTTGCCAATATTTAACGTAGCACCAGGCTTTCCGATTGAGGTACTGATACCACTTTGACTAATGTTGACATGAAGCCCAGGTGCAATTTTTATACGTTTTCGAAATTTGAATCCCATAATTTCCTCTAAACAGCAGAAGCTGAACATCGTGTGAGCTAAAACTTCCCGATTTGATTGATTTGTTAGTCTTTTATCAGCTTAATCACACGCCAACTAGAGACTCCTTTCTTTGGATCTTTATCAAAAATCTTTATTGCTTCAACATACTCTTGATCATTGAAACCGCTCAATAAATAAGGAGGCACGAAAGCATCATCAACAAAGCCAAAGCCCTTGGGGTTCAACTTAAGAACACCTTCAATTAATTTCACACACTCACTTTGTTTTGATTCAACCTTGTGTGCCTCCATTACTTCTAACTGCTGTCCGTCATTAGCAAGTTTTAACTCTAGCCACGTTCCTACCTCTGGTAATTCTTTGCCAAAAAACACGCCTTTTCTTGCGCTTAATTTTTTATTTAAATCAAGATATATACTAAATCCCTTACCTGAACGATGATGAGAATCAACAATACCGACAGCCACTTCTAACTTCTTAGTTGCATATTTAAGAGCATCATTTGCTCTGGCTTTAATGACTTCATAAAAGTTAACTGATACAAAAACTGAGGCATCAAACCACCCTTGCTGAATAAGCTCTTCATGCTCTGGCTTTATTTGCCAACCGTTTGCGTTATATATTTCTATTAATTTACTCAACGCTGCCGATGCAAAATCGAACTCTTGTCTATTGGTAAATGACTGAGCTAACCCATAATACATTGGAATACAAAAAGGAGGTTCGTGGGCTTCTAAAATCCCTCTGCAATAACAAGCTATTGCGGCCTTGGGCTCCTGGTCAATATAAGTATCAGCTAAAGCACCCCAAGCCCATGATTCAGACATTTTTTGTCGTAGAACTGATAAAGCGGCTTCTCTTGCCTCATCATATCTACCCGCACTAACCAAGCATTTAGAAATATCAAATTGAAGCCAAGTTTTGTTTCTATCAAGGGCATTATTTAGCGCATAATTGAGTAAATTTAATATACCATCTAGGTTCAACACCCATTGTTTATGATTTTGTAACCACGCTTTACTCGTTTGCCTTGATAACCTAACTAGTAAACTTGGGTATTCTCCCTTTTCTGTTTGATATGGCTTTAAATCGGCTTGTTGATAAAGATTAGAACCATAATAAGTTAACATCTGGATATATGACTGATAGTGCTGTCCACAGCCCTTAAATAGATTGAAAAATCTGAAATCTAGTTCTTTACATGGAACGGTTAAATTGAGTAGTCCAATACAATTGATCCACGAATTAACTATATCCTGCTCATTGACATTTGGGGCTTTATTTTGCCTAGTTAAAATTGGTTCTTGAATCGCCTTTATTGCCGCATAACAAACCCAAAATAAGGCGGTTCTTAAATATGTATTTCGTGGTTCATTTTGAAAAACCACGTAACCACAGTTCCATGCTTCAACAAAATTGCCTTGCTGCTTGAGTTCACGAATTTGGGCAAATACTTCACTACTCATTTAAAGCTTCCTTAAAAAGACCTACAACCTCTTCAGAAGTCGCTTTTTCCGGCATTATTTTCGATACTAATCCAGTTTTTACGACCCAAGTTTTTAACTGAATAGCCTCATTATCATTCGCGCAAAGAACTTGCATCTCCCAGTCACCTGAACGCTTCGCATCAACTACTTCGAAACCTAATTCTTCCACAAAATTTCGTAGTGACTGTAGAGCCGTATTTAGCCTGCTTTCAGCGAAAGCTATTTCACTTGCTAAAAGTGTTTTTAACTCTTCGCTTAAACTAGGCTCTTTTGTCTCATCAGGAAAAGCTAATGTTTTGACTTTAATACTCTTGTCATAAGTAAATCTAACACGAACTTTCTTACCTGTACTGTGCTCAAAAGTATAAAGCTCTTGATAGCTATGCTGCTTTAATTCACTTATTCGCCACGAAGAGTTACTCAAACAATTTGATACGGAAAAATAAATTGCTTTAAGCTCAACTACATCAGTATTCATACCAACGGGGTAATTGAACCTTTCTAATTCTGCTTGATCAGGAATTTGATAGTTAAAACCTTTCCTTACAGGAAACATTCCAATTTTACAATTGTTGTTTGGAATAAATTGGGTCTGATATAGCGGAGTTAATTTAGGGTATTTGAGCAATGTCAAACCATTTTCAGCTGACATACTTGCTGTATATAAAAACCTAAAAAATCCGTCATTGGTAATAGAGTAACCGCTAGGACCTCTGCTAGCATCTAAGTAAACTAAATTCCATTGTCTTCCTTGCGCTCTATGCACCGTCATAGCGTATGCGTATCGAATCCTAGCCGCATTTAATAGAGGACTATGAGCAATATGATTTTGTACTAATTCAGAATACTTTTTCTTTTTTGATCGATACTCATCAGATTTCTTGTCATTGATGCAGTCTAATTTACCTTTGAGCACTTTAAATGCTTCGACAGCTTGTTCTCTTGCTTTAATGCTTAGCACTAACATTTGGTCAGTACTTAATTCCGGCTTATCCGCATGTAAATAATCAATAATGTAAGAAACATTAACATCACCTAAGCTTGGCACTCGGCAATTCAAATAACCTATACGCACAACTGTCGGCATATCACGGCCTTTTAATGGCAACTCAATGGTATCAATCTTATCATCAACCGAAGTAACGGTAGCTATTTCTCCTGAGTGTACCCAATCATTGCTTGGCTCGATTTCAGTGTTGCTATTGAGCGGATTGTTAACTCGAGCACTTGCATGGAAATCAATGAGATCTCCGGCATTTAGAACATAGGGGTTGGCTTGTTTTAGAACTTTTTGCTTAGCGGCAAAATTTATTTTCTGAGCCATATTATTCAAAGCTGTTAAATAAACACCGTGATAACGCCCTGATGTTATATCAGTACCAATTTTTGGACTATTTTCTACCTGTGATACGACTTCACTTTCTGCATCAGGCAATTTATTAAAATGTTTGAGTTGCATCTGTTGCGCAATTTCAAACTGAAAGTCATGTAATTCTTTAGGCTCTGATTCTATCTGTTGTACTAAAAATGCTTCTTCTATGGTTAATTCTTTGTCACGAATAGCCTGACTTGATAACAAACATTGGTCTAAGTCTCCACGAGATAGTTGATATGGGTCGCCAACCAAAAGTAATTTGGGCGAATTATTCTCAAACGCAGTTAATAGATCATTAACCATATGACCTGACCCAAAAATTACGTTGTCCATGTCATAGTAACTATTGCTGATTAAATGCGACTCAACAACAACCAAAACTTTGTCTTTAACTTGTTCACCAGTAAGGATCACAGGATGCTTAGCTAACTCAACGCCATTTGATTTTTTTACTACTCCATCACTCTTACTGCTATAGAGTACTTGATATATTGAGGAAAATTCGCCAAGCCCCATCTCGGTATACTTATTCGCAATACGCGCATTCGGGGCCAAGAGTAACAGACTTTTATTTCTATTCTCTATTCGTTTAATTATTTCTCTAACTAAGGTTCGCTTACCTGTGCTAGACATGCCTTTCAAAACAAAGACACATATATCAGACGTTAACCATCGTTCTGCCTGTTCTAAGACTGCTTTTTGAAACCCGGTAGGCGTAAATTCAGTTTCGAATGAGCTTTCAGGATTAACAGATATCGCTCTGGTAACAGGCTTACCATCAGGGAAGTATTCCGGCGCAGAAAAAGCATCAGCAATCATATTAAGCTCATGCAAAGATATATCAATCTCTGCGCTTGCTATACCGTCAATTGTTCGAATAGCTTTACTTAAGTCACATATATGAAACCAGCTTTTAATTTGTTGTGGTATCTGAGTATCATCTATCTCTATTGGTTGATCAAACATCACCAAACCAGCTATGTGACCGAGGTTTAGTTTAGATTGAATTTCAATATGTCCATTTTTTATGTAGTCGAGTAGAGCAAACTTATTACTGCGAAGCTGTAAAAATGGATTTCGACTGTTACCGCCTTTAACAACAACATCGTCACAGTACCACGGCCCATTTTCTGAAAATGAAATCTCTCCACCAAAATGTTTAAAATCAATAACGACGATCGCATTGTTCTTAATGATTAGCGCATCAAACTCTTTGCCTGCAAAAAAAAAGTTACCGAATAAATACAGCTGATCATCACGGCCTTCCCATTCAGTCTGAAGCATATCGTGTAATACATTAAAGGCATGATTCTCATGGCTATGATTAAACGGGCCTCCTCTAAACGATTTAAACCCCATCTAAAACTCCATTTTTGAGTAATGTATTTCTAACAATGCCAACATGTTATGCTGATGTTTCTCTATTTCGAATGCAGCCCATTGGTTATTTGATTGTGTGTACGTTGCAAAAATATCTTTCAGCTTCAACGCGTCGTAACGCGGCTTAGAGTCAAAATCTGCTTTTTTCTTTGCCACCGTCTGGTTACTGTATGAAGAGTTTTCACTGGGGCTTAACAGCACTAAATTACCAAAAGCGTTTAATGGGTTATTGTCTAGCTGACGATGATACTCTTCATTTTGAGGGTGAACGTGCTCCACAGAGTTTTTTGAGGTAATGCGGTAATTTTTAAGCTTCTCGTCTGTTTTATCTCCTTGCTTCCATAGCAAGTATTCCAGTTTTTGAAACCAGTATTGTTCAAACCGTGTACCTAATGGGTCGGCAAAGTAAACTTTTTGTTTATTCCATTCGGCAACTTCAGGGCACATCCCCTTGGCAATCTTAAAGCTGGCGTCTTTTTGAGTTTCAAGAGTTAATGACAGGTTGTTGTCCAATTGCTCTAAGGCTGCCAATACCTGTACTTCATTCATATCAGGCTGCTCAATTAGGCTGCCCAGTAATGCCGTTAGCCAATAATGAGCTGAGCGGTCACCGGTAAAGTTACGAACAGCCTGCAACTGCACCAAATTACTTAGATCCTTAGCTGTACGATTAATGTAGTATTTTCCGCTTGATAACGAGCGGTTGATATTGGTTAAGCGTAAATGGGGATCTTGCCTGTCATCGTGTTCAACCCATTTCACCACCCAAGTATCGAACTGGTAACGCACTTGCCACAGTAGTTCGATAAAAGCTTTAATTTCGTTTTCATCCTGTTTTACCAGAACATCAAAGCATGCCAAAAGATTACCAGCTTTAATCCGTGGCTTTAGATCATTCCAACCATTTCGAGCACAGAATATTCTCAGAGCATGAATTAACAATAATTCAAAATTGATAATGGAGCGGCAATACACAGTTTCGACATCTATATTGTCAGTACCATCAGATTGCACCGTCTCTTTTACATTGTCTGTTGCATCACCGGCATTAACTTCTGCCAGTAGCAAAGCCACCGTTTTACCCGTGCCTAACTCTGTGTTATGCGTATTTTCCTGTTTAATAAAAGCTGCACTTAACGCCGACAAATCCTTGTAGTAAAGAGAATTCCAATCTACGTTCTCAAACGCCTGTCGTAGGTTGCGCTCAAAGTAATTGTCTAGATGCTCACAGGCTTGCCAGATCGTGCTATACAGTGACTTTTTGGTTATTATTTTCTTTAAAAGCCGGGCTTTTAGCAGATCGACTGGATCTAATTGAATACCCGCGGTATTCATGCTGGAGAACATTCGATTCAAATCCATGGCTATCGGCACGATATTATTTACCCATACCACCTTTGTGAACAGGTAGTCGGCAAAAGCCCTAAGATCGAAGCCGTCAACTCCCTTTAGTTTTTCAGCATATTGATGTAGCACATTCAAATTGGCTGCTAAGGGCCTTAAGTATTCATCTTGCTTAACCTCCTCATCACTTGGCCGCAACAAATCATCTAATCCAGCAAAGCAACCGAGCAAGTTGCTTACCGATTCACGAATTTCAAAACCGAGACGCGACTGCTTGCCAAGCACTGAAACTTCAGCCAAGGCACAAGGTATTTTTGAAGCTCTAAAAGCAATAGAAATTAGCATCAAGGTGGTCGTGCGCTGTTGGCCATCAATCAGCTCGTACACATCATGCGTTGCAGTATCACGACGGGCAGAAAGCGCACTGCCAATAAAGTACTGAGCCTCTTTTGATTCAAACGCCGTTTTTATGTCTTCGAACAGTTTCACTGCATCCTCATCTGTCCAGACATAAGGACGTTGGTAGCTTGGGATGAGGAAACCCAACTTACGTTCATGTACTTGCTGTAACGTTAACAGTTCTGTTTCAACTTGATTAGGAATTGACGATGACATCATTACAGCCCTCCTGCCACTTTACGCGTTAAAGCCTGAGCGAAGCACTGCTCATAATCCTCTACAGCCAAGAGTAATTCAAAGAACTGACAAACCTTGCTCATATAACGCTTTTTAACGCTATTACTATCGAGGTTGCTGCCATCGACGGTGAGGGTAAAGCTATCAAAGTATTTGAAACACTGCTCTGGCGTATAGCTAAGTGCTACCCAGTCTAAAACCGGAGTTTCTCTAACAAAGGCATAAATTGAATTTTCACGCACGGCTTTCTGGTTACTAACCCGACGAGAATACACCACTCGAAACAGCTTTTTGGCCGCGGCTTCCAACTGCTTCTCACCAAATTGGCTTATGTATTGGAGCAGGCAGGCTTTGTATAATCCTTCTAAATAACCGCAGCCTTCCAAACCTTTTAGCCAAGCTATGAAAGCGTTATACCCTGGTAAACCGGGCAAATCAGGCCTTTCCCAGTAATGTTGATACAGGCTTTGAAAGTAGCTTAAATACCGAATGGTGTTTACACCGGCATTTAGCGGCTGACGTAATTCGTAGCCTTGCTGATCCAGATGCTGGCGAACCTCACCAGCCAAGCCAAGCTGGCGATATACGCGCCCAAACGCAATGTCCGTACCCTTAGCTGTTTGCTCTGCAAGCTCGGATACAATGGTATCGCGAAGCTTTTTTTTCTGTTGGTGTGAAGGCAACTCTCGCATATTGATCTTTTGCCAATAGCGGCCCTTTAACAGTGCACCGACGGTATCATCCAATTTACCCAACCCTTCCCATTGTTTAGCAAATGTTTTTTGATACATACTACTGACGGCACGAAGATGATGCGCCTTAATAATATCGGTACCAGCCAAACGGACTCCGCCGGTATTTTGCGTTTCAAAAAAGCGATAGGCGTCATCTTCTGTTTGGGTAATAACCAGGGTAAATTGCAGCTTATGAAAATCCATCAAGCTTTGCCAATAAGCTGTATTTTCACTAAAACAGCTTTGCAGCCATTTTAGGTTATGCTTAATTTGCTGCAGGCTTGTGGGATGTTCATATTCCAGCGAGTTGACCAATGCCAAGTTCAGGCCTTGTTGTAAGCTGGCAATCAGCACCAGCGTTGTAACCCGTTGCTGGCCATCAATAATGTTCAGTTTCCCGTTTTCCTGATGCAGGATCAAACTGCCGAGATAATAAGGTAAGTCTGATAACTGCTCTTTTTGGGCTCGAATATCTGTTAAAAGCTGCATAAGCTGTTGCTCTTGCCAGCAATAAGGGCGTTGATATTCAGGGATAGATAATTGACCAACAATTCCTTTTCCATCATCACTAGCTGACAGTTTGCCCGCTAAAATTTCAGCTGCTGTACACGTTAAAACCCTAACCGTCATTCTTTATCCTTTATCTTAAACTTTAAGTGACGTATTTAAGCGTCTTCCAGACCCATCTCGGCCGACTTGTTTTCAATAATGAGCAAGTTGCCATCTTTGTAGAACGCCAGTAAATCTGGCGTCCAGCACAGAAGGAAAATGCGCAACACCATCAATCTCCACTTGAATAATCAACAATTCTTCAACGAGTGTGAAAGGCTTATTTGCCAAGTGCAGCGCTGAGCGAGTAGAAAATTGAAGATGCTTGCGCTCGAAAAGCGCAACTCACGTGTGATTGCCTGTAATCGCGTAATGAGCGCAGACTGTGCAAGATAAAAACAACAAGAAAAAAACACAGTTGGCATGCTGCCGATTAGGTTGCTACAACGGCTTCACTATAAATTTAAAATTCTATTTTTATGTAACGTCAAAATGGCCGCTACATTGCTCGATTAACTTGTTCTGGCCGGTGCAATGCTCAAGTTCGTGACACCATAAAGTGCCTAGCGGTTACTCAGCCAAAGCTGATAATCAAAGCCAATCAACTCATGCTCAGTTGAACAATCCACACACCATTGGCGAAACAAATAGCTTGCTAATGTTTACGTTTAACACTGGTTTTGTAATTACTGCGAGTGACAACTATCTTGAAAAACACCGCGGGTCCACGCCTCTAAACTTTAGGCGAGTATACGCTTGTACAAGAAGTTATTAGTGATAGCTATCAAGAAGCTGTGATTTATCTTGCTGATTAATACATTATATCTGGTGCCAAGGTACGCTCTATTTCCCGAACAATTTAACCTCACAATTGTTGCAAAATTGACACATCAAGATAATCACTAATCTTATGTCTCTAGTGTACTAAGGCGATAATGTCTGGCGACATAGGTAAGATTGTCAGTTCATAGGTCAAGGTCCGTCTGCACTGCAATATCTGTCTCGCTATCTTTACCGGGACGTTTTACCCGACAGCAGTATTTGTCGTCATGTCGATAATCAGGTGAGTTTTACCTATCAAGACAGTCAGACTCGCTGCCAACAAGTACGCCGCTTGCCCGCGGTCGAATTTCTGTGGTTGGTACCGCAACATGTATTACCTAAAGTATTACGGCGAGTGCGGAACTATGGCTTACTGCAAGGCAACGCCAAAAAGCTAAGGCAACAAATTCAACTGATGTTGGCTGTCGCGGGAGCCGCTTTCCCCGCAATCCCAGAGGTCAAACGTGCCTTAGCCGAGCGCTATTGCCCATGTTGCCATCGGTGTTTTTCAAGATAGTTGTCACTCTTTGCTTAAATATTAAGCTGCATTTATTACGCCTTCTATTGGTGCTTTATCTGGGTTTAGGGTCACGGCTCCAACCGCCTCACAATTTCTCACGTCTTTAGACCAGCGCGTCGGTCTTCTTGCCTTTGCCGCTTCAAGCACTTCCTTACGCTTGGCTAAAATCGCGTTATCTAGCTGAGCATGACGTTGTCCTGGTGAGACAAAATTGAGCTGGCTGTGTTTATGCTCATCGTTGTACCACTTCACAAACTTCTCAACCCATTCTCTTGCGCCAGCTAAACTGCTAAAACCCGATTTTGGCCACTGTGGTCGGTATTTTAAGGTTTTAAATAATGACTCTGAAAAGGGGTTGTCGTTACTCACCCGCGGCCGACTTAATGATGCCGTAATACCGAGTTCTTCTAGCTTGGCTTTCATGGTCAGTGACTTCATCGGCGCCCCATTATCAGAGTGCAGCACTAATGGCGTATTAAAACATTGCTCGCGTAACATGCAGCGTTGGATTAGCGCGGCTGCGTACTCACCGCATTCTTGTTCGTGAACTTCGTAACCCACTATTTTTCTACTGTAAATATCTTCAAACATGTACAGATAATAAAACTGGCCTTTGACGGTTGAAGCCAAATAAGTGATGTCCCACGACCACACTTGATTGGGCCCATCAGCCTGATAACTTAACGGTTTGCTTCGATTTACAGCAATCTGGGTGCGACCACGATGATTAAGTTGATTATTGGCATGTAATACTCTGTAAAAGCTTGATTCTGAGGCGATATAAATTCCGCTATCTAATAATGTCGGCACAATTTGCGACGGTGGTAAGCTGGCATACTCCTCTTGATTACACACACTTAATATCTGTTGTCGCTCATGTGCTTCGAGTTTATTTGCCGGTTCTGGTCGAGCCGCTATTGGTCTTAAATCGGCTTGCACTTGGCCTGCTCGATACCAACGTCGATAAGTGCGTTTACTGAGTCCAGTTTCAGCACAAGCCTTGTAAAGGCGAGCACCATTGGTATACGCCTCTTGAATTAAGGCAATCAATTCTATGCGCTCAGGCAAGGGAGTTAGCTCTCCTCGCTGTCGTCCCCCCAGAGCGCATTGAGCTTTTTTCTGAGCACCAGTAACGCTGCAGCTTCAGCCAGGGCTTTCTCCTTGTAGCGCAATTCTCGTTGCAATGATTTGATTTCGGCTCTGTCAGCCTTGGCCTGCTGTTTAATGGTTTTGGTTTGTACTTCTGAGGTTTGAAAACCAGCTAAACAATCCTGTTTCCACTGCTGTACTTGTTCGCGGAACAAGCCTTTTTCACGGCAATACTGACTTAACTCGGCTTCCGATAGCGGGGCTGTTTCAATGAGTACCGCAAACTTAGCTTCAGCTGACCAGTCATCAGTTGTTAATGTTTTACCTGGCACGGGGCGACCTTCTTTTCTGACAATATCTCGCCAATGATACAAGGTTTGCACCGCAATGCCTTCTTCCCGAGCAACCTCTGCGACCGTTAAATTGTGAGGCGGTAATAATTTTTTAAGGATCGCCTCTTTACGCTCTGGTGAATACCGAGCCATATCGTTCTCTTTTGCCGCACCCTGTCTTTAAAAATAATGATTATTTAAGGGTGACAACAATCCTGACACAGGGGGGGATCAACTGCCGTCGATTTAATTGTAACCATCCCTTATATAGATCATATTTTAAGAGAGTTTTCCTCATTTAATCGCTCATACATCTTGGGCGGTAGATCGTTCAGTGATTCATGTGGCCGATCATAATTATATTCTTCAAGCCAACTATCTGTGATTTCCCTAACTTCAGTCAAGCTATTGAACAAATAGCAGTCTAATACTTCATTTCGATAAGTCCGGTTAAATCGTTCAATAAATGCATTTTGAGTTGGCTTACCAGGCTTAATAAAGTCTAACTTGATACCGTGTTGTTCGGCCCACATCTCAAGTGCATGTGAGATAAACTCTGGCCCATTATCTTGTCTTAAGCGCTTTGGGTAACCACGATAGGCTGCGATTCTATCCAGCACTCGTATGACCCGTTGCGCTGGTAAGCTTAAGTCCACTTCTATCGCTAAAGCTTCACGATGGTAGTCATCAATCACATTAAAAGTTCTGAACGACTTTCCTGAAAACAAGTTATCGCTCATAAAATCCATTGACCAGCATTCATTTGCCTTTACAGGAACGGCTAGTGGCTCTGGCTCACGTGAGGGTAAACGTTTTTTGCCTTTACGTCGTAAGTTAAGTTTTAAACCACAATAAACGCGATACACACGTTTATGATTCCATTTATGACCAAGTAAGCGTAACCGTTTAAATATCTTTCGAAAACCATAAGCCCTATGCTTCTCTGCGATGCCTGATACGGCCTCAATGATGTCATTATCATCGATACGCTTGAGTTGGTAATAAAATGTGCAACGACTAATACTTAGCGCATCACAAGCCAACACAACACCTAGGCCAAATTCATTAATGGCATAGTGGGCTAACACCTTCCGCTCTGCTGGCTTTATAGCTTTTTTTCAACAATGTCTTTTAACGCCATGTTTTGCAAACTGACATCTGCAAACATCTTTTTAAGCTTGGTATTTTCGGCTTCTAATTCACGCATACGGGTTAAATCAGAGGCTTGCATCCCACCGTATTTCGATTTCCATTTGTAATAGGTACTTTGACCAACATTATGTTTGCGGCATAACTCAGGCACAGTAAGGGCGCCTGATTCACCTTCTTTGAGGATGTTGATGATTTGGCTTTCTGTAAAACGTGTCTTTTTCATGTGATTCTCCATTTGGTTTAGTGTAAATGGAAAACTCTATTTAAAACATTCTGATTTTAAGGGAGGGTTACATAATGATTTGCTTTGGCGCTTCATTAAAGCTGGACACATTGAACGTAACCTATTTTGTGCAACAAGCGAAGGCGTACCACAAGGTGGTGTAATTTCTCCGTTATTGTCAAACATAATGCTTAATGAGTTCGATCAATATTTGGATAAATGTTACTTGAGCAAGAAAGCCCGTAAAGACCGCTGGTACTGGAACCACAGTATCAAAATCAAGCGAAAACCTGCGGTTGAGGAAAACAGACAATGGAAACCTGCCGTTGCTTATTGCCGTTATGCTGATGACTTTCTAGTGATTGTCAAAGGCAATAAACAACAAGCAGAGGCAATTCGTGACCAATGTCGACACTTCCTAGAAGGTAAGCTGCAACTCACGTTAAATATGGATAAAACTCATATTACACATGTGAATGACGGTTTTATATTTCTCGGACATAGGATCATTCGAAAGCGTGGACCTAAGGGAAATATGCGAGTGGTGACTGGTATTCCAAACGGTAAAGCCAAAGCATTTTCTCATTCATTGAGTCAGGCTTTATCAGGGGATCATAGCTGTAGCAAGATAGACAAAGTGGAACAACTCAATCGCAAACTTAAGGGTTGGGCACAATTTTATCGACATACTGATTACACCGCGAAAGTTTACAGCAAAATTGATCGTATTATTTTCTGGAAACTCGCTAAGTGGTTGGCTAGAAAATATCGTTGTTCTATTAAATCGTTAATGATGACATGGATCAAACGTCCAACACCAAATCAGGCAACGACATGGGTGTTATTTGGTAAAAGCAATCGTGGAAATTTATGTGGCGCGTCACTATTTAGATTAGTGAGTAGCCCTAAATTACCCTTTAGATGGCGATCACCAGAAGCAAACTCCTACCTCAGAGATGAAATTAGAAATACTGTCACGTCTCGCTATAGCGATGTTGCCATGGCTGTTAGCCACAATTAAGCGGAGAGCCGTATGCGCTGAAAGGTGCACGTACGGTTCGGAGAGGAGAAGCAGAGAAATAGTTCGACTACGCTCTGCCTCTTACTCTACTAAAGACAGGTGAAGGCTGGATGTATTTGGCGGTGGTGATGGATTTATATTCACGCCGGATTGTGGGGTGGCACATAGACAAACGCATGACCACGGATTTGATATCTAAGGCATTAATGAAAGCTTACAACCTGCGCCGACCGGCAAGAGGGTTGGTATTTCACAGTGACCGAGGCTCGCAATATACCAGTAAGCAATTCGGTAGGCTGCTCTCGAGTTATGGTATCCGAGCCAGCATGGGTGATGTTGGCGCGTGTTGGGATAATGCCGTTGTTGAGCGTTTCTTTGGTAGCTTAAAACACGATTGGATTTTTAAGGTTAGTCAACCAACAAATGAGTTTATGAAGTCGGATGTGGCCGCTTATATGAGGTATTACAACTTAGAGCGCCTTCATTCAGCTAATAATGATTTATCACCAGTAGAGTTTGAAAATTCTCAACAAAAGTGTCCAGTTTGAGTTGACCAGTACAGTGTAAACGGCTTTACTGACGTAACGCCCATCCTCTTTGACTTTATAATGTATCGCATCAAGCCAAACGATAGGATAATGGCTATCTAATGGGCGCTGTTGCCACGCTTTAAGTTCGGGGATGAGTTTATCAGTGATAGCACTGACTGTTGCGTTAGATACATTGATCCCATACATATCTTCAACATGTTGATTAATATCGCGATAGCTCATACCTATACTGAACATCGATAACACTTTACGTTCGATTTCATCGGTTAGCGTAGTTTGATTTTTCTTAATCAACTGAGGTTCAAAAGTGCCATTGCGGTCTCTAGGGGTGTCTAACTCAAAGTTACCGGACGGATGCTTAATGGTCTTAGGGGTTTTGCCATTTTTACGATTAGGCAGAGGATCATGCGCTAAATGCTGCTCAAGCTCAGCCTGGAGACCCGCTTCAGTGAGTTGCTTGATCAGTGGACCAAGAATGCTGTCTTTACCTGTGAGGCTTTTACCTGACTGCAGATCTTTAAGGGCTTGTTCGAAGTTAAAAGGTTGGGTCATGTGTCATTCCTGTTTTTGAATATTTTACTGAAATGACACAGAATTATGAACACTACCTTATAAAACATCTCAATGTATTGAAAAATATTTAACCTAGCTTCTTCTTGTGTTTTGAACTGAATACGTCTGACTTTCTCTTTCTTTAAGTTACTGAAAAAGCTTTCTGCGACAGCATTATCCCAACAATTTCCACGCCGGCTCATGCTTTGCTCAATATTTAATGTCGCCAGTAATTTCTTGTATCGACGACTCGTGTATTGGCTGCCTTGATCAGAATGAAGCCTAACTGTGTTAGTTGGTTTTCGCCGCCAGTAAGCCATCGTTAACGCATCGAGCACTAAATCATCTGTCATTCGATTCGACATCGACCAACCGACAATGTTCCTGGCATACAAATCCATGGCGACAGCCAAAAACAAGAACCCTTGGTGCGTGTGAATATAGGTAATATCGCTTACCCACCACTGATTAGGCTCTGCAACGTTAAACACTCTCTTAAGCTGATTCGGCGCAGCGGTGTGAATATCTCCGCCATAGTGCACTTTGGGTTTTTTATACCCTCGTTGCGCACTGATCTTTGCACGCTGCATTAACCTCAACACGCGGTCACGGCCACACTTAATGTTCGCCTCAACCAAATCAAGATGGATATTACGATAACCGTAATGTCCACCGTTTTCTAACCAAGATTGTTTGATGCGATCTGTTAGTTTTTTATCACTAATATCACGCTGACTATTGGGCGCTTTTAGCCGTTCATAGTTGCCACTGGGATGCGTGTTCATCGTTTGGCACAGCAAACGAACTGGATAAGTCTCACTTCGAGATTTTATGAACGGCTAACGTTCTTTGACTCGACGGCAAAGAACACCGCGGCCTCCTTTAGGATATCCCTCTCCTGTTGCACACGTTTTAATTCACGCTGAAGCTGAGCTATTTGAGTGTGTAAATCTTGTTCATTTTCACGTTGTTTTGGGGGTTTTGAGAATGTTTTGGTCCAAACATATAAGGTTTTAGAACTGATCCCTAAACGCTCAGATACATCGTTGACAGAATAACCGTGCTTAATCACTTGATTGACGGCTTCTTGTTTAAATTCATTGGTATAACGAGTGCCTTTACTCATGGTTGACCTCTTATGGTTTAAGTTACAATTTTTACCATGAAAAGTATCTACAAGTCTCAGGCCTTACCATATTAGGTGTATTAGTTATTAGGTGTCTTAATTATTACACGACGGGATAGCCGTGGCTAAAAAATCAGCTATTCCCTTCATTTAGTTGCAATTCATCGAAGAATTCTAAGAATTTTACCTTTCTACGAATAATCCACATTCTGCCGAGCAAAAACTGAGTGCAACCACGCCAGCTTTTGGAAAGTTTCGTAATGATGGCTGACTTAGTTATTAGAACTCCCCGGCTAAACTTATCGCCTAACCTATTAATTTTATTGATAATAACCATTGCTTTTATATAGATATTCAAAAATACAAGCTAAGTTTATGTTTTTAAATGGTAAATACTACAGTCCGTTAAAACTCTTTACAGCCAAGGTTAATGGCATGTATTGTTTTTGTAAAGTTGTGTGAGGTGTAAAGAAAAATATTACTGGTATTAATATTGCTATATACGCCACGTTGCCTTCTTGGTGTGACATTAAAGTAGCATCAAGAATTAAAAATCTTATAACTACTAAAAAAGAGAGGTAAAACATGATCGGACACAAAATAAATAAAACGACACTTGCTTTATGTATAGCCATGGGCGCTTCATTTACTTCATCAGTTGCTTTGGCTGATGTACAAAACAAAAGCACTGACGCTTTGGTTGTACCTAGCGACATGAGTTTAGACCCTTATGCAGGCTATTATTGGGGAACAAAACCAATTGCTGGTTTGCCACAAGTGATTGACCAAATTTGGACTGGTTATGTTAATTCAGCTAATGCTGGCGTAATTACCTATAACTTCCCTAAAGGAAAGCATTTAACAGGGCTTTACAACAACCCTAAGTATGGTTTCACTGCTGGTGACGGCTTGAATGGCTTTTCAGAACTGCAAAAAGGGAGTGCCCGCAAAAGCATCCAATTGTGGGTTGACTTAATTGCACCTCGCTTTTTAGAGCGTGGTAATCAAGGAGCGGATATTCAATTGGTTAACAGTGACGATCCTGGTCAAGCCTATGCGTACTACCCAGAATACGGTTTTACCAATGCGAAAGGTTGGAAGTTTTTTGGTGATGTATTTGTTGCATCTCCTGATTTGAACTGGACCAATAATTGGCTAACCTTCGGTGGTTACGGCGTCACAACTGTTATCCATGAAGTCGGTCACTCTTTAGGGTTAAGTCACCCAGGTAACTATAACGGTTCAGGTGCCATTGACTACGTAACCCAAGCTGATTACGCACAAGACAGCAAACAATATTCAATTATGTCTTACTGGAGTGAAGGCAATACATCTTTTCAACCATGGGGTCGAATCGTTGATTGGTCAACAGCATGGTTCTATAACAACCCACAAACGCCATTAGTGCATGATATTTTAGCCGTGCATCAAGCATATGGCGCCAACCCAAATACACGTAGTGATGATACTGTTTATGGTTGGAATTCAACCGCTGGCAATGAAGTTTATGATTTTTCTCAAAATTTATTCCCATGGTTGTCAATCTATGATGCTGGCGGTAACGACACCATCGATATGTCTGGTGCCAATGCCAGTGTTTTCATTGATTTAACCCCAGGAGCATTCAGCTCCGGCGCTTCCGAGGTTCCAAGCGAAGCAGTAATCAATGCTAAAAGACAAGCAATTAATGACATGACAGGTATCTCTTTACCTATGGTAGCTGATGGTTATAGTGCTGGTAGAAATGCTCAAGTAACTGGTGCTCACGAGCCTGTTTTAGCCGCTGAAACAGATGTTAGCGGCCTAGGTGTTACATCACACGACAACCTTTCAATTGCATACGGTACTATTATCGAGAATTCAATTGGTTCAAGCAAGCGTGATTACTTAAAAGGTAACCACGTTGCTAACGTATTAACAGGTAACGACGGCGATGACGTATTAAACGGTTTTGCTGGCGCTGATACTTATGTAGGTGGCGAAGGCGCAGATACATTTGTATTCTCTAACATCGAAGTAGGTGACATGATTGCTGACTTTGTTAGTGGTGAAGATATGATTGTATTATCAGCTACAGGCGTTTCATTTAGCTTTATCGATGGCGCTGAGTTCAGCCAAGTAGCGGGTGAACTTCGCTATACCGACGGTATGTTAATGGGTGATGTAGACGGTGACGGCGCTGCTGACTTATCTATTGACTTAAACGGTGCTGCACTTGCTGGTGCTGACTTAGCATTATAATTGTTTTGCCCTACCGCTAAAAAGGCTCCTTCTGGGGCCTTTTATTGTCTTAAGTGATCTGATCCAATACTTTTGGACACCACGCTAAGTGAGTAAAATGACTTAACGAGGTGAATATGACAATCAAAAAACCCCGCAAGACCCACACTGCTGAATTTAAAACTGAAGCCCTGAAACTAGCCGAACGTGTCGGTGTTGCTGAAGCTGCTAGGCAGCTCAAAATCTACGAATCACAACGTTATAACTGGCGCTCTGCCATTGAGAAGAAATCGACAACTAGCCAGCGCGAAGCCGAGCTTGCTGCTGAAGTTGCCAAGTTAAAACGCCTGTTAGCCGACCAAGCTGAGGATTTAGCCATCCTAAAAAAGGCGGCCACCTACTTCGCGAAGAATCAAAAGTAGAACGATTCGAATTTATGCTCGAACACCAGCACCAGTTTCGCCTAAAGCCAATGGCGACAGTGCTTGGCGTGACGCGAAGTGGGTATTATTCCTAGCGAAAATCAAGCAAAGAGCCGAGTACACGCTTGCTCAAACAGCACAGCCGTGATGAGCAAATCAAAGCTATTTTTGTCCAGAGCAAGGAACGCTCTGGCGCTCGGCGTATTCAAGTCGACCTCGCGGAAGATTACGAGCGCGCTAATTTGAAAACCATTATGAACAGCATGACAAGACAGAATTTAGTGGCTAAAGCAGCCCGTAAATTCAAAACAACCACTGACAGCGATCACCAGCTTTCGGTAGCGCCAAATCTGCTGGAGCAGAACTTCGATGCCAGCGGCCCGAACCCAAAATGGGTCGGTGATATCACGTATCTGATGACAAGCGAAGGCTGGTTGTATCTGGCGGTGATTATCGATTTGTACTCGCGCGCCGTGATTGGCTGGTCGATGAGTAATCGCATGACGGCTAAACTGGCTTGTGACGCGCTGACAATGGCACTGTTTCGTCGTGGTTTTCCAAAAAAAGTGATTATTCATAGTGACCGAGGCAGCCAATATTGTTCACATGCGTATCGAGATCTGATTGAAAAAAATCAGCTTATCCAAAGCATGAGCCGCAAAGCCTGCTGCAGGGACAACGCCTGTGCAGAGAGCTTCTTCCATTCACTGAAAGTTGAGGCCATTCAGTACGAGCCGATCATGGACCGGGAAACCATGAAGCACACAGTGTTTGAGTACATAGAAGTTGATTACAACAAAACCAGAAGGCATAGTTCACTTGGCTATTTAAGCCCTGAGAATTTTGAATTGAAAATAGTGCTTAGTTAAGTGTCCAGAGTTAGCGGATCAGATCAAAAAAAAGTTGACCACTACGTTAACTCTAGTCTTGTTAAATCTAAGCGGGTTATCGGCTTAGATTAGCTACTGACTCTATGTTGATGGCGTCATGGCGCCAATATTCAATGTCGCAATCAATTAACTGGCCCGCGTGGTTGTAATTAACACGCTCAACTACCATAGCGGGCGTACCTGAGGTGGCGCGCAGCGCTTGGGCAAGACTTCCCATTAATGAACTGGTAAAAATACGGTAACGAACCGATTGATACATGCAGTCATAGTGATCGCGATAAATGTCGGTTAACGAGTGCGCAAGATCATGGCTTAACAGTTTAGGAAACATATCAGCTCGAATATAGTGAGTGACATACACCACAGGCCGGTCATCGAGATACCTAATTCGATTGACTTGATAAACATCAGAAAACGATTGCAGTTCTAACAAGCTAGCCGCCTGCTTGTTAGCCAACACTAACTTAGCACTGACTAATTCGGTTTTCGGCTGACGACCTTGCGTTAACGCCATATTGGTAAAATTTAGCGTTTGCGTTGGATCATACCTAAGCGGCGCCGGTGAAATAAACCAGCCCCGCCGATCCTCGCGATAAATTCGCCCTTCGGCCTCTAACAGGGACAAAGCTTCGCGCAAAGTAACGCGCGTGGTATCAAATGTTTCCGCAAGTTTTCTTTCTGCCGGCAATTTCTGCTGCGATGTCAGTTTGCCGGCATCCATTTGCTCAAGGATTGCATCTTTGATTTTGAGATATTGCACTAAGTATCCTTATTTATTTCGCCATGCTTGCGTATGGTTTGCTAACCATGTCGCCACCGGCCATTGAATTAGCTTGGCGCTCACCGCAGAAAGCATAATCATCACGGCCATTGCCGCGGCAGCGCCAGTTTGGCCGGCATCATCCATATTAAGAACAGAAACCGATGCCGGAATAGTCTCAGTGGAATACAAGAATACTACCGCAGAAGTCGTAGTAAGTGCATTAACAAACAAGTACATAGCTATGTCAAACAGCGCCGGCATACACACAGGCAGAGTCACTTTATAAAACAGCTGCCACTGCGGCATTTTTATCGACGCTGCCGTAGCTTCAATTTCTGCAGGTAATTGTTTGAGTGCAGCCAGCGAAGTCATATGGCCAACAGTGTAATAGTGAACCACAGTGCTAATCACAAGCAACGCCATGGTGCCATAGAGGGGACTTAAGGCATTGCTGGCATCATTAAAATAGAAAATATAGCCAAGCCCCAAGACCATGCCAGGTACGGCCATAGGTATGATGCTCATCATTTGTAAGCCGCTGCGAACAAGGGCAAAGGCTCTACCCTTTTCTATGGCGTAAGCTGCGATGAAAATAAGTGTTGTGCCAAAAATAGCGGTCCAGAACGCCATTTCAAGAGAATTAAAAAATGGGCTCCAGCCATAAGTGCTTATTTCGCTAAAGTTGTAGTTGTTCAGTGTCAGCGCTTTATCCCATGGCCAGAAAGTCACCAAGGAGCCATAAACTGCCATGCCCAAGACCACCAGCACCATCAGCGATACCAAAGAGCAATACACAAAACACACATAATCACGCACTTTACTTGGGCTTGGCTGGTAAATAACAGAGCGCGTATCCATTAAGCTCTTTTGTTTGTTCTTCACGTAGCGATCGGCCACGAAAGCCAAGATGGCTGGAAACAGTAAAATCATCGAGGTCACAGCACCCATGGCAAAGTTTTGCTGACCTACCACTTGTTTAAAAATATCCGTTGCCAACACATTGTCGTTACCACCAATCACTTTGGCGACACCAAAATCTGTGATAACTAAGGTAAATACTACGATTAACGTACTGATTAATCCGAACTTTGCACTTGGCAAAGTCACAATAAAGAAGGTTTTAAGTGGTGACGTTTTTAACGCCTGCGCCGCCTCATATAGCCGTGCATCAGAGGTTCGCATCGCTGTGCTTAATATCATCAAGGCATGGGGAAATGTCCAAAAGATCAGGCCAAGACTGATACCCGTCAAACCATATACACTTCCATCGCCTATCCATGATTTAGCCACACCTTGGTTACCAAATAGAAAGATAAGACTTATCGCAGGTAATAAGGATGGCGCTAAGATAGGTGCCGTTCCCAACGCTTTAAACACCCCTTTAAACGGCATGCAAGAACGGGTAAGCGCGAACGCATAACCAAAAGCCGCTAAAGTGACAATAGTTGTTACTGTCACCCCCAAGGTCAGGGTATTGGAGATGGAGGTCCACACATTGGGGGACGCTAGGTAATGCACAAAGTTGCTTAAACCGACAAAGTCACCGTCTGAGTTTTGAAGGGCTTTTTGTAGCATGCTCCACAGTGGCAGCAATAAAAACAGCACCAGTAGACAAGTGACTCCGAGCAAAATTGGAAACAACACCACATTATCTTTACTGACACGGTTGAATAGTGACATTGGCCGGTTTGGGGAGGCTAGTGTGTTCATAGTCATTGTTTTAGCTTCCATGTGATTAGCCCTTTATGCCACATTTGGCAAAAGTGTCTTACTAATTGACTTACTGAGTCCCTGACAGAGTGTCTTACTTGGCGCCATATAGCCACGCAAGCCTTGTTCAGCTAGTTGAATATAACGAGTCTCACCGCGCTTAAGTCCTAGCTCCATGGCTTGCTCAACAGACACATCCACCATGATGAGCTGCGAATGATTACCTTCTAGCAAGTGACAATCAACGCGGTAAAAAGCGCCGAGAAATTCAGTGGCGACTATCTTCACCGGGATTGTGTTGAGCGATGCTGACGTAAAGCGAATTTGCTCTGGACGCACCGCAATATCACATCTATCGCCGTCAGTAAGGGGTAGGTTTTCAAAAGTCGGTTTGGCAATCAAGGACTGCGCGATACGCACTTGAGTATCACTTACCACAGACATAGGAATAAAGTTCATGGTACCGACAAATTCCGCCACAAAACGGGTTGCAGGTTGTTGATAAATTTCAAGCGGCGTACCTACTTGCTCTATCACACCATGATTCATCACTACTATGCGATCGGCCATCGACAGCGCCTCATCCTGATCGTGAGTCACCATAATAGTGGTGATGCCAAGCTGACGTTGCAGACGACAAATTTCTTCTCGAAGATGCACCCGCACTTTAGCGTCAAGTGCCGATAAAGGTTCATCCAATAACAACAAGCCAGGAGACAGGGCTAAAGCGCGCGCGAGTGCCACTCGTTGCTGTTGGCCGCCTGAGAGTTGATTAGGAAATTTTTCTGCTGAAGTGGGTAGCCCTATGGTCTCTAGCCACTGTGCTACTTTTTGATACGCCAGCTTTTTTGCCATGCCTTGATTAATGAGCCCGAGTGCAATGTTTTCTTTCACGCTCAGATTTGGGAATAAGGCATAAGACTGAAAGACTATGCCAAAGTCACGTTTTTCTGGCGGCAAAAAGGTGATTTCTTGATTGGCTTGGTAAATGGTGCCAGAACTTGGCAGGTCAAGACCGGCAATGGCACGCAGCAGTGTGGTTTTACCGCAACCTGACGGGCCAAGGAAACAGACAAACTCACCTTTTTCGATGCTTAATGAAATTTGTGTTAATGCCGTGAACGCGCCAAATTGCTTCGCCACGTTATCAATATGAAGGTAGGCTTGATGATTAGTCATATACAGACTCCTAAGTGGTGTAGACCAAAATCTAAAGGAGTATTGTTTCAGTAAGATGACAACTAAGTAGCAGTTTAATGACAGCCCATTAGGCAACTATACGGGCTACTAGACTGGTAACGGATCAGGCTAATAAACAGGGCCATGAAACCAAAAGAGAGAGCCTAGGCTCCCTCTATCTATCCATACCCCCATAAACTGACAATTATTACTTAGCTTGTGACTTAGCTTGTGACTTAGCATCGTATTTTGACGACCAGGTTGCCAGCACTCGGGTTCTGTCGTTACCCATCTGAGTCAAATCTAACGTTGCCATGGCATTTTCAACATCGGGGTAATGGCTGACAGTGGCGCTAACGTCCTGATGAGCCACTATTGGATAAGTTTCTACATACAATTCATTGGCAGCTTTTGATATTGCCCAGTCAACCACACGTTGACTCGCGGCATTAGCCTTAACCAAACCTACGCCATCAACATCCCAGCCAATGCCGTTTGGAACAATCACGTCCATTGGCGCGCCTTGGCTCTTTAACTTAGCCGCACGTACCGCCAGAGATATACCAATCACCACTTCCCCCATGGCCGCTTGCACACAAGGTTTAGAGCCTGAATGGGTATACTGGGCAATATTAGTGTTGAGCTTATCCATATAGGACCAGCCCTCAGCTTCACCAAAATGACTTAACCAAGCGGCGACTTGCATGTAGCCAGTGCCGGACGATGCTGGATTTGGCATGGAAATATGGCCTTTATAAACATCTTTGGTCAAATCATCCCAGGTCGTTGGTTTGGGAATGTTAAGTTTTTTGCCGACAATTTCGTTGTAACAAATCGCGTTAAACACCCCAATGTTGCCATACCAAGCCTTCTCTTGCCCAGCATCAACCAATTGACCACGTAACTGTTCCACCCCGACTGGAGTGTAAGGTTTAATGATGCCCTCATTTTTAAGCAGCGCTAAGGATGAGCCCGCTAGCCCCCATACCACTTCTGCCCGCGGATTTGATTTTTCTGCTAACAATTTTGCCGTAATGATCCCGATTGAATCGCGAACCCACTGGATCTTGATGTCAGGGTTGTCTTTTTCAAATGCCGTTTTGTATTTCGCCAGTAAATCGGTTTCAAATGCGGTATACACTGTCACTTGCTGCGCGCTAACCGCTTGGGTTGACATCAGTGCAAACATTGCGGCGATTGACGCTTTTTTCATCGATACTTTCATCGTCTTGATCTCCTTAACCATCATAATTCTTCCAATCAGCGATTCTGGTATGAACCAATTGGTTTATACCCTAGTTTGTGAATATGACGTTTTCATGACCGCATTATTGAATTTAACGCCTTTATTCCCCGTTGATTTGGTGAACTGTTTGTCAAATAACCCGCATATTAAAGTTTTATGAATTTGGCCATGAGGCTATTTACCGATGAGAATCGCCCCTGTTACAGTATTTTACGCAAATTGGCATAGACCAAAAATCGGATGGATACTTACAATGAAAAATGAATACCTACTACTGACGCCAGGCCCACTGTCTACATCAGCCACTGTCAGACAAGCCATGTTGAAAGATTGGTGTACATGGGATGACGATTACAACAAAGACATAGTTGAGGTTATTCGTACCAAGTTGGTAAAACTTGCGACTTCATCACAGGATTACACCAGCGTGCTGATGCAAGGCAGCGGCACAGCTTCAGTCGAAGCGACTATTGGCAGTGCCATCAATGCCGATGACAAGTTGTTAGTGGTGGACAATGGTGCCTATGGCGCCCGCATTGCCGAAATTGCGGCCTATTTGCATATTCCATGCACTGTGATTGCCCCAGGGGAAACCGCACAACCGTCACTCGAAGCCATTGAAACGGCTTTGGTTACTGACCCAGCGATTACCCATGTTGCCATAGTGCACTGCGAAACCACCACGGGCATGCTCAATCCCATAAAAGCGGTAGCATCACTTGCAAAAAGCCATGGCAAGGTTGTCATTTTGGATGCTATGTCGAGCTTTGGCGGTATTCCTATGGATATTAATGAGCTTGGCATCGACTTTATGATCAGCTCTGCCAACAAGTGTATTCAAGGTGTACCTGGCTTTGGCTTTGTTATTGCTAAGCGCAGCGAAATCGAAAAGTGTAAAGGCCAAGCCCGCTCATTGAGCCTAGATCTTTACGCCCAGTGGCATTGCATGGAAACCAACCATGGCAAGTGGCGCTTCACATCACCAACTCACACAGTACGCGCGTTTTATCAGGCGTTAATCGAGTTGGAACAAGAAGGCGGCATTAGCGCGCGTCATCAACGTTATCAAACCAACCAAACAAGCTTAGTGGCCGGTATGAGAAGCCTAGGTTTTAAGCCGTTGCTGGATGAGTCACTGCATTCTCCTATCATTACGTCGTTTTACTCGCCAAGCCACAGTGACTACCAGTTCAAAGCCTTTTATGAGCGACTGAAAGCGCAAGGATTTGTGATTTATCCTGGCAAAGTATCAAACGCGGATTGTTTCCGTATCGGTAACATTGGTGATGTCCACCCAAGCGATTTACAAGGCTTAATCGTTGCCATCAAAAACGCCATGTATTGGCAAGTGAAATAGCCAAGCGCCTAGTATGGCTAAAGCGCACCTAACCCGCTCTGCACTAGTGTGACGCTAATGCGGCGCGGGATTTGGAGCAAAAAAAGCCAAGGCTTGCCACCCATTTACTTATCTGTGATATCAAATTTTTAAGGAAAACACATGACCTTACCTACATCATCTATCCAAGCGGTTATTTTTGACTGGGCTGGCACCATAGTTGATTTTGGATCATTTGCCCCAACCAGTATTTTTGTTGAAGCCTTTAAGCAAGGCTTTGATTTTACGCTGTCATTAGAAGAAGCCCGTGGCCCTATGGGGTTAGGTAAATGGGATCACATTCAAGCGGTTGGCCGCATGCCAAGTGTTGATAAACGCTGGAATGCCCAATTTGGCCGCTCAATGACTACAGCAGACATAGATGCTATTTACGCAGCGTTTATGCCGCTACAAAAAGCCAAAATTGCCGACCATGCAGAACCGATTCTTAATGTCATTGAAGTGGTTAACGGACTGAAAGCACAAGGTATTAAAATTGGCTCTTGCTCTGGTTATCCACGGCAAGTCATGGATGTCCTCATTCCTGTGGCTGCCGACTATGGCTACAAGCCTGATTGTATTGTCGCCACCGATGACTTACCGCAAGGTGGCCGTCCTGCGCCATTTATGGCACTAAAAAACGTGATTGAACTTAGCGTGACCAATGTTGCTGCCTGCGTCAAAGTGGATGATTCCGCGCCTGGGATTTATGAAGGCCACAACGCTGGCATGTGGACTGTTGCCCTACTGCTTTCAGGTAACGAAGCTGGACTAACCTTGGCTGAGTATCAAGCAGCAGACGAGGCCGCTCTAAATGTCGCCCGTGAAAAGGCGCGCGCTAAGCTGATGGAATGTAGGCCTCATTACCTGATTGATACTATCTCAAACCTTCCTGAGGTCATGGCCGATATTGAGCGTCGCATGCTAGCAGGCGAACGCCCTTAGTCACATGTCCTTAGCCACACGTTCTTAGTCACAGCTAAAGTTCCATAAGAGTCACTCATTAAGCTCAGTGACATCCATTCTGTGACTTAACCTGTGACTTAAAGCTTGGACATAACACCTGTGACACAAAGCCTGTGATATATAAGCCAGTGATATATAGCCAAGCCATCGACATCGATGGCTTTCACACTTAAGCGTTAACGCGGATGTAAAATTAGCGCTCTTCAATCAACAGTTTGCAATTAACCGTTTGCAATCAATAGCTACTGCACTTCTAATCATTACCGGACATCTGAGAACAGTTAGCTTCTTGATAATAGTACCGCGACTCAAACAATAAGTACCATAGCTATAGAACCACGCCCGCAAGCTAATCCACCCGCGCCACCAGCACCATCAATCAATGAGCAATCAATACGGAATAGATCAGACTCAATTGGGTGCAGACCTTTCTTAAAGCAAAAAAGCCCTATCAAGGGCTTTTAGTTACAAGGTTTAATTTACACACCGATTTCAGCGCCATCATCTTTACGTATCATAACAGTCGCCGAACGCGGCCGAATGGTAATCCCAGCGGGTGTGGCTTCACTCGCTTTAGCAGCATATGGCCAATTAGCAGGGTGCTGAATATTGATAAATAAGCTTTTGTAATCTGGCGTCATAGCAAAACCTGTCACTTCACTCTCATTAGGGCCGACAAAGAAACGCTTAAGCTGCACCTGCGTGCTGGAACTAACGACTTGCTGTTTTCCATTAGCATCCACTAAGGTCGATGGCACAATCGCCAGCATTTGATCATTAGTGTATGACGTTAATTCTTCCGCGCCATTATCGGTTTGAACCCATAAAATACCGCGCGCGTCGAACGCTAAACCATCAGGGCTGGCAAACTGATTTAAATCATCTAACCCAGACAAGTTAGTTTGCGCATCTGCCGCACTTGGCGCTCCAAATACAAAAATATCCCAGCTAAATTCAGTGGCGTTATCACCCTCATCCCAACGAATAATATGGCCAAATTTGTTATTTAAACGAGGGTTAGCAGGATTAGTGCTGTCTTTGCGTTTGGTGTTATTGGTTAAGGTTAAGTAGACACTGCCAGTCACAGGGTCGACCGCTACCCACTCAGGTCTATCCATTGGCGTGGCACCGACTAAATCAGCCGCGCCTGCCGTATTTAAAATAATCGCGGCTTGTGAATCAAAATGACTGGCTAAATTGCTGCCATCTTGGGTAATGGCATCAAGGGTGAGTGGTAACCATTCACCCGTACCATTGTCGTTATATTTAGCCACATATAATGTGCCCGCGTTCATATACTTATCCCCAGTCGCTAAGCGGTTACTAGTGTTAGCATCTACAGGGTCCCATACCGCATCTGATACAAATTTATAGATATATTCAAACCGCGCATCGTGGCCGGAATAAAACGAGATAGCTTGGCCTGCCACGACATGGCCAAAGACACACCCTTCATGCCGAAAGCGCCCTAACGCCGTGCGTTTAACCGCGCGAGAATTGGGATTATAAGGATCGATTTCAACAATATAACCATGGCCATTAGCTTCGTTACGGTAATCTTGACTGGCATTAGCAGCTTCTGGCGTAATGTTAAAGCGGGCGAACTCATCAAGGCGCTCATCATCAGCTCCAGCTAAGTGCTCCCACCCATAACGACTAGTTGCTGTGGCAATACCAATACGAGATTGATCCGGCGTGAGTGTCCCTTTATTGAGAAAATATTCCGGCCAGTTTTCTTCACAGGTTAAATAAGTGCCCCAAGGCGTGCTGCCATTGCCGCAATTATTAAGGGTGCCACGCCCTTGGCTACCATCTGGTGAGTAGCGTGTTTCTAAATAGCTGGTATATGCTAAGGGGCCTGTAAAATCCATCACACTGGCCCCCGTAAAACGGCGGTTATGAGCATCGTTCGCCACCACTTCCCACCAGCCATTATTGAGCTTAATGCGAACCACAGAGACACCATGGGCATTAATTTCCTTACGAATTTCATCAATAAGGCTGCGCTTGCCATTAGCATCAAAGGTGGGGCCGTTTGGATGCAGCGCAACCTCATCAATATACTCATGGTTAATACACAATAAGCCATCATCTCCCGCATCATTTAATGGGAAAAAATGCATACCGTCATGATGCATACCGACCGAATTGGCTTGATCTTCACTGCTATTAGTACCGTCTGCCTTCCAAGCTGATGCTTTTGAATTAAGTGGCGTTCCCCAAGGCGCTAATACATAAGCTGAATATCCAACCGGCACAGCGACTGCATCGGTTTTAGAACCATCAATTGAGTTAAACCCTAGTACCGCCGAACTTTGCGGTGGTAAGGTTGGGATTGTTGGCGGCGTTATCACGACTTTATCATTAGCACCGCAAGCTGTGAGTCCCATACTGGTAAATACTGTCATAGCACTGATCCCAAGGCCACCTTTAATAAATTTACGCCGAGATACATGCTGTTCCAGCACTTGTTCAAACGGCATATTATTACTGAGATTAAAACGGCGCGGATCAAATGTGGCTTTACTCATAATGCATCCCTTAACAGCGTATAATTTATTATTGGCGAGAAATAAACTTACTTATAAAGCTAGTTTATGAGGTCAAGGTAAGCATTGAATGTGACATTTATGGGTGAATTTGATGACATAAAAATGGCAAATCAACACCAGCATTGCGCTTTCCCATCAATCCTTGCAACGAGATTTATTTCAACACTATCAGTGCGTTAATTATGGGAAATTGGGTTGATAGGCTAAATTTAATTCAGGGATAAGCTAATAAATAGCTCGTGAGTTAGGTGCTAAAAACATAATAGAACTGCGGCATTCGATAAATAATCTAATCCAAGTTGCAGTATAAATTGGCTTGGTAGATCAGCAAACGGTTAAGTGAATATGCTAGATGAATGGCTAGTTACCAAGATTTAGCGGCTATTAATAAGTATTTTCAATTTTAGTCATGAGGTAACGGTGTCGTATGACAAGAGTCATTATTCATCGGATGAACAAGCGAATTAAGCTTTCATTAAATGCTATTCATAACAAGCCATCACAGCACCGCTTAGGGTCTAGTTATAATGGAAATGTAGACACCCATAAAAATTGCATTACATTGATTTTAAAGTGTTTGTTGTCATTCAATGAATCATGAAAAACAACCCCATGCTTACCAAAGTGGTGAGTAAGACATTGCGTGTAGTGTAAGCAAGGATAGTGGCAACAACGGCACATATTAAATAGCTGTTATCCAAGCTAAAATCGAGCGTACCTTCTTGTATAAACACAATCGGGGCGAATATGGCCGTGAGTACCGCAGGCGCCGAGTAACTGAGAAAGGTTAACGTATTCTTACTTAATCGTACCGGTAGTTTAGGTTCAAGAAACAGGTATCGGCTGGCAAAGACCAATGCCGCCATGGAAATGATAGTTAACCAAATCATGCGTTCTCTCCCGTGAGTTTGGCGTAAAGTGCACCGCTCGCCATACCCAGTAGCGCCGCTATAATTAACCCACCTTCGATATTCATAAGTTCGCACACTAGACTTGTGACTAAGGACATCAACACACACAAAAGAAAGGATGGTTTTTTCACTGATGGAACGACTATGGCAATAAACGTGGCCGCGATAGCAAAATCTAGTCCCCAACTGTCTAAATTCGGTAAACTTTGCCCCGCCACTATTCCGGCGGCGGTTGCGATATTCCAGCCTAAATAAAAACTAAAGCCACCGCCAAATGCAAACCAAGGGTCCAACTTATGTTGATTACCTTGATTGCTAATGGCAAATAGCTCATCTGTGAGTAAAAAACCTAAGGTCAGTCGCCATTTAAGGGGCATAGGACTTATCTGTTCACGCATGGCCATGCCATAGAGAAAGTGCCTTGATGTGATAAGTAAGGTGGTGATTAAAATGCTAGTTAACCCAATCCCAGATTTAATCATACCAACCGCCACTAATTGAGCCGCGCCTGCAAAAACTAAGGCTGACATAGCTTGGCTTTCAAACGCTGATAATCCAGCATCGAGTGCAAAAGAGCCTGCAAGGATCCCCCAAGGGATCACCGCGATAGTAAGCGGGAGTATCATTAACGCGCCTTTAAAAAAAGTATCAAGTTTACTGCTGGTGACTGTCTGTTCTGATTGAGCTTCCATTCGTCGGTCGACCACAATAGTAAGTGCGTGACAGATAAATTAACGCATTTAGCATTTGTTAGCTTGTACAAATTTACATTTGAATTCATTAGCATATTGAAGAAGTTTCTAAGATGCCATGCTTTCGGGGGGAATACTTTACTCACAGAGCGTTACTTGATTCCGCGGCAGAAATTACCTGCATGGCCGATAACAGCACATAGCCACTAGCCTAGCGACTTGAATGCGTTAATTAACGCAGATAATGAATAGCTATGGCGTCATCATGACTGCTTTGATTTAATTGCACTAGGCTGCCCGATTGCATTCATCAAGCAGCATGATTGACTGCCTATCATTTTCATAATAAATGTTGAGCTACAACAGTTATGTTTAACAATTTAAGTGTTGAACGAGCCAAACATATGATTCAACAGCGCCGTTTGCTTACAAGGCTATTGCTGTCAGGCAGTTCAACGGCTGCAACACATTAAAAAAATTCGACACCATCGGTCACAACTTGCTCCTGCATGAGCTCCAAACCTTCAGGCGGAGTGTGCAACTCGTTTATCAACTGGCGCAGTGATTCACTGTTATTGTTGAGCGCCAGAAATTCTTGACTGATACGCTCACTGTAACCATCAAGCACTGCGTTTATCCTGTCTTCTTCCTCTTCATCCAGCCCAGTAATAATCCCCAGTGACACTATGGTATTTTTGATTTCTTCATTCATGGAACTGAATAACTCCATCATTTTATCCATGGCTTCAGCGTTTTGAATTTCGATATTGGCGACTTGGGACAGCAGTTTTTCCTCAATCAGTACCGACTTAATACCGGCTTCCAGCGCATCCATGAAGATAGCTATGGTATCTATCATTTCCCCGACGTTACGAGCCAGCAAGGTTGCATGATCCCAACGGAAAATGGCCCTGTCATTACCGAACGAATGGATGCGCTCGATTTTGCCCGACATTTGCAGGATTTCATCTTCCAACTGACTGACATTGTAGTTAGTGGACAATAATTTTATGCCGTTGCCTGTGTCGATTTTCAACACGCACGATAACTCGATTTCATTAGCAATGCGGAAAAAACAATGGGTCAGAGTATCCATGTTGAGCATAAACAGGCTGGCCTGTATAAAGCGGCTAATACTCTGAATTTTGGCAGCCGAGGTCTGTACACCCAGCACCAGTAGATGCGTCATGCGCAGATCTTGATTAACAGATTTACGCAGTTGAACCTGTTGCTGCACCTGACTCACTTTGAGCTTGAGCTCGTCGACATCGAAGGGTTTATTGATGTAATCATTACCGCCCGCGCCATAGGCAGCCAAGCGGTCTTCCAAAGACTGATACGATGACAGGAAAATAATAGGTGTGGTTTGAGTATCTTGTCGGGCTCTTAACTGGCGGCAGACCTCGTAACCATCTATGCCTGGCAGGTTGATATCAAGGATCACTAGATCAGGCTGACATTCACCGATTAACTCAAGGCCTTGTTCGCCGCTCCCTACCAAAGTAACTGCGTATGCTGACAAGATGTTTTGCAGCATAAGTTGTGAAGTACGGTCGTCCTCGATGATCAGTATATTCATGACTATCTGCCTTATTCCTTAAGAGTCTCATTCAATCCAGTGACATCAATTATTCATGACCATATACAGTGCCGCAAAACCTTGTAGTAAAGATGGCGTGGCTTGCTGGCTATGGTGTTTTTTCTGGCTAATCCGCCCTTGGCGATATCGCTCAATGCCATTATTCATATTAGCGCAAGTGTCTTTGATGCAATGAGCTGCCTTGTTCTGTCTCGCTGGCAGCAAGTTGACAATGAGCCGGCAACCATTCACTCAGAGCGCGTTGTAATTTAGCGGGATCTATGGGTTTGGCGATATAATCACTCATTCCCGCCCCAAGACATAGTTCACGATCGCCTTGCATGGCATTGGCTGTCATAGCGATGATGGGAATTGCATGGTTTTGAACCTGTGACTGCTCATCGCGAATATGCCGACTGGCTTCATAACCATCCATCACTGGCATCTGACAGTCCATAAACACTAAATCATAAGCGGTTTTCGTAAGGGCAATTAACGCTTCTTGGCCGTTATTGGCCACATCAATACGCACTGCAAATTTGCTCAGCAGTCCCTTAGCCACCAGCTGGTTGGTCATATTGTCTTCCACTACCAATACTCGGGCATTAAATTGAGGCAGTTCACGTCCTGTATGCTGGCTAGCCGATTCGACGCTCTCTGGCGTGATCCGCGCGACTTTTAGTAACTCGTTGTAAAGCAAAGACTGCTCTATAGGCTTATTGTGGAAGCCGTCAAACCCTGCAGCCTCGAACTTTTGCGCATCGCTGCGTTGACCCGAAGTATTGAGTAACAGTAAGCGGGTAGTGTTAATGCTAAGGTCAGCTTTAATTGCCCTCCCCAGCTGCAAGCCATCCATGGTGGGCATTTGCCTATCAATGATGGCAATTGTGTAAGGGTCGCCCTCATTAGCGGCATCATGCAAAGCAACCAGCGCGGCCGCGGCATTATCAACCCAAAGGTGGTCTATTTGCCAATGGCTCAGTAACTGCTCCAACAATCGACCATTCGTGGCATTGTCATCGACTATCAATAGCTTTTGTGCGGTCAAATCTGTTCTGACCGGCTCAGGAGGCTGAGCCTTAGCGCGCGCGAGATTAAGGGTAAACCAGAAGGTAGAACCCTTGCCCAATACGCTTGTCACGCCAATTTCACCGCCCATCATTTCCACTAATTGTTTGCAAATCGCTAATCCTAGCCCTGTACCACCATACTTGCGGGTCGTGGAGCCATCGGCTTGGCTAAAACGATCAAACAGCCCTCTTTGCTGCTCTTCGCTCAAGCCTATACCAGTATCTGTGATGTCAAATCGTACCCAAGAATGGGTTTCACTTTGTTGCTGCACGCTGTAATAAACAGCCACTTCACCGCGCTCGGTAAACTTAATGGCGTTGCCCAGCAAGTTAGTCAGTATTTGGCGCAAACGACCGGGATCGGCGCAAAACCATTGATGAAGTAATGGGCTTGCAGGTGAAATCAGCTCTAAGTTTTTATCATGGGCTTGCAGTGCAATCGCCTTGCTCAATTCACTTATCATCTGTTCAAAATCAAAATCTATGGCTTCAAGCTCAAGTTTGCCGGCTTCTATTTTGGAAAAATCGAGAATGTCATTGAGTAAGGTCAGTAAAGACTCGGCGCTGCTTTTGACTGTTTTGGCATAGTTATGCTGCTCGGCATTAAGGTTAGTATCCAGTAGCAGATTGTTCATCCCTATCACGCCATTCATCGGAGTTCTAATTTCATGACTCATGTTGGCCAAAAATTCGCTTTTGGCACGGTTAGCCGATTCCGCCTCTTCCTTAGCCATTTGGATAGACACTTCGGCTAATTTGCTCGCGGTGATGTCGGTGCGGATGGCAATATAACTTTCGGGCTTATTGGCACTGTTCATGAAGGGAACTATGGTGGTATGGACCCAATACAAATGACCATCTTTGGCCTGATTGCAAATCTCGGCATTCCAGGTGATACCACGGCTAATGGAGCGGTACATATCTTTAAAAAATTGCGGATCGTGATGACCTGAATTTAACAGACGATGATTTTGCCCCAATAGCTCAGTTTCACTAAAGCCACTAATTTCACAAAACTTATTATTAACAAAGGTGATATTGCCCCTGACATCTGTGATGGCGACAATGGCATGTTGGTCGAGGGCAAACTTCTGTTTGGCTAAGTCTGCGAGCGCTTTTTGAGTTTCAAGATGACTCGCTTTTAGTGACGCTTCATATTCAAAGCGTTTTTGATTCATCACGTTAAATGCTTGTGCTAATTCTTCAGTTTCATCGTTAGCCGTTATCGTGATTTTTTCATTAAAATTGCCACCTGCGGCTATTTTCACAACGGCTTTAAGCAACATTTGAATGGGATAGCTGATTTTTCGTGATATATAAAATGCAGTCAAACCGGCGATCACCGATATCAACAAACCAATTAACAACAGCTTGATTTTTAATTGCTCTGCGGCGGCAAAAGCCTCGGCAACATCCACTTTAACTACAAAGCCAAAATTCAATTCCGGGATAGCGCGCCAAGCGGCTAAAACCTTGTCACCTTTATAGTCGACAGAAAGCCCAGAGCCTCTCTCTCCTTGGACAGCTCGTTGCAGTGGCACAGCTAAGGCACTGCCAATTGGGTAACTTAGATTAAACGCCGCAGACGCTGAACGTCTTAACGGCGTAATAACCGTGGCATAATTGTCTTCAAGCTTACCAATAACCACTTCACCAGTTTGTTTAAGGCCTGAATAATCGGCAGATAAATCATTGTAGCGATCGGTATTCACTTGAAACGCCAACACTCCTATCAGTGCTTCCCCTTGAAAAACTGGCGCGGCAATAAAGGCGCTATGTAACTCAATGCCCGCTTTGTTGGTGCTAATGGGTTGGGCTTGGGGTTTGGCTTGATCTTGCTTCAAATTCCATTGCGAGGGCGAATAAGGTTTGAATTCACTGGTTTTGGTTTCAAGTAAAGTCGCGGCATCATCAAAAGACTCAGCCAGTAATGTGTCTTTATACGCGCCAGTTTTCAAGTTGGTTGCAAAATCAGTTTCATGGGCGATGCTAAACACGACATCCCCCTCTGGATTGATGAGAAAAATATCATAGCCCCCCATGCGGGCTAAAATCTGCGAAAAACCATCACGATAAAAAGCATCAGTTGTCTTATAGTCATCACTATCAACCCCGAGCTTAAAGCTCGCTGACAACTTAGATAAGGCTTCTGCAGTCCAGGGATTTGACGCAAAACTCGACAAGCCTTCCTCATGATTTTCAATATGATCATAAAATTGCATGGCTTTATAATCAGCAATACTATTTAAGGTGTTTTCCACCTCACTTTTAAGCGAGCCAACCGCATTATCGGTCGCGATATAAGTAAGTAGTCCAACAGAAACCGTGGTGAGCAACACAAAGGTGAATGAGATTTTATTTTGAATGTTCAAAATATTGCCCCTCCATTGTTGTCATTGGTGCTGAACTAACCCTTGGTGGCGCGGCCCAACTTTCCCCCCAGCCTTGATATAAGGTGTTTAGATATTCATTCCACTGCTCAATGGTTTGGTAAGAGGGAAATGGCAAAGGTCTGATAGGCTTTTGTTGCGACCACACAATATCAAACTGACCATCTTCACGTATTTGGCCGATATAAAGCGGTTTCCACAGATGATTATTAATAGCGCTAATAATGACGTTACCCTCGGGGGCGTCATAGCTCACGCCTTTCAAGAATTGTCTAAGTGTGGACGGGTCAGTGGTGTTGGCGGCTTGAACAGCGCTCGACCATAAATAGACACCAACATAGCCGGCCTCCATCGCAGCATTGGTCGTTCTACTCTCACCGTACTTGTATTTAAAACGCGCCACAAAGGCTTTGTTAACAGCGGAAGGCAAGCTTTGAAAGTAGTTCCAGGCACTGTAATGGCCCGCCATGGCTTTGATATCTAAGTGAAGCAGTTCGTCTTCGGCAATACTAAAGGACATGACTGGGATATTAATGTTCTTTTGATTTAATTGTTTGAAGAAAGGTAAATTACTGCCGCCATTAATGGTATTTAGAATAATATCCGCGTTGCTGCGCAAAATAGCATCTGTCATGTCATCGCTATTCATATCTCCTAACGGGATATAATATTCGCCTACGACTTCAGCCCCTAAAGCAATCAGCTGTTTTTTAATGATCTTATTTGCCGAGCGCGGAAACACATAGTCAGAGCCCGCCAGAAAAACCCGTTTACCATGGTTTTCCACACTCCACTTAACGGCGGGCATGATTTGTTGGTTAGGCGTAGCGCCGGTATATATGATGTTGGTCGATTGCTCCAAGCCTTCGTACTGGACGGGGTAAAACAGCAGATGATCATGTTTTTCCACGACATGTTTCATTTCTTTGCGACTTGCTGATGTCCATCCACCAAAAATAACCGCCACCTTTTTTTGGGTAATGAGCGCCTCGGCCTCCCGCGCAAAAGCCGGCCAATCTGACGCGCCATCAACAACAACAGCTTCTATCTGGCGCCCTAATAGCCCGCCACTGGCATTAATTTCATCAATCGCCATTAAGGTAGCATCGACTACCGACTTTTCACTAATCGCCATGGTGCCCGTTAATGAGTGCAACACCCCGACTTTGATTGTTTCTGACTTTTCAGTACAACTTGCCACCATAATGCAGCATAAAGCACAAAAAAATAGGGTCGTAATAGTGCGTATGACGGCACTCGCTGCCGGCAAAGAGTGGGTCATGTCTGCGCCTCGTCCATAGCGATTTTCAATGCTGCAAACGCTTGTTCGAGTAACGGCATGGCTTCCCAACACGTGTCGATATCCCGAGCTTGCTCCATAGTTTTAGCTATGTCACTCAATACCATAGCGCCCACATTCGCGCACGCGCCCTTGATCTGATGAGCTTGCGCGGCGGCCTGTTTTAGGTCGGCAGCGATAAGTGCAGCTCGCAACTGAGCAATCTGCGCTGGAATATCAGCGAGAAAAGCGTCCACCACTATTTTAATCAGATTTTTATCATTCATCAGACGAGCACTAAAGGCTGGGAAGTCAAACACCGGTTCCTGTTTTATTGCCATGGCTTGAGAGCCACAGTCTGGTTCTAGTTCTTTAGTAACACGCGGCTGGCAACGAGCAGGAAGCCATTCACTGAGGGCTCGTTGCAGTTTGGCGGGATCTATGGGTTTAGCGATGTAATCGCTCATGCCCGCCGCGAGGCATTGTTCTCTATCGCCCTGCATGGCATTAGCTGTCATCGCTATGATGGGCACACTTTGATTTTTAACCTGTGAGTGCGCATCACGAATATGCCGACTGGCTTCATAACCATCCATCACCGGCATCTGGCAATCCATAAACACTAAGTCATAAGGGATCTGTGCAAGGGCGGCTAACGCCTCTTTGCCATTACCTGCTACATCAATACGCACCGCAAACTTTGCTAGCATGCCCTTGGCCACCAATTGGTTAGTAGCATTGTCTTCTACCACCAACACTCGCGCATTAAATTGTGGCAGCTCGCGACTTATATGCTGAGTCGCTAGTTCAATATTAGCTGGTGTTATTTGCGCAACTTTCAGTAGCTCGCTGTAAAGCAAAGACGGCTCTATGGGCTTACTGTGGTAGCCGTCAAACCCTGCGCCCTTAAACTTTTTCGCATCGCCGCGTTGACCTTGGGTATTAAGTAGCAGTAAACGGGTGGTGTTAATGCTAAGATCTGCTTTGATTGTCCTGCCTAACTGTAATCCATCCATAATGGGCATTAATCTATCAATGATGGCAATCGTATAAGGGTGGCCACCGTTAGCGGCGCTATGCAATGCAATTAATGCGGCCGCCGCATTATCAACCCGCTGGTGGTCTATTTGCCAATCACTGAGTAACTGCTCTAGTAGTCGCCCATTAGTAGCATTATCGTCCACTATCAATATTTTTTGAGTCTTCAAATCGGAGCTAACTGGTTCAGAAGGCTGACTCTTAGCCCGCGCAAGATGAAGAGTGAACCAGAACGTCGAACCATTGCCAGGCGTACTTTTTACACCGATTTCGCCCCCCATTAATTCCACCAGTTGCTTACTAATCGCTAAGCCTAATCCTGTCCCCCCGTACTTGCGGGTAGTGGAGCCATCAGCTTGGCTAAAACGGTCAAATAGGCCTATTTGCTGCTCGGTGCTGAGACCAATGCCGGTATCTGTGATGTCAAATCGTACTAACGCATGGGATTCACTTTGTTGCTGCACGCTGTAATAGACCGCCACTTCACCGCGTTCAGTGAACTTGATGGCATTTCCTAACAGATTGGTGAGTATTTGGCGCAACCGGCTGGGATCGGCGTTAAACCATTGATGATGAATTGGGTTGGCAGGTAAAATCAGCTCTAAGTCTTTCTCATGGGCTTGAAAGGCTATGGCCTTACCCAATTCACTTACCATAAGTTCAACATCAAAATCTATGGCTTCAAGCTCAAGCTTGCCTGCCTCTATCTTAGAAAAATCAAGAATATCATTGATTAAGGTCAGTAAATACTCGGCACTGCTTTTGACCGTTTTGGCATAGTTATGCTGCTCGGTATTCAGATTGGTATCCAATAGCAGATTATTCATACCTATAACGCCATTCATCGGGGTACGGATTTCATGGCTCATGTTAGCCAGAAATTCACTTTTGGCTCGGTTGGCAGATTCAGCCTCTTCCATGGCCTTTTGGATGGACACTTCCGCTAATTTACGCTCGGTAATATCTGTGCGGATAGCAATATAATTTATTGGTTTATTATTACTATCCATAAAAGGCACAACCGTCGCTTCAACCCAATAAAGCTCGCCATTTTTAGCTCGGTTACACACCTCATCATGCCAAACTCGGCCATGGGCTATGGTCTTGTACATGCGCTTAAAGAAAGCGACGTCATGAACACCTGAATTAACTAGGCGGTGATTGTTACCGAGTAATTCATCTCTTGAATACCCGCTAATCTCACAGAACTTGTCATTGGCGTAAGTGATGGTGCCTTTAACATCCGTAATGGTCACAATCGCGTGTTGATCTAAGGCAAATTGCTGTTCGATAAGCTTTTGAGAGGCTTGCTGCGCTTCTAAGGTGGTTAGCTCTAATTCTTTATTACTCGCTTGCAAAGCGCGGGCTTGCTGTTGTAACGCTTCTGTCATCTCGTCGGCATAGGCCAGAGCCTTGCGATTTTCCCGAGTTAATACAATAAAAAGGCCAAGTATCAACGCTTGTATTAAGATACCCGCCGCCAGAATAAAGTAAGGTTGGTTAACATCGGCCTGCTCACGGAATTTAAGGTTAGACTGCACATCAAAAGTCCAAGTACGGCCATATATCTCCTTGGTTATCGTCTTGGAATACATAGCATCGGGGTCGATACTATTTATGCCGTCATTAGCCGTATCCTCATAGAGTAAATCCCCTGAATCTGTGATTTTGACGCTGACTAAGCGATGCTGCTGCGATAACGCCCCTTTCATCAGTTTAAACATAATAAATGGCGCGTAAGTGACGCCAATAATCGCTTCACGCCGCTGTTCTATGGTCTCGGGTCGCTGTCCATTTTTATAAAAAGGCGCATAGAGTAAAAATCCCGGCGTTTTATGGGCATCTTGCACCAGCACTATGGGGGCGGTGAGCTGCGCCATACCTGTGTCTCTCGCCTTTTGCACACCTATGTAGCGATTGGTTTCAAAGGCAACATCTAAACCCACAGCTTTACGGTTAATGCCAAGCGGCTCAATATAAGTAATTGGCCAATACTCATTTTGTTCATGAATTGGGTGAATCGTGAAACCGGGACGCAGCGCAGTTTGCTGCTGCAAATACTCACCAAGCGCATTTTTTTTGATGTTATAGATAACGCCAATGCCGTTAATGCCTGGGTAGGCTTTGTCTATGCGCAAACTGTCGGCGTAGCGTTGCCACTGCGCGGCGGTGGTCTGGCCGTCAGTCACATCAAGATGAGCCACGCCGCCCCACAGCGCGTCTTCATACAGCTGCATGCGTTCTATTACCAGTTCGATCAGATTTGCCGTTTCACTGCTAAAGCGCTCTTCTAATTTTTGAGTAGTATTTGCGTCCTCAAATTTCCAGATGGCGATAGTTAACACTAGCGAAGCCACAATAATCAGCCAATGGCTCCAATGTAATTTGCTCGCCTTAATGAGTTTAGAGCGCGAGCGCTGGTTAAGATGTGGCGATGTTGGTGTCATTTCAATGCCTCAATCCCTTGATGGTTGCATGTCATAATTTCAACTCCAAGTCAGTGTCAATGCTCGGTTGAGTGCCTGCCTCTTTAGTGCATTGGCACTGGTACTGCCATGGGGAATAAGATTGCAATTAGCTGAAACAAGAAGAGTGAAGAATAAAAAGGTCGCGGCGGTAATATATAAGACATTTATTTTAAAGTCCTTTTCTCAAATAAAAGTCACTAAAAAGTGTTAACAACTTAAGGTTAGACTAGTTTTGCCGTTCTGCTTATTTTATACATAGTTACCATCACTAATATCCAATAATGGAAGACTGGAGTTAACCCTTTGCCTGTGCGCGCGCCGCTTGATTCAACACTGAGTTTAAACTGAGTCGAGCAAACTCATTAACCGCGGGACACCATCAATCACCTGATAACTGGCGTGCATCAAAAAGGCTAAATATGTCCCTAACTCTCATCATAAAAGTGGTGGTTCACTTGCCATGCTTATTTTCACCGATTAAAGATTCGCACTCGTCTGCGTTAACTTGATGCTCTCTGCATATGCGATCAATCATTGCCATTGGCAGCGCTTGCTTAGTCAATCCGCAAAAAGGCCTAGCGGCTTGAGTCTCATGAAACCGGCAAGATTGGCATACTCCAAAACTATTTCTGTGCTCATTTTTTTGCAGAGTGCTGAGCAATGTATGCAGACCATTAGTCAAGTGTGACGAAAATTCAGGTCCCAATTGTGTCAACGCAAGCTTGAGAGCATCGGCTGCACTCAGTCGTTGACTGATGGCTTTACCTTCATCAGTTAACTGCAAGTGGACGATTCTCTTGTCCTGGAGATCTTGCTCTCTATACAGCCATTTTCGCTCTTCTAGTACTTTTAATGACTGAGATACCGTTCCTTTGGTCAACCCCAGATAATCAGTCACTCCCATCAGAGTATCTGAGTAATGATTGCAAATACTCAAATAGCGTAACGCGCTTAATTGAATGGCTGGCACCTGAGATAACACCTGGTCATCACGCTGCCAACTGCGAATGAGACTGTTCAATCGTTCTAAATAATCAAAGAATTCTGCCACTACAATTGTCCTATGGGTCGTACGTTAAATATAGCCTTAGTATAGCTTGACTTTGTATCGAGTCGAAACTAATCTCAAAATTAGTTTCGACTCGATACTTTTTTCGAGGTCAAATGATGAAGATTCAGGTTTTCGATACCCATGTCACCACTACCACAGGCCGTTACTTGCATTTTGGTGTGTTAGTAACACCTGAGGAAAGCGCTAATGCTGAGCGCTATGCGACACAGTTTTTAGCGCAGCAAGGAGTGATATTGCAAGATATCCACCAGCAATCCTGCAGTTTTTGCCACAACGAGATTGCCTCAGCAGAAGTAGTCGCAGCCATCAGTCAGCATAAACATTTTATTCTCAAGCTTGAGGGGTGTTCACCAGTAGCGCCAACCTTGGAGAGCTATTAAATGCTGGATTGCCACTTACATGACCACATCGAAATTATGTGCATGCATCATGAAATCGTATTGGTTTATCTGATGGATGGTAGCAAAGTCGCAGGAGTGGCTAAGGACACCCGCTGCCAATCACAGCAAGAGTTTTTACAACTCGTGACTGACCAAGGTTTGCTGGAGGTGCCATTGCTCGACATAGCTATGGTAGAAATTAAACCGGCTTCAGCCCAGCCACACAAAATTTGGTTTAAGAAAGCAATAAATTAACTAAAATATCTTATAAAAACAGTGGCCAATAAAGGAGAGTGAGAAAAAACTCTTTCGTTGCCGTCAAGGCCAGCGCAGAACTTTGGCAACAACACGCATCAATTATGCAGTTAGTGGCGCCTTAACGATGAAAGCTATTACGTTTTCTATACGTTTACACTGACGTTTTGCCATGGCGCTTGCACCATGTGTGTAGTGTTATAGAAACTATTATGAGCATGATAGATAACAGTAAATACCAGATTTTAGCAGTACATTTAAGAGAAAAACCCTCGTTGGTTGCAAAGGCACAAACGCAGGGAGTGAATTTAGTTCCTGCACTCGTTGTTGATGGCAAAGTACTGCACATTAATGTCAGTGCACCGATTTTCGCGTTAGCGTGAGGTCATTTATGAAAAAGTTAATGTTAGTTGCGCTAGCCTCGGCATGTATTGGTCAGGCTGCGGCTCATAATCCTGGTGGTATTCATGCCGTAAAATCCCTAACTAAGGCAGATTTTGACATTGTCCATACCCGAGTCTTTAAGGAAGGGACAGATCTCGTCTTTGAACAAGTGGTATTAGGTACGGCTGGCAAGGAGAAACCGAGCGGCAATGGTGGCAAATTCGCGGGAGCCGAAGTGTTAAGTTATGTATGGCCAACAACCTTGGACTCATCTGTCATAGGTTTTGATGGCAAGAAAGGCATTGTTGCGCTCGTGATGACGACCCACCCAGACTTTGATGACACCCCATTATATGATGAGAATAAGGATGGTAATCCAGCCAATGATGGCGATGACTGGCATTCACATTGGGTAGTACTTGTCAGTGATGAGCAATGTGGTGCCAAAGGATTAAAAGTCCGTGATATTGCCGAGGGTGACAAACCTAAGGTGCCTGCAACATGGCCGGGAGTCCCCTTGTATCTTGACTCGCCAGGATATGCATTTTCATTTGATAAAGACACGCTTGCAGTAAAAGTACCACTAAAGGAAATTGGATTTCCCACTAACTTCAATTATGACGGCGTAACCGCAGCCCTAAAAATTAATGCCAATATGCATCAGCCGTTACTTTGTGTAACTGAAGTGTTTGATGTTGCCTCGGGTGATTTATCATTACCCGCCACTTGGCCAGAGCAAGCTAAAAAGCTCAATTAGAGGAGGATGGTATCTCGCGGTATGACTTAGAGGTAATAGTTAGCGCGCCTTATTCTGGGGTGTCGATTTAATTCACCCCAGGAACAACTTAAAGACAACGCCGTCCTCCATCCTAGGCCGGCTTCCGCTTTGGCAATATATCAACCAAACAACAATTATTAGCAAAATATGATGAAAGTCAGGACTGGCGTACCAACCTAAGCCATCGCACATAATTAGGTATTGTTACGCCAGTGCTCGTCTAAAACAGGAATGTTTTAGTTTAATGAATAAGCACCTGCCTACGTGGTGTAACAAATCAAGCCGATGGCTAAAAATAAGTTTTTCTCTGACAATTAGCACCACTAACGTTTACGCAGTCCAATACTCTACACACTGTCCATGATGTCGACAAAGCTATGCAAGGTATTACGCCACAAGTTATGTCTACGTATTTAGCATAAAACAATCCCTAACATCACTAACAACCAGTCCTACCGCAACACTTACCACCTACGATATTCTAAGCCATTGCGTATCAATTTAAATTCAGTGTACACGTGTACGCCATTTGGGTTGTGCATTGAAAAGCGCACTGATAGACTGAAGTCCAATGAGTCCACAAGATGTCTCTGGCTAACACATGACAATAAAAACCATGCCCAATAAACCAATAGCAACCAATGCAGGCTCGACCCACCTTTGCAAGACACTTGCTGCGCCCTACTCCTCATCCGAGGAAATGGCCAATAGCATTAGCCATGGCGTGGGTGTGGTTGCTGGTGTCTTAGCCACGCTATTCATGCTGCTGAAGGGCTATTCAGTGTTAAACCTTGTGCAGCTGCTGGGGGTATTAGCTTATGGCCTCAGCATTGTTTTACTATTTCTATGCTCCACTTTATATCACAGCGTTAAAGATGCGGACTTAAAGAAGAAACTAAAACTGGCCGACCACTGCGCCATTTATTTACTGATAGCAGGCACTTATACGCCGCTGATGTTAATTAGCCTGCAATCTGCTAGCGCCGATTATATTTTACTGGCGATATGGGGCTTGGCCTTAGCGGGGATAGTCTTTAAGACCTTATTTATTCATAAATTTGAAAAGCTAAGTTTGGTCTTATATTTAATAATGGGCTGGCTGTGCGTGACTGTTATGCCGGAATTAATTGCCAGTATGTCGGCGCTTGGATTTGGATTGTTACTTGCTGGTGGCTTATTTTACAGTGTTGGCGTGGTGTTTTATGCCAGTAAACGCATTCCTTATAACCATGCAATTTGGCATATATTTGTATTATTGGGCGCCTTAAGTCACTTTCTGTGCGTGTATCTCACTGTCATCTAATGATTAAGACGTAAACCCTTAATCAAAAAAGCACAAAGATAAGTCGCTATGACTTATCTTTGATTCATCTGCTCAAAAACCTGCTGGATGATATCTGCATTATCAGGTTCATTCAGCTGCTTAAATAATGCAATCACGCATTCAGCGGTTGAGAGCCCTGATGGCACTTGATTACGCCTAAGGGCATATTGCGAAGGCTCAGTCGGTAATAGCGGATACAAAGATGCTTGTTGTAGATATGGGCTTTGACGCCACATCTTGCGCGCTTCTTGCCAGGTGGCATCTATCAGCACTAGCGCAGTGCACTCAAGCGTGCTTACAAAATTAGCATGTTTGCATGAATTAGCATTAGTATCTGCATCCATCAGGCTGGTGTTGGTTATTTCTGAACTCGGAAATACCAAACGCGCTTTACCACTGGCTAAGTCATTCACTAAGGCTTGATCTGGCGCTGTGCGTGACCACAAACGGCGTTCAGACCGCAGGGGCAATGCATTAATAACCCATTGCCCGGTATTGCTGACCCGCTCGAACTCGCGTTCGTGGGTTAATAAGATAATGTTCAAGCAGACTATTTAAGCTTGCGAACTTTTTTCAGTGCCATTTGCTGCTTTAACTGCGACAAATGTTCGATGAAAATTTTGCCACGCAGATGATCAATCTCATGTTGCAATACAATCGCTAAAAACTCATCGGTATCTATGACCAGTTCCTGACCTTCACGATCAAGCGCGGTTACTTTGACGCGTTGGAAGCGTTTAACTTTGGCATAAAAAGTAGGCACAGATAAACAGCCTTCTTCGCCTTCGTATTCGCCGCTTTGTTCTACGATTTCTGGGTTGATAAGCACCAATGGTTGATCGCGATTTTCTGATAAATCAATCACAATCACTGCATGTGGGCTACCGACTTGAGTGGCGGCTAAACCAATACCATCTTCGGTTTGATATAAAGTGTCTAACAAGTTATCGATAAGACCAGAAACTGCATTAACATCAGTGACGGTAGTGGCCGGACGCTTAAGGCGCTCATCTGGGACTCGTAAAATTTCTAAAACTGCCATTTTCTATTCTCTTGCATGTGCCATTTAACGCGGCCGTTATAATCTGGCGGCATTATCTATGAAAATGCACTAAATGGCCAAACACAATCACAGATTGCAGTAATCGATGGTTTTTTTGCGTGGATTTTCATCAAGTCATTCGATTCCAATTAGCCATGGCTGGTACTCATCCGGTGCTAACCCTTGGTTGCTTATCATAACGTTGATGTTTAAGCTATTGCTCAGCAGATATCACGAGGTCAACCTGTGTTGAATAACAGCAAACCATTAAGCGATATTGAACGTATCCAAACTGTGGTGAAAATGATCCCCGCTGGGCAAGTATCCACCTATGGCCGCATTGCTGATTATGCTGGCCTGCTGCACAAGGCTCGGTATGTGTCTTATGCGTTGGCGCAAGCAAGCCATGACTCACTGCCTTGGCACAGAGTGATTAATAGCCAAGGAAAAATCGCGATTGCAAAAGGAAATCCCTCTTATTTCAAGCAAATAGAACTTTTACGTTTAGAAGCTATCCAAGTTAATCATGGCCGAGTTAATCTCAAGCAGTACCTTTGGCATCCGGACGCCGCCACACTCATTTTTTCATTATCTTTTTAGAGGGCATCCTACGATGAAATCCCGCATTTTTCTTGGTCTATCGCTGCTCTGCCCTATGGTTAGCGCCAGTGCTAGCGCCAGTATCGACCCTGTCTTAGTCCCGCAGCAGGCAGAATATCAAGTCAATTATGGTAATATTGAACTGGGCAAAGCGCGCTATAACTTAGCGCCTGCGCAAGATAATCTTTATCGTTATCAATTTGATAGTGCACTGTCGTTAGTGGGTTTAAGCGATGTGCGCACTATTGTGAGTGAATTTTCAGTCTCCCCCACTAATCCGCGCCAATTAGTACCGGTTCGCTATTTTCAAGACAGAAGCGGCACAGGGCCAGACTATCAAGAACAAACCGCCTTTATTGGCGATTTAAGCAAAATCACCACGCGCTATAAAAAAGAGAAATTCGATTTTCCATTTGCCAGTGATATTTATGATCCCATGATGGTGCAGTTGCAGTTTCGTATGGATTTAGAGGCCGATAAAAAACCGCTTGATTATAAGATGGTGAAAGAAGGTGAAGTCGATGATTATCAATTCACCATTATCGGCAAAGAAAGAATGAAGATAGCCAGCGGCACCTATGACACTATCAAGATTGAAGTGGTGCGCGATAGCACTAAGCGCCAAACCTTTTTTTGGATGGCGCCCGACTTAGCCTATTTACCAGTGCGTCTTACACATTATGAAAAAGGCAGTAAGCAGTTAGATATTATGCTGCTAAGTTACCACTTCGCTGATGTGGCAACACTCGCCGCGCCGGAATAAACACCACTGCCCAGACGCTAATGTCTGCCAATGCTCATTATCCGTCAGCGGCCGCGTGGCTATCACAGAAACCACATCGTTAGGTGTGGTTTCTTTATTAAAATCAATCACCACATCGGTATCGACTAATCTTGCCTCCCCAAATGGCGCCTTGCGAGTAATAAAACATAGATTATTACTGCAAAAACTCAGCAAATAATCCCCATCCGACAGCAACATATTAAACACGCCTAAGGCGCGCAGTTCATTCGCTAACGTGGCTATGTAATCAAATACTGCTCGTATCTCAGGTGGCGCTTGATAACCAAACTTATCCACCAGACTATCTAAAAGCCAACAAAAGGCGAGTTCGCTGTCAGTGTTGCCCACAGGGGTAAATCGCAAAGGGGTTAACTTGTCTTCGTAGTCAGTCAATTGACCATTATGGGCAAAAGTCCAATTGCGTCCCCATAACTCACGGCTAAACGGATGGGTATTGACCAAACATACGGCGCCGCGATTGGCTTGACGTATGTGACTAACCACCACTTCAGCTTTAATCGGGTAGCGTTTAATCAGTGAGGCAATTTCAGATTGGCTGCTCGGGCAAGCATCTTTAAAGGTGCGACTACCCTTACCTTCATAAAAGGTGATACCCCAACCATCAACATGCGGGCCTGTGATGCCACCACGTTCGGCTAATCCAGTGAAACTAAACACTATATCCGTTGGCACATTAGCGCTCATGGCCAATAACTCGCACATAAAATCTCCTTAACGACTCAAGCCCAATCGCAGTGTAACCCGCATAAAACCGAGTTTACACAACAAAGTTTCACAAGCATTTAAACAATTGTTTAAATGATCTTGTATTCTTAATGATGAAAGTTTAACTTTTAGCCACCATTGAGGTCAGACCACAAGCAGAGCTTGTGAGTTGGACCAAAGTTTTAACCTGCAAGTTATGTTGGTAAATTTAGTCGAAAGGAGATTTACATGACTACCTCGATTTGGATCCTCGCGCTAATTGCCGTAATGGCGAGTGCGGCTTACCTCAGAGTCACTCTGATGTCGGCCACGCTAGCTATTGCTGTAGTTATGATTGTTGGTACTAGCATAGATGTTATAGGTTGGTACTCATGGCTAGTCTTTGCTGCCATTAGCTTACCTTTGAATGTCTCATCCTTCAGAGAAAGCGTTATCAGCCGGCCTCTGCTAAAAATATATCGCGGTATCATGCCTGAAATGTCACGCACCGAAAAAGAAGCGATTGATGCAGGAACCACCTGGTGGGAAGCCGATTTATTTGCGGGTAATCCGGATTGGAAAAAACTCCATAACTATCCAGTGCCACATTTATCTGTAGAAGAACAAGCGTTTATCAATGGCCCAGTTGAGCAAGTGTGCGCCATGTTAAATCAACATCAAGTGTCTCACCAGTTAGCCGACTTACCGCCTGAAATTTGGCAATACTTAAAAGAGCACGGCTTTTTTGCCATGATCATTAAGAAAAAGTACGGTGGTTTAGAGTTTTCAGCGTTCGCGCAATCGCGGGTACTACAAAAGCTCTCAGGTGTCAGTACTGAGCTGGCCTCAACCGTAGGGGTACCGAATTCATTAGGCCCTGGCGAGTTACTGCAACACTATGGCACTGAAGCGCAAAAGAATTATTATCTGCCGCGCCTAGCTAAAGGTGAAGATATCCCTTGTTTTGCCCTCACAAGCCCAGAAGCAGGCAGTGATGCGGGCTCTATTCCTGATGTTGGCATAGTGTGTAAAGGCCAATGGCAAGGTAAAGAAATTGTGGGTATGCGCTTAACATGGAACAAGCGTTATATCACCCTAGCGCCAGTTGCGACTGTATTGGGGCTCGCGGTTAAATTGCACGACCCAGAAAAGTTATTAGGTAATGTACGAGAGCTTGGTATCACCTGCGCCTTAATTCCCACCAACACCCCAGGGGTTGAAACCGGCCGGCGCCATTTTCCACTCAATTGTATGTTCATGAATGGTCCGACGCGCGGCCAAGACGTATTTGTACCGCTGGATTACATTATTGGTGGCCCAAGCATGGCCGGCCAAGGTTGGCGCATGTTGGTTGAATGTTTATCCGTAGGTCGCGGCATCACCTTACCTTCCAATGCCACTGGTGGCGTTAAGACGATGGCGTTAGCAACCGGCGCTTACGCCCGCATTCGCCGTCAGTTTAAGCTGCCAATTGGTAAGCTTGAAGGCATTGAAGAGCCAATGGCGCGTATTGGTGGTAATGCTTATTTAATGGATGGCGTAACCAGTTTAACCACTACTGCCATTGATTTAGGTGAAAAGCCTTCCGTTATTTCCGCCATAGTTAAATATCACTTAACCGATAGAATGCAGCGCTCAATTATCGATGCTATGGATATTCATGGCGGTAAAGGCGTGTGTCTTGGCCAGAATAACTACCTTGGCCGTGGTTATCAAGCCGCGCCCATTGCCATTACCGTTGAAGGCGCCAATATTTTAACCCGCTCTATGATCATTTATGGACAAGGGGCTATTCGCTGCCATCCCTATGTATTAACGGAAATGGACGCGGCCTTTAATCCAGACCCACATCAAGGACTGAGTGATTTTGATGCTGCCATTTTTGGCCATATTGGCTTTACCATCAGCAATTTAGTCAGAAGTGTATGGTTTGGGATCACAGACTCACGCTTCAGCAATAGTCCTTATAGCGATCAAACTAAGCGGTATTATCAGCACCTTAATCGCCTCAGCGCCAATATGGCTTTGTTAAGCGATTTAGCCATGGCAACCCTAGGCGGCAATTTAAAACGCAAAGAGCGGATTTCAGCACGCCTTGGTGACATTCTAAGTCAAATGTATTTGGCAAGCGCCGCCCTTAAGCGCTATCAAGATGAAGGCCGTCAGAAGGCTGATTTACCCTTGCTACAATGGGGCGTGGAAGATGCATTATTTAAAGCGCAAACGGCATTAGATGAGTTATTAGATAACTTCCCTGCTAAATTGGGCTTAGTGCTGCGTCCTTTAATCCTGCCTTTTGGTCGCCCATTTAAGCGCCCAAGCGATGTGCTTGATCATAAAGTCGCCGTCATCATGCAAACCCCAAGCGCCAGTCGTGAGCGTTTAGGTGCTGGTCAATTTTGGCAAAACTGCCCGAACAATGCCGTTGGCATTCAAGAGCAAACCTTGAGAGATATTCTGAAAGCTGAGCCCTTATATGAGAAAGTCTGCCAAGCTAAAGGCGAAAAACTGCCCTTCATGTGGCTAGATAAAATTGCCGCAGAGGGTAAAGCGTTAGGCATATTGAAAGACGAGGAAGTGGAACTGTTAGTTCAAGCAGAAATTGGCCGAATGGCATCGATTAATGTCGATGATTTTGACCCGCAGGAATTAATGGCCAACAACCTCAGCAATGAGCGCGCCCACCAGGCAGCCTAGTCAATAGCGAGTCATTGGCGAATTCAGCGCCAGTTACACGCATTTAAAATGCCGGTTAACTCCGGCATTTTTTATGAGCCAAATTTTGGCCTCACACTTAACCATAAAAAAATAGCCCTCATCCGAGGGCTATTTTTATGATGGTAAGGCAATGATTGACCTAAAGGCGCTTGCGACAAAACAAGTCAACTAAAGCAAGTAACTAAAGCAAATAACTAAAGCAGTTCAAGTAACTTAAGTAACTGATTAAGTTAAGCTGATTACAAAATGCGTTTTAGCAAAAAACCAGCTTTAATACGGTTAATGCGAGTCATCAAGGTTTTTACTGGCGCAGGATACTCATCAATAGTATCAATCTGGCTGTAGTGATATAAGCGCTCAGTGTGAGTCAAAATGAACTCTTGCTCAGCTTTAAACTTATCAGCCCATACCCCTTGCTCGTCACTCAGCAATAAGCCGTTTTCGAGATCCAGTGCCCACGCTCTTGGGTTCAGGTTAGAGCCTGTCAGCAAGTGGCGCTTATTATCAACACTTAAGCCTTTTAAATGAAAGCTGTTGTTCTCATGCTTCCAGATATGGATATTAAGCAAACCATTATCTATGGCCCATTGCTGCTTAGTGACAAACTTTCGCAGTGATTGCTCGTACAGATAAGGGACGCCGCCAATAGTGTTGAAAGGCTTATCTGGTGAGATATAAAAATCATTAGCCGTTTTATCACCTACGACTATGTCGAGGCGCTTGCCATTGCGTAAATGCTTATTCAGCGCCCGCACTAAGGCCAAAGGTGGATTAAAGTAAGGCGTACAAATAAAAGCCGACTGCTCACTTTGATCTATCATCGCTAAGATGGCGCGGTTAAGCTGATTGTTTTTGCGACCTAGGCCAATGAGTGGCGTAACCCGAGTCCCAAATTTTTGCGGTGTGAATTGATAACGAGCCGCCCCTAAACGCTTTTTAAAATTGCGGATGTCAACTTTAGCTGGTAAGACTTCATCACTTGGCTGCTGCGTCAAACTTGATACGGCAGGATCATTGACTAGGCTTGATAACATCAATTCGCGCATGCTAGTCGCAAGCTCAGGCGATTCAATCACATAGTAGCGGTCAAAACGATAGCGATCGAATTGTTGCAGGTAGATGTTATTGAGACTCGCACCGCTATACAGTACGGTATCGTCAATCACAAAACCTTTAAGGTGTAATACGCCCATGAGTTCACGGGTTTTAACCGGAACACCTAAGATATCAATTGGATGCTCTGCCAACTGGTTGACTCGACGGTAACGTAAATAGTTACCACTATCGCCTTTATGACCAATCAAACCACGACGAGCACGATGAAAATCAACAAACACCTTAACGTCTAACGCCGGATTTTGTTGTTTAGCCGCCATCAGCGCATCAAGAACCTCACGCCCAGCTTCGTCGTCTTCAAGATACAAGGCGGCCAAATAAATGGCATGCTTTGCACTGGCGATACGCTGGAGCAACTCATTCTTAAATAGCTTTGGTTCTAATAACCAATGCAAAGATTCTGGTTCTAGTCTTATCCCACCAAGCTTACTCAGCAAGGCTTCCTCCTTAAACAAAATAAATGGCAAACTTATCGTGTCGGTATCGATTGTGGAGAATTTCATCAAATTGCCAATATAAACAATAAGGTGAGAAATTACCGACTTAGTTAACAATGGGCAAGCGTTTTCGCCCGAAACTCAGATAAATGCCTAAAGCTGTGCATCATAGCAGTTAAATCCTTCACAGAAAATCATGCTTATGTTGGTTAACCACATTTAATAAACCTTGCCCCTAGGCTGTGACCAGCACACTTGTTACAATCAAGCATCACATTTTTGAGACTGTTTTATGACTAAATCTGCATTGTTATCGGCATTATTAACCTTAGTGCTGACCTTAGTGGCCGCTTATGGACTGTTCCATTTTAAGAGCCAACTTGGCTTGTTTATTGTTCCTATCTTTATGTTATTAGTCTTTATGGTGACTTTTACCTTGCATCGTTTGCTTGAATCAAAAATGCCGCAAGATGTATGAAAATCATTACCTTAGCAGTACTCAGCGCGTTAGCCTTTAGTAGTCACTCTTATGCGAGTGACTTACCGTCTTTAGGGGATGCTGTCACTCAACATAAGTCCCTCACGACTCATAACGCGCTGTGGCTGTTATGGCCTGACAAGCAAATACAAACCGTAAATGCTAATCAACTATTAATTCCGGCGAGCACCCAAAAACTACTAGTGACAACCGCGGCAGTGCTCGCTCTAGCGCCAGATGTAAGCTTTGATACTGAGCTCACCGTCACAGGCTCACTAGAAAACCATGTGCTAAACGGCAATATTCATATCAACTATAGCGGCGATCCTAGCTTTTCCCTTGATAAGCTCCATCAATTATTATCTGAGCTCTCGCGCTTAGGCATTAAGCACATTGCTGGCGATATTATTTTATCCCACCAACAACTGCACTTACCTAGCTATCCTGATGAGCGAGCGTCAGGCTGGTTGTGGGATGAATTATCTATTTGTTACGCAGCCCCCGTCAGTGCCTTTAACATCAATGGCAATTGCCAACAGGCAAGCTTAAGCGCGGCAGGATTATCAAGCAGCATTACAGCCATAGCCCCTAACATCCTTGAACTCACCAGCACGGCGCAATTTAGCGATAACGCAGAGTGTGTGCTGCGAGCAAGCCAAATCGGCGTTAATAAAACTCAACTTAGTGGCTGCATAAACGCAAGCTCCACCGTTAACTTGCGCCTTGCCATTGATTCGCCGCAAGCGGCCAATCAAGCACTTATTCGCCAATGGTTAATTGCGCAGAAGATTACCTTAAACGGTGATATTAGGGCGCTACAACAACAACACGAAGTGAGTCAGGCTACATCAGTCGAGCTCACGACTGGCAACACTAGCCTAATTGCTAAAAAAATCATGCCATCGCGCAGCCTACAAGAGCTGATACAACAATGCTTACTGGATTCAAACAATTTAATTGCGGATTCACTACTCAAACAATTAGGCCAGAAAACATATCAAGAATGGAGTTTCGCCGCTGGCGTTAAGGCCATGGTGAGTATTTTACAAGACGCAGGAATTACCCTTGATGGCGCTAGCTTTGAAGATGGCTCAGGCTTATCGCGCTATAACCAAATGACAGCCGCGCAGCTTGGACAAGTGCTGCAATTAATTAATAGCGACCCCAAACTTGCGGTGATTAAACGCAGCTTACCCATAGCGGGTAAGTCAGGAACCCTGAGATATAAATCTGGATTCACCAAGGAGCCTTTAGCGGGCGTGGTAGCGGCCAAGACCGGTGGTATGGCTGGTGTGAATAATTTAGCGGGATACTTAACAACCTCACAAGGTGAGGTAAGTTTTGTCATTCTAGAAAATGGGGTACCTGGTACCAACGCCATTAAATCACAATCATTCCCAAATACGCGTAAGGAACAAGTTAAGCCACCCGCAGCATACTTGTCCTTGGCTCCGACAGTTTTAAAGCAAGTACTGCAGCAACAGAGCCATTAACGACAATGCGGACTCGATAGTCCGCATTGCATTATGAGCTTAACAAGCATCAAATTTTTTGATGATTGAATTAACTACTTAAAACCATTCAGCCAAAGGCGCCATAATGGTGTGCTCACCACTATTGACTTGCGCTAGATGGTAATCAGATTTAGCCAGTAACTTATTGATGTAAAAATCGGCGATCGCCTGCTTTCTTTGTTTAAACGATAAGGTTTCACTGGTCGCTAACGCGCTCATTTTCAACCAGTAGTAGCCGTAAATCGCATAACCAAAAGCATCGAGATAATCAACCGCCACGGCATTAACTAAATGCGGTGACTCAAGTTTTTGCTGATTAATCACTATGCCACTTTTAATCAGTGCCTGCAGTCGCTCTTTTACCGCTAATGCATGAGTTGCATTAACATCGAGCGCATCAATTTCTTGTATGACTTCATCAATAAATTGCTGCAGCGTTTCAAGATTATCACCCAGAACTTTCCGTCCGAGGAAATCCAGGGCCTGGATACCATTGGTACCTTCATAGATTTGGGCAATTCGGGTGTCTCGCACCAGTTGTTCAATACCAGACTCTCGAATATAACCATGCCCACCAAAGACTTGCTGCGCCATAATAGCCACATCTAAGCCTCTATCCGTGAGGAAGGCTTTAGCTACCGGCGTTAATAGACCTACATAGCGTGATGCTTTGGCTTTAATGGCATCATCTTGGCTAAATTTTGCTAAATCAAGCTGTTGACCAGTATGCAGGGCTAATGCGCGCCCGGCTTCGGTTAAACTTGCTATGGTAAGCAGCATGCGACGCACATCACCATGAACAATAAGCGGCGCTTGCTGATCGCCCCCCCCTACTGCTTGGCCTTGTAAACGCTCTTTGGCATAAGTGCCCGCCATTTGATAAGCCGCCTGCGAGCAGCCTAATCCTTGAATGCCTATGGCCAGACGCTCATAGTTCATCATAGTAAACATACACACTAGGCCGCGATTGGCTTTACCAATCAAAAATCCGCGAGCATTGTCATAATTCATCACACAAGTGGCCGAACCTTTAAGCCCCATTTTGTGTTCGATTGAACCTACGGTAACACCATTGGGACCCGCTATCGACTGGTCGGAATTAACAGTAAACTTAGGCACTAAAAACAAAGATAAGCCATTAGAATCTGGTAACTTAGCTAACACTAAGTGAATGACGTTTTCAGTTAAATCGTGATCGCCACCAGTGATAAAAATCTTACTGCCAGTGATCAAATAACTATCATCATCCTGCGGCTCAGCTTTAGTTCGAATGTTTCTTAAATCAGAACCCGCTTGCGGCTCTGTCATATCCATAGCGCCTGACCACTCGCCTGAATATAACTTAGGTAAAAACGTCTGTTTCAATTCATCTGTGCCATGGGCATGAATGCATAATGCCGCGCCAGCCGTTAATGAGTTATATAAGGTAAAGGCGTTACAGGCACCGTAACCCATCTCATCCACAAGCAAGCCCAACATTTTTGGCATTCCCATACCGCCAAAATCCAGTTCACCACATAATCCTATCCAGCCGCCGTCAACAAATTCTTGATAAGCCTGTTGATACCCCTCAGGAGTGATTACTTGGCCGTCAGCAAAGCTGACACCTTGTTCATCGCCACTACGATTTAATGGATAAACTAAATTTTTACTTAAGTTGGCAGACTCATCTAGGATAGCTAACGCTGTATCCATATCGATATGTTCTGCTAAAGGCGCAATCTCCGCCCACATTTGGCGAGCATCAAAAACCTTGTCTAACAGAAAACGCATTTCATCAAGCGGAGCTTCATATGGATACATGACTGATTCTCAAAAAGATAATTTTAAACACTTGTTTAATTTACCTGCTATTAACAGACAAATAAAGCCTTGGCGCCACTTAAATAAGAGTTTGTGATTGTTGTTAGCTAAATTTATTCGGCAGGCTTTTTACTTTATGAGCCAAGACTGGCTAAGGGCCAATTTATCTAAGAAAGACTGGAAAATGCTATGACGGTAATAGTGGACTTGGTGATTAAGTAGAGAGAATGAAAACTCTATAAGGGACAATATTCGCAGAAAAAAGGGTAGTGTTCATAATTCTGTGTCATTTCAGTAAAATATTCAAAAACAGGAATGACACATGACCCAACCTTTTAACTTCGAACAAGCCCTTAAAGATCTGCAGTCAGGTAAAAGCCTCACAGGTAAAGACAGCATTCTTGGTCCACTGATCAAGCAACTCACTGAAGCGGCTCTCCAGGCTGAGCTTGAGCAGCATTTAGCGCATGATCCTCTGCCTAATCGTAAAAATGGCAAAACCCCTAAGACCATTAAGCATCCGTCCGGTAACTTTGAGTTAGACACCCCTAGAGACCGCAATGGCACTTTTGAACCTCAGTTTATTAAGAAAAATCAAACTACGCTAACCGATGAAATCGAACGTAAAGTGTTATCGATGTTCAGTATAGGTATGAGCTATCGCGATATTAATCAACATGTTGAAGATATGTATGGGATCAATGTATCTAACGCAACAGTCAGTGCTATCACTGATAAACTCATCCCCGAACTTAAAGCGTGGCAACAGCGCCCATTAGATAGCCATTATCCTATCGTTTGGCTTGATGCGATACATTATAAAGTCAAAGAGGATGGGCGTTACGTCAGTAAAGCCGTTTACACATTGTTAGCGCTTAATATGAAAGGAAAAAAGGAAATTTTAGGGCTTCATTTATCCGAAAATGAAGGCGCTAATTACTGGCTATCCGTACTGACCGATCTTAATAATCGTGGTGTAAAAGATATTCTTATCGCCTGTGTTGACGGCTTGACCGGTTTCCCTGAGGCGATAGCCAGTATCTTCCCTAATACGGAAACACAGCTATGTGTTATCCACCAGATCCGCAACTCAATGAAGTATGTCGCCTCAAAACATCAGAAAGCGTTTATGGCTGATTTAAAGCCTGTGTATCGAGCCGTGAGTAAAGAAGCCGCAGAGATGGCATTGGACGAACTGGAGGCCAAATGGGGTGATGCTTATCCGCTGGTAATCAACTCTTGGCGTCGCAAATGGCATAATTTGTCCCATTATTTTAGGTACCCAGAACATATCAGGAAAGTGATTTACACGACCAATGCCGTTGAGGCGGTACATCGCCAATTTAGAAAGCTCACCAAAACCAAAGGTGCTTTTCCTAATGAAAATAGCTTGTTGAAGCTACTTTATGCAGGCATATTAAACGCCTCAGATAAATGGACCATGCCAATCCACAATTGGAGCCTTTGTTTATCTCAGTTAGCGATTTATTTTGAAGGGCGTTTAGATAGCGTGCTAGAAATTTAAAAATTAGCCTGACACAGAATTTTGAACGCCCTCGAAAAAAGTATATCGATAGTGACCGAGTCAATTAACAAGGCCACTATCGCAACTATGATTACCAGATTAAATCGTCAGGGATAACATAATCGGCATATGGATCATCTTGTTCGATAATCTCTTGAGTATTGTTCTCTTTAGTCCACAAATAACCGCACCACTCAGGCACTAATAACTGCACTCTTTCAGCCAATTTGTGCGGTACTAAGTAACTTTTATCTTCATAGCGCACAATACCTAACTGCCCTCTTAACAACGACTGTTGTAAGGCTTCGGTCAGATAAATCGAGTAAATTTTTGTGCCTAAGGTAAAGTTAAATTTAACGTCACCGCTCGTAGGAATAGTTAACGCTGAGCGCGTAAATTCAGTGATTAAACTTCTTACCTGACCTTGAGCCTGCGCCTTAGCAAAACGCTCTTCGTTTAAGGCTTTATCTTTCGCCGCTTGCGCTAACTTTTGTTCAGCCACTTGTTGTTTAAACTCAGAACTGCCATCGTCAACTTTGGCTTTCTTTTGCCGTCTTTGCTGCGTTTTAACATCACGCGCTTTTTGTTTACTGGCAAGACCTGCCTTTAACAGCTGTTCTTGTAATGCATTTGCCATATTAAGACCTTACTTGAATTTAGACTTTGTTCAAAAATGCTAGAACTCATACATCAACAGACACCTCGTAAGTTCGAGATATCGGTCAAGTTTAGCCTTTATACAAAGAGTGATGAATACTGTGCAGCATTTGCAAAGGATCGGCGGCCTGAGTAATAGGTCTGCCAATCACTAAATAATCCGAACCGGCAGCGATGGCTTGTGCAGGGGTCATGATGCGATGTTGATCGCCCTTATCACTGCCCTCAGGGCGTATGCCTGGGGTGATTAATTTGAAATGAACACCTAATTGCTGGCGTAACACAGCGGCCTCTTGTGCCGAGCATACGACACCTTTAAGCCCTGCTTCTTGCGTCAATTTAGCTAAGCGCAATACATGCTCTTGAATTGGCGTATTAATGCCTAATAAGGCTAAATCTTGCTGACTGGTAGAGGTTAAGACAGTAACAGCAATCAAGATTGGCGCATTATCACCAAAAGGTAATAAGGCTTGTCTCGCTGCTTGCATCATGGCTAAACCGCCACTGGCATGCACATTGGTCATCCACACACCTAAGTCTGCGGTAGCAGCAACTGCCTTAGCGACTGTATTAGGAATATCATGAAATTTAAGATCCAAAAACAAATCGAAGCCACGACTATGGATATCTTTAACCAACTGCGGTCCAAATAAGGTAAACATCTCTTTACCTACTTTTAAACGGCACATTTCAGGGTCAAGTTTATCAATTAAACTCAATGCAGCATGTTTATTGTCATAATCTAATGCTACTACAATAGGCTTCGCGGTCATTCTAACTCCAAACTAAAGCGATTTTATTATTCACCATCCAATCCTTTAATGCGGCTAATGCTGCCCCAGTGCTTACATGAAGGACAGTGCCAATAGAGCGCGTGGGAAGGAAAGCCACATTCTTTACAACGAAAGGATGGTCGGGTTTTTATTTGCTGCTCAACTAATTGAGCAAGTAGGCTCAAACTTTGTTTAGCTTGGCCATGTTCTGCTTGCTGCAAATGAATTTGCATCAAGTGTTGGAATCCTTTCATGGTGGGATGGTGATAAAGAGTATCTAACACTAACTTTTCAGCATGTTGTATATCCCCTTGTTCCTCCAACCACTGCGCTAAAGCAATGACAGCACTCGCGCCCGCGCCTTTCTCAATTGCTTGCAGTAATAAGTCATGAAAGCCTTCGCTATCTTGCTCAGCAATATACACTTCGCGTGCCAGTGCTAAGGCATCGGTAAATAACATCACATCAGCATTAAGCAATTGCAATAATACCTGCTTACACTGACGCAATTGGCCTTCTTGCTGATACAGCCGAGCTAAGGTGATGAAAGCGCGACCACACGCCGAGTCTTGTTTAACGGCTTGCAGTAAATACTTAATTTTTTTGTCATTATCAACTTGTTCCTGCGCTAATTCACAATAAAAATGCGCAATCACAGGTTTAAGAGTTTGCTGACGTTTACGTGATAATTTCCGTGTAACATCAATGGCTTTTTGCCATTCTTTAGTGATTTGGTAAATTTCAATCAGTAAGGTTTCAGCTTCTTCACTATGATCCTCCTGACTCACTAACTTAAGGAAAATCTCTTCAGCCCGATCGTAAAATCCGGCCGCATGATAATCTTTGCCCAATTCCATCATGGCTAAATCTTGCTGATCTTGGGGTAAATGAGGTCGAGCAATAAGATTTTGATGGATGCGAATAGCGCGGTCGACTTCGCCACGTTTACGAAACAAAGACCCCAGAGATAGATGAGTATCGATAGTGTCGTCATCAACATCTAACATACTGATAAACAGATCGACTGCTTTATCCGATTCGTTAGAAAGCAGAAAATTTAACCCAGTAAAATAATCATGGCTTAATTTTTTGTTCTGCTGCTGCTCTTTTTGCCGCAAGTTGCGCTGTCCCATGTACCAACCATAGGCGGCAGCAATTGGCAAAAGTAAAAATAATAGCTCTAACATATCAAACCTGTTTGTCCGAGATAACGGCGTTCTCGGTGCCAACAGCAGACGTTCCTAATTTCAATTGGACTTCTAACTGAGTGACTTGCTTACGCAAGCGACGGTTAGCTAACTTGTGCTTAGTCAAATGATAAAATGCGACTAACCAACTGGTCAAAAAACCCATTAAAAATACACAAGCCAATACCACAGGAAGATGAAACTCTCCCCGAGCGACAAAATAGCTAATAGTTACCATCTGGTCATTACTCGCGCCAAACAGTAACCCTAAGGTAAAAAGAACCGCAATAAAAACAGCAACTACAAATGATCTCACGCTAGACTCCTTAACGTGTTTCAATAACTTGATTATCCAAGAAATTGACGGCCCTGACCAGTAATGCTGTGCAATAGATATAAAAAAGCCTCCATAAGGAGGCTTTTTAAATAATCAGTGATTATGAGTTAGGTGCATCAACACGTTCACGCAACTCTTTGCCAGGCTTAAAGTGCGGTACATATTTGCCTTCCAATTCAACAGATGTTCCTGTCTTAGGATTACGACCAACACGCGGCGCACGATAATGAAGCGAAAAACTACCAAAACCACGGATTTCTATACGATCACCGCTTTCAAGTGTTGAAGCCATTTGCTCCAACATTTCTTTAATAGCACTTTCAACTTCTTTAGCCGACAGTTGCGACTGCCTGCTGGCAAGTTTTTCGATCAGTTCGGATTTAGTCATCCTAGCTACCCCTATTATCAAGCCAAATTACAGTCGCCCAACGGGAGCGTAGTGCTCCCGAACCACAGGCGATTATTTACGAGCTGCTTTGAAAGCTTCAGCCATTGCATTACTAATAACAGCATCATCTTGTTTGTTCAAGTTAGCCATTACTTCTTTCTCTTCAGCTTCGTCTTTCGCTTTGATAGACAGGCTGATGGTGCGGTTCTTACGATCCACGCCCATGAACTTGGCTTCAACAGCTTGACCTACTGTGAATTCCTCAGAAGCATCTTCGATACGTTCACGAGAAATGTCAGCTACACGGATGTAACCTTCAACAGAATCAGCCAATTCAACAGTCACACCTTTAGCGTCAACAACAGTAACGGTACCGTGAACGATAACGCCTTTCTTCTTGTCAGCTAAGTATGCATTGAATGGATCGTCTTCAGTCTGCTTAACGCCCAGGCTGATACGCTCGCGCTCAGGATCAACAGACAGAACCACTGCAGTGATTTCGTCGCCTTTCTTGTATTCGCTTACTGCGTCTTCGCCAGTACCGTTCCAGGTAATGTCAGACAGGTGAACCAGACCATCGATACCACCGTCAAGACCGATGAAGATACCGAAGTCAGTGATTGACTTGATCTTACCAGTTACTTTATCGCCTTTAGCGAAACGGTTTGCGAAATCATCCCATGGGTTAGTCTTACACTGCTTCAGACCCAGAGAAATACGACGACGCTCTTCATCGATGTCCAGAACCAGAACTTCAACTTCATCACCTAAGTTAACAACTTTAGATGGGTGAATGTTCTTGTTAGTCCAATCCATTTCAGAAACGTGTACCAGACCTTCAACGCCTTCTTCGATTTCTACGAAGCAGCCATAGTCAGTCAGGTTAGTCACACGGCCTTTCAGCTTAGTGCTTTCTGGGTAACGCTTGCTGATTTCCAACCATGGATCTTCACCCAGTTGCTTCAGACCCAGAGAAACACGAGTGCGCTCACGATCGTACTTCAGTACTTTAACATTGATTTCATCACCAACGTTTACGATCTCAGATGGGTGCTTAACACGCTTCCAAGCCATATCGGTGATGTGCAACAGACCGTCTACACCGCCTAAGTCTACGAATGCACCGTAGTCAGTCAGGTTCTTAACGATACCCTTAACAGCTTGACCTTCTTGCAGGTTTTCAAGCAGAGCATCACGCTCAGCGCTGCTTTCAGATTCGATAACTGCACGACGAGAAACAACAACGTTGTTACGCTTCTGATCCAGCTTGATTACCTTGAATTCCAGCTCTTTGTTTTCCAGGTGAGCAGTGTCCCGTACAGGACGGACGTCAACCAGAGAACCAGGCAGGAACGCACGGATACCGTTTAATTCAACGGTGAAACCGCCTTTAACTTTACCATTGATGATACCAATAACAGTTTCAGCATCTTCATAGGCTTTTTCCAGAACGATCCAAGCTTCATGGCGCTTAGCTTTTTCGCGAGACAGTTGAGTCTCACCAAAGCCATCTTCAACGCTGTCCAGAGCTACATCAACTTCGTCGCCTACAGCGATTTCCAGTTCACCCTGTGCGTTTTTGAATTGCTCAGCTGGGATTGGGCTTTCAGATTTCAGGCCCGCGTCAACCAGTACCATGCCGTTCTTGATCGATACTACAGTACCACGAACGATAGAGCCTGGACGGAATTCCAGTTGTTGAAGGGATTGTTCAAACAGATCAGCAAAAGATTCAGTCATGTTTAATTAACTTTAAGTAATAAACCACGAGTCAACCATGAACGTGGAGTCAGTAATATAATTCATCACATCCTTATGATGAATACCTCCGATACCCGCGTTAAAGGCGCGTATCAGATAATTTTTCAACAATATGTTTGATAGCAATATCTAACACTTGTTCGATACCTAAACCGGTAGTATCAATAACCAACGCATCTTCTGCGGGTACTAACGGTGCGACAGCTCGATTCATATCACGCTCATCGCGCTCTATGATTTCTGCCAAAAGGCGATCGATATTACCATCGAAGCCTTTGTCCTGCAACTGATTATAGCGTCTTCGAGCACGCTCTTGTGCAGATGCAGTTAAATAAATTTTTGCGGGAGATTCGGGGAAAACAACTGTGCCCATATCTCGACCGTCTGCCACTAGACCTGGTGAGGTTCTAAAAGCGCGTTGGCGACGCAATAATGCTTCACGTACGCGAGGAAATGCGGCCACTTTAGAGGCTGCATTGGAGCACTCTTGGGTTCTAATGTCATTGGTGACATCTTCACCTTCGAGAACGACTTTAATGCCGTTGCTTCCATGCCCGGTTTGAAATTGCACATCAAGATGAGCGGCCAATAATGTGATGGCTTCTTCATTATCAAGTTCAACATTATGATGCATAGCCGCCAGTGCTAATACTCGATAAATTGCCCCACTATCCAGTAAGTGCCAACCTAATCGTTGTGCTAATAAGTGACAAATAGTACCTTTACCAGCACCACTTGGCCCGTCGACTGTAACTACAGGCGCTTGTTCTGACATATAATCCTCCAAAATTATCCACCCCTTCCCTGGTTTACTCACACCACTAGAGATATTCCCTGAAATGAGCGCGCAGCATTATATACCAGTTGACCGCAAAAGCTTGGGTAAATTTCAAAATGCGCCGTCAAATGATCATAAAACTTGCAGATTATGCCTAAAACCCTTGTATTTCAGGCACAAATAATTGTGATTAACTGCTGGTTAAACGCGCAAACTCGTTAAAATAGTCAGGAAATGTCTTGGAGGTACATTCTGGATCGTTAATGGTGATACCTTCGTTGGCAAAACTCAGCAACGAGAAGCACATTGCCATGCGATGATCATTATAAGTATCTATATTCGCAGTAGTTATCTTGGCAGGCGGTGTGATGCAAATATAGTCTTCGCCCTCTTCAATCAGCGCGCCAACTTTTCTTAATTCACACGCCATTGCCGCTAATCTGTCAGTTTCTTTTATGCGCCAATTATAAATATTGCGAAGACAGGTGGTTCCTTTCGCAAATAAAGCTGTGGTTGCTATGGTCATGGCAGCATCAGGAATATGATTCATATCCATATCAATAGCATGTAGGTTCGATCGTTTTGCAATAATAAAATCATCGCCCCACTCTATATCTGCGCCCATGGCAGCTAAGGCATCAGCAAACTTTATATCGCCTTGAATCGATAAACGCCCTACTCCTGTAACTTTAACCTCTCGTCCTGCAATCGCGCCCGCTGCCAAAAAATAAGACGCGGAAGAGGCATCCCCCTCAACTAGCACTTGCCCTGGTGACACATAGGTTTGCCCTGATAACACAGTAAAACGCTGATAGTTATCATTAGTGACAGTTACCCCAAATTTTTTCATTAAATCCAAGGTGATATCTATATAAGGTTTAGAGACTAAATCGCCGACTATGTTGATGATAACTGTCTCTTTGGCAAGGGGCGCAACCATTAGTAAGGCAGTTAAATATTGGCTTGATAAACTGCCGTCAATGGCCACGTTTCCACCATTTAGGCCTGTTGCTGTAATTTTTAGTGGTGGATAACCTGGACGTTTGAGATATTCAATATCAGCGCCTAACGCCCGTAAAGCGTCCACTAAATCGCCTATAGGGCGCTCTTCCATGCGCGGCTCGCCCACTAAAGTAAATTGCCCTGCGCCCAAGGTTAATGCCGCACATAATGGGCGCATGGCGGTACCAGCATTGCCTAAGAACAATTCTTGCGCTTGCTGACTATTAATACTCCCGCCTAAGCCCTTTATCTCGCATACGGTATTATTATTGCTAAGCGTAAAAGGTACGCCTAACTGGCGTAACGCATTTTGCATATGACGAATATCATCTGAATCAAGCAAGTTTGTAAGTCGTGTGGTACCACTGGCTAACGTTGCTAGCAGCAATGCCCGATTTGAAATACTTTTGGAGCCTGGAATATTGATTTCACCGGTAATGTCTTGAACTGGGGCTAAAAAAAGTTGATTCATAGAACTCTCATCTACTGGTACGGGTTAAAGAATTGTCCTTAGCGAACAGAGTTAATGACAAAGTCCTAATCAAGAGTACTCAGCCTATGCTTAAGTTACTTAACTAGCTTGATCATTCAAGTGATTTTTTATCTTGTTCGTCATTTTGGCGCGGATTTCATCAAGGCCCCCCATTTTTATGGCTAAAGCCATGGTTGCGCGTCGATAAAAGCAGATCTACTAATGATTTTGATGGCACTTTGCTTGTTACAAGCAACACAAATAAACAGCCAACGTCTGGTTGTTTGTTACTCTTGAGTCACTTAGGATAAGCACAAACACTGTGAGCCCAGCAAAATATCATCATTCAAATAAGGTAGATGGAACTATGTTTAACGCCCTTACACCAATGCCCGCCGATCCCATACTTGGCCTCTTAACTCAATATCGCCAAGATCCCAATCCGCTTAAGGTAGATTTAGGCGTTGGTGTTTATAAGGATGAAGCTGGTAACACCCCTATTTTGGCTACGGTCAAAATTGCAGAGCAATGGCGCACTGATAATGAACAAAGTAAGGTCTATATCGGCCCAACAGGCTCAGCGCCATTTAATCAATTAATGACTGAGTTAGCCTTGGGAAATGATCATAGTGCTCTCATGGCTAATCGCATTCGTACCGTGTCAACCCCAGGGGGGACAGGGGCGTTAAAAGTTGCTGCCGATTTAATTGAGCGTTTACGCCCAGGCGCAACCATCTATGTTAGTGATCCCACCTGGGCTAATCATACCGGTTTATTTGCTACTGCTGGCTTAACGGTTCGCACTTACCCCTATTATGATTTTGCCAATAAAGGCATACGTTTTGAAGACATGTTGGCTGCGTTAGAGCTTGTAGGCGAGCAAGATGTGGTATTACTGCATGGTTGCTGTCATAACCCCAGCGGCGCCGATTTAACCAACGAGCAATGGGACAAAGTGGTTGACGTTGCCCGTCGCCGTGGCTTTCTGCCATTAATCGATTTAGCTTATCAAGGCTTTGGTAGCGGACTTGATGAAGATGCTTATGGCGTGCGTAAAATGGCTGCGGCGGTTGATGAAATGCTGTTATGCACTTCATGCTCAAAGAATTTTGGCCTATATCGCGAGCGGATTGGTAGCTGCAGTATTATGGCTAAAACGTCACAAGCTGCCGATACGGCCTTATCTATCATGCTATATGTGATCCGCTGTATTTACTCTATGCCACCGGCTCATGGCGCGGCGCTAGTTGAGACTATTTTAGGGTCGCAAGCATTATCAGCGCAGTGGCAGCAAGAAGTCGCAGTGATGCGCGAGCGAATTAATGGCAACCGTGAGTTACTGGTAGCAAAATTGCACCAGCTTCAAACCGCAAAAGATTTCAGTTTCATCGCAAATGAAAAAGGGATGTTTAGCTTTTTGGGGTTAACGCCTGTGCAAGTGAAGCAATTAACTGCAGACTATAGCGTCTATATGGTCGACTCTAGCCGCATTAGCATTGCAGGTATCAACCAAAGCAACATTGATTATCTGGCTAAATCTATTACCGCTGTGTTGTAGTGAATAACTAACTAGGTTTGAAGTTTGAAGTTTGAAGTTTGAAGTTTGAAGTTTGAAGTTTGAAGTTTGAAGTTTGAAGTTCAATACGAAACCGCTAATCCATAAAAATAACAACAAAAAAGCGAATGATAACATTCGCTTTTTTTATGGCTTTAACTTAAGGTCCTAAATGTCGTAGCCGCTTATATTAACGGCTGCGACTGATATTGACGCTAGCTGTTGATGTAGTTTTAAGCCTTATTATCGCTTGCAAAGCGCGTCATAAATTCAACCAAAGCCTCTACCCCAGCAAGCGGCATAGCATTGTAAATACTCGCGCGCATCCCACCTACGATTCTATGACCTTTAAGTGCTAACAAGCCCTGAGCTTGCGCTTGTTGTAAAAACGCGGCGTTGAGTGATTCATCATTCAATGCAAAGGTCACGTTCATGCGCGAGCGATTAGCAGGAGCGACACGGTTAATGTACAAGTCAGAATTGTCGATACCCGCGTAAAGGCACTGAGCTTTGGCTTCATTGACAGCCTCAATGGCGGCAACACCACCTTGCGCTAACAGCCACTTAAATACTTCGCCAGCTAAATACCAGGCATAAGTCGGCGGCGTGTTATACATGGAGTCATAATCACGGGCTAAGCGATAATCCATAATGGCGGGTTGCGCCAGCGCAGGTAAGGCTAATAAATCACTGCGAACAATCACAATGGCAAGGCCAGATGGACCAATATTCTTTTGCGCGCCAGCGTAGATCAAGCCATAGCGACTGACATCAATACTGCGTGACAATAAACACGATGACATATCAGCCACCACAGGCCATGGGCTGTTTATTTCATCAAAAATTTCGATACCATCAACGGTTTCATTAGGGCAATAATGTAAATAGCGATACTCATTGGTCGCATCAAAGCTTGGAATAATAACTTGTTTACGGCCATTTACTTCTTCAACTACAGGGATAATATCTATGGCATCAGCCCCTGTTAGGGTTACTGCTTCTGCAGCGGCAGCATCTGACCACTGACCTGAGACCAGATAACAAGCGCGGCCATTATTGCCAAGAAAATTATTCACAACAGCTGAAAATTGACCACGACCACCACCATGCATAAACAACACATGATAGTTATCTGGAATAGTGAGTAACTGGCGTAAATCCGCTTCCGTCTGTTTTGCCATGGCAATAAACTCAGGGCTGCGATGGCTGATTTCCATGACAGACACACCCAGTCCCTGCCAATCACACATTTCAGCTTGCGCCTTTTGCATCACAGTTGCAGGCAACATGGCTGGCCCTGCACAAAAGTTATAGATGGGATCCAACTCAGCTCTCCTTGTTATTGATAGCAATGATTATTTTATTAATGAACAACAAATTTTATGATAAAAAAGGCGTCCCATGGGACGCCTAATTATTACTCTTCGTGGCTGATATCGACTTCAGCGTCGGTATCTGGCGTTTGTACTTCTTCGCCATCCACATCCTCAATCACATCTTCTTCATCGAATTCTGATTGCGGGATTTCATCAATACGTTGTAAGCCAACGACTTGCTCTTCATCGGCGACACGGATAATGCGTACACCTTGAGTGTTACGACCAATCACAGATACACCAGAAGCAGGAGTACGTACTAAAGTACCCTTGTTGCTGATCAACATGATTTCATCGTTATCACCGACTTGAACAGCACCAACAACAGCGCCATTACGCTCGCTCACCTTAATCGAGACCACGCCTTTAGTCGCACGGCTCTTAGCAGGGTATTCGCTCAATGCGGTACGCTTACCAAAACCATTCTCGGTCACAGTTAAAATATCGCCATCGGCCTTAGGCACAATCAGAGATACTACTTTTTGACCTTCTTCAAGACGGATACCACGAACACCAGTAGCGGTACGACCCATAGGACGGATCGACAGCATTTCTTCGCCGGTTTCTGGGTCAATCTTCACTTCGCCAGTTTCAGAGTCGCGGGCTTTCTCGTTAAAGCGTACTACCTTACCTTCATCAGAGAACAACATAATGTCGTTACTGCCATCGGTAATGTCGACACCAATTAACTGATCACCATCTTTAAGATTAACGGCAATAATACCGTTAGCACGTGGACGGCTGTATTCAGTTAACGCTGTCTTCTTCACAGTACCGTGGGCGGTTGCCATGATGATGTACTTGTCTTGTGCGTATTCACGTACTGGCAGAATAGCAGTGATACGTTCGCCATCTTGCAGCGGCAGAATATTGATAATTGGCTTGCCACGAGCAGTACGGCTAGCCAGTGGTAATTGATATACCTTCAACCAATACATCTTACCAAAGTCAGAGAAGCATAAAATGGTATCGTGGGTGTTGGCCACTAATAGCTTTTCAACGAAATCTTCATCTTTCACTTTAGTCGCGGCTTTACCTTTACCACCACGGCGCTGAGCTTGATAGTCAGTCAGTGGTTGATACTTGGCATAGCCTAAGTGCGATAAGGTAACGACTACGTCTTCTTCGTTGATCAAATCTTCAAGGCTAATATCGATAGCAGAAGCGTTGATTTCTGAGCGGCGCGCATCACCAAACTGCTCTTTAACTTCTAGCAGTTCTTCTTTAATCACTTCCATCAAACGCTCTGGGCTGCGCAAAATCAGTAATAATGCAGCGATGATGTCTAACAGCTCTTCGTATTCACTTAATATCTTTTCGTGTTCAAGACCCGTTAAGCGGTGCAGGCGTAACTCAAGAATCGCTTGGGCTTGCTGTTCAGTCAGATAATATAAGCCATCACGAATACCGTATTCAGGCTCTAACCATTCTGGACGGGCAGCGTCATCACCAGCCTTTTCTAACATGCCTTGCACATTACCCAGTTCCCAACCTTGGCTAATTAACTTAGCTTTAGCGTCTGCTGAGGTTGGCGAGGCTTTGATCAGGGCAATGATTGGATCTATGTTAGCTAAGGCAATGGCCAGCGCTTCCAAGATATGAGCGCGATCACGGGCTTTGCGTAATTCAAACACAGTGCGGCGTGTCACCACTTCACGGCGATGCAGAATAAAGGCTTCTAGCATTTCTTTCAGGTTGAATAACTTCGGCTGACCGTTGATCAAGGCCACCATGTTAATACCGAAAGACGTTTGCATTTGAGTCTGTGAGTACAGGTTGTTTAATACGACCTCGCCCACTTCACCGCGCTTAATCTCAACCACAATACGCATACCGTCTTTATCAGACTCGTCACGTAAGCCGCTGATCCCTTCAATCTTTTTATCTTTTACTAGCTCGGCGATTTTTTCAATCAAACGGGCTTTGTTCACTTGATACGGAATTTCGTGAACTATGATGCGCTCGCGACCGTTTTCATCGGTTTCCACTTCAGCGCGTGAACGCATGATAACTTTGCCACGGCCAGTACGATAGGCTTCTTCAATGCCTCGACGACCGTTAATGATGGCAGCAGTTGGGAAATCTGGGCCTGGAATATATTCCATGATTTGCTCAATTGGCAATTCAGGCTCTTCGATTAACGCAAGACAAGCACTCACAACTTCATTGAGGTTATGTGGCGGAATGTTAGTGGCCATACCTACCGCAATGCCTGATGAACCATTGATTAATAGGTTCGGAATGCGGGTTGGCATCACTTCAGGAATAAATTCAGTGCCATCATAGTTAGGCACAAAATCGACAGTTTCTTTCTCAAGATCGGCCAGTAATTGATGCGCTAACTTATCCATACGGATTTCGGTATAACGCATTGCTGCTGCGGCGTCGCCATCAACAGAACCAAAGTTACCTTGACCATCAACTAAGGTGTAACGCATGGAGAAGTTTTGGGCCATACGTACAATAGTGTCGTAAACAGCGATATCACCATGAGGGTGATATTTACCGATCACGTCACCAACTACACGAGCAGATTTTTTATAAGGTTTGTTCCAGTCGTTTTTCAGTTCACTCATGGCAAACAATACGCGACGGTGAACAGGTTTTAACCCGTCACGCACGTCTGGCAATGCCCGGCCTACGATGACGCTCATGGCGTAATCCAGGTACGATGTTTTTAATTCGTCTTCAATATTAATTGGCGAAATAGATGAAGCCAGATCAGTCATAAACTGCTCGTTCCCCTGAAAATAATGCTGGCCCGAGTTGACACCCAAAATGGCGCAGCTTTAAACATGATTTGGCATTCTAACACAGTTATTTATTGCCGCCAGACCTAGCTTGCAATCAAATGGGATATCACAGCGAAAGTGCTCAAAAAGGCTGCAATCGAATAAAAGCAATACCTTAGGCGTTATTTTTTAGTCAGTCATCAACGGCGGCTTTTATGGATAATGATGAAATCTGTCACAATGCCTTTATGCTTTAGTGTTTTCGCGTCACAAAAGCTGAGTATAATGGCGTGTCACTTTTATTCGGATGGGAAGTCCATGGAAACCAATCAAAATGTAGATCTTAATGAAATTGCCAAGTTTGAACGTATGGCGGCTAATTGGTGGGACCCAACGGGTGATTTCAAACCATTACACCAATTTAATCCATTGCGATTAAATTACATTGACCTCAATAGTCATGGCTTATTTGGCAAGCAAGTATTAGATGTGGGCTGTGGTGGCGGCATTTTGTCTGAAAGTATGGCGCGCCTTGGCGCTAAAGTGACTGGCATTGATATGGGCGAAGAGCCACTTGAGGTTGCTAAGTTACATGCGCTGGAAATGGGCGTTAGCGTTGATTATCAACGCATGACAGCCGAGCAGCACAGTTTAGATCATCAGCAACATTATGATGTCATCACTTGCATGGAAATGCTTGAACATGTGCCAGATCCGCAATCTGTGATTAAAGCGTGCTGCGACATGGTTAAACCTAATGGTTATGTGTTTTTCTCAACCATTAATCGCAATATTCGCTCCTATATAGAAACCATAGTTGGTGCTGAATATGTGCTAAGAATGCTGCCAAAGGGCACCCATGAACATAGCAAATTCATTCGCCCGTCCGAATTAATTGCCATGATAGACAATACCGATTTGATTTGTGAAGGCTGTAGCGGGGTAACCTACAATCCAATCTCTGGGATTTTCCGCTATACCGACAGCTTAGAAGTTAACTATATGCTGGTATGCCATAAGGCTTAATGGTGAATTGTCCTCAGATAAAAGCAGTGCTGTTTGATTTAGATGGCACCATTGTTGATACCGCGCCCGATCTGGTTGCGGCTTTAAACTTAGCATTAAACGATGCAGGTTTAGCGCCGGCACCCTATCAGCAAGTAAAAAGCGCTGCGTCGCACGGGTCAATGGCATTAGTGAATGCGGCGGCGCCCCATCTTCAGCAAGGTGAAAAACTTGCCATTCAGCACGATTTATTACAGCACTACCAGCGCATTAATGGCCAATACAGTGAGTTTTTCGAGGGTATGGAGCACTTAATCCACACTTTAACCACGCTTGGGATACCGCAAGGCATAGTCACTAATAAACATGCGCGCTTTAGTCGTCCCTTGTGTCAGCACTTAAATCTGACCGTAACTATGCAAGCTATTGTCAGTGGCGATTCCTGCCTGCAGCCTAAACCGCATCCAGCGCCTATGTTACTAGCTGCGTCACAACTTGGATGCCGACCCGAACACATTCTTTATCTTGGCGATGCCGCGCGGGATATGGAAGCTGCGGTTAATGCCGGCATGATCCCGGCGCTCGCCTTGTGGGGCTATTTAGGTGATGAGGATCATCACTCGTGGCCGAGCCGATTACAGTTTAATCACCCTCAAGAACTCGAGCATTTTTTACAACTAAACCTTAGCCAATAGCGATCATTTTTAGATCAGCTCAAGCGCTCGGATTGGTCATTTTAGTGGCGGTTAATTCGCTTTAAATTTTCGGCTTTTTTTCGGGGTTTTAAAGTTATTCACCGCACAGTTCAGCAATAATTCAGGTTTAGGGTTAGTCACCACTAACCCCAAATTCTACCCCCACCTTATCCACAAGAAACCCCCAACTTATAGTGCTTGCAAATAGCCATTAACCTCATTATCTTGTACCTCAAGTTCCAAAATACACCCATATGTTGTGTGTTCAGTTAAAAAGACACCACAAGATAAATACTGGATTTTTTTGTCCTGTAGTAGTTTTCTCCTCGGTTCTGAACGGCAAATGGATTTGTTTACCTCGCAACAATATATGTATTTTATTAATCAAAATTTCAAGGCTAATCGTTAATGAACAGCAATATGACAGTCACAAAACGCAGTGGTGAACGTGAGAACATAGATCTCGACAAGATCCACAGAGTGATCACCTGGGCAGCAAAAGGACTTCACAATGTCTCGGTATCTGAGGTGGAACTACGTTCTCACCTACAGTTTTTTGACGGCATTCCAACGGAAGCCATTCATGAAACCATTATCAAGGCCGCCGCAGATTTAATCTCTCCAGAATCGCCTGATTACCAATTTTTGGCAGCGCGTTTGGCCATTTTCCATTTGCGCAAAAAAGCTTATGGTCAATTTGAGCCACCTAAGCTTTATAACCATATCGTTAAGCTGGTTGAGCTCGGTAAATATGACGCTCACATCTTAAATGACTATAGCCGTGAAGAAATTGATATCCTCGATGGCTATGTGGATCACTGGCGTGACATGAACTTCTCCTATGCTGCCGTTAAGCAGCTTGAGGGCAAGTATTTAGTTCAGAACCGTGTAACAGGAGAAGTTTATGAAAGCACTCAGTTTTTATACATACTGGTTGCTGCCTGTTTATTCGCTGAATATCCAAAAGAGACTCGCTTAACTTACATCAAGAGTTTTTATGATGCGGTATCGACTTTTAAGATTTCACTGCCAACGCCAATCATGTCAGGCGTGCGCACTCCTACCCGTCAGTTCAGCTCATGTGTACTGATTGAGTGTGGTGATAGCTTAGATTCAATTAACGCCACTGCGTCATCCATTGTTAAGTATGTTAGTCAGCGCGCTGGTATCGGCATTAACGCCGGCCGTATTCGCGCCTTAGGTAGTTCAATTCGTGGCGGTGAAGCTTTCCATACCGGTTGCTTACCTTTTTATAAGTATTTTCAAACTGCGGTTAAGTCATGTTCACAAGGTGGCGTTCGCGGCGGCGCAGCGACCCTCTTCTACCCTATGTGGCACTTAGAAGTGGAATCCCTACTGGTACTTAAAAACAACCGCGGCGTTGAAGAAAACCGTGTTCGTCACTTAGACTACGGCGTACAAATTAACAAGCTGATGTATACCCGTTTAGTTAAAGGCGAGCACATTAGCCTATTTAGCCCATCGGATGTACCTGGCTTATACGACGCTTTCTTTGAAGATCAAGACGAGTTTGAGCGTTTATATCTTAAGTACGAGCAAGATGCTGCTATCCGTAAGCGCCAAATTCGCGCGGCTGACTTGTTTTCATTGATGATGCAAGAGCGTGCGTCTACTGGTCGTATTTACATTCAAAACGTCGATCATTGTAATACCCACAGCCCATTCGACTCAAAAGTAGCGCCAATTCGCCAATCAAACTTATGTTTGGAAATTGCGTTGCCAACTAAGCCAATGACCAATATCGATGATACCAATGGCGAAATCGCCCTGTGTACCTTATCGGCATTAAACTTAGGCGCGATTGAAAGTCTGGATGAGTTAGAAGGGTTAGCTGATTTAGCCGTTCGCGCATTAGATAACTTGCTTGATTATCAAGATTATCCAATTAAGGCCGCTGAATTGGCGTCAATGAATCGCCGAACTTTAGGTATAGGCGTCATTAACTTTGCCAATTATTTAGCCAAGAATAACTTAAAGTACTCTGATGGCAGTGCTAATGCCCTCACCCACAGAACTTTTGAAGCTATTCAGTTCTATTTGCTTAAAGCATCTATGTTATTGGCTAAAGAAAAAGGCGCTTGTCCATTATTCCATGAGACGACTTACTCTCAAGGTATTTTGCCAATCGATACCTACAAGCGTGATTTAGACGTTATTTGCAGCGAACCATTACACCTTGATTGGGAAAGCTTACGCCAAGACATAGTCAAGCATGGCTTACGTAACTCGACCTTATCAGCGTTAATGCCATCAGAAACTTCATCGCAAATTTCTAACGCGACTAATGGTATTGAACCACCACGAGGCCTTATCAGCGTTAAAGCCAGTAAAGATGGACAGCTGAAGCAAGTAGTGCCTGATTTTGACCAATTACGTGATAAGTATGAGTTGTTATGGCAAATGCCATCGAACGAAGGTTATCTGCAATTAGTCGGCATTATGCAAAAGTTTGTTGACCAAGCGATTTCAGCCAACACAAACTATGACCCAGCTAAATTTGACAGTCACAAGGTACCGATGAAATTGCTGTTAAAGGATTTGCTCACTACCTATAAACTCGGTATTAAAACCCTGTATTATCATAACACTCGTGATGGTGCTTCTGATAAATACGACGACATCTCTAGCGTTGAAGCTGAAGATGATGGTTGTGCCGGTGGCGCGTGTAAAATTTAACTTTATTTGCTAGATGGGGCCTTAACGGCCCCTTTGATTGGGATCCCTATAATGGCTTACAGCACTTTTTGTCAAACTCCGAATGATGCGACTAAAGAACCTATGTTCTTTGGCCAACCTGTCAACGTTGCCCGTTACGACATTCAAAAATATGAAGTTTTTGAACGCCTGATTGAAAAGCAGTTATCGTTTTTCTGGCGTCCTGAAGAAGTCGACGTTAGCCGTGACAACATAGATTTTGGTAAATTGCCGGATCACGAACAACATATCTTCTTGTCTAACCTTAAGTACCAAACCTTATTAGACTCGATTCAAGGTCGTTCGCCAAACGTGGCATTTTTGCCCTTGGTATCACTGCCAGAGTTAGAAACTTGGATTGAAACTTGGTCATTCTCTGAAACCATTCATTCACGGTCATACACTCATATCATTCGTAACATCACCAATGATCCAGCCAAGATCTTTGATGATATTTTGGTAAATAAAGAGATTTTAAAGCGCGCTGGCGATATTTCTGATTTTTACGATACCTTAATTCGTCAAACTCAAGCCTATGAATTGCATGGTGAAGGCACTCACCTGATCGATGGAAAAGAAGTCACCATCAGCAGACGTGCACTCAAAAAATCACTGTATTTATGCATGATGGCGGTGAACGCCCTTGAAGCTATTCGTTTCTATGTCAGCTTTGCTTGCTCATTTGCCTTTGCTGAACGCCGCTTAATGGAAGGCAACGCTAAAATCATTCGCTTAATTGCTCGTGATGAAGCGCTCCACTTAAATGGTACCCAGCATATTATTAAACTGATGCAAGCGGGTAAAGATGACCCTGAAATGGGTGAAATTGCCATTGAATCTATGTCTGAATGCTATGACATCTTCCTGCGCGCCGCTGAACAAGAAAAAGAATGGGCTAAGTATCTGTTTAAAGATGGCTCTATGATTGGTCTTAATGAGCAAATTCTTTGTCAATATGTGGAATTCATCACTAACGAACGGATGCGCTCAGTGAACTTACCGCAGCCTTATGCTGAACAGTCGAATCCACTGCCGTGGATGAAAAACTGGTTAGAAAGTGATGCGGTGCAAGTTGCCCCACAAGAAGTTGAAGTATCATCCTACTTAGTAGGACAAATCGATGCCGCCCTCGATGACAAAGACTTCCTCGACTTCGATCTTTAACAAAGATCCTATTATCAGCCTTCAAGGTCAGCCGACGTTATTATTTACCTCGGCGCATCAGACCTTGTTGGCTGCGCTAGAAGCTAAGCAAGTGGCAATTTTTTCTGAGTGTCGCAGCGGCTATTGTGGCGCGTGTAAGACGCGGGTGTTAAGTGGTCAAGTAGACTATATTACCCCGCCATTGGCGCAATTACGCCCCGATGAATGCTTGCCTTGTTGCTGTCGACCGCTCACGAATGTCAATCTGGATTTATCCAGTGTCGGCGTCAAAGTTATTCGTAAACGCCATTATCCAGGCCTTGATTTATGCAAACTGTCCAGTGCTGACAAGCGTAATAAAATGGTTTCAGAAGGTATCGACAAGACTTAATAAATGTCGATTATTGCAGCAAGTTAACTTAGAAACCGCGATTTTCATTCCCCAAATGGCCTTTTTATAGTATAAGCATCCTCATTATTGTTCGAGTGGAACCACCATGTCTGATAAATTCTTTTTTAAAGGCCGTAAAACGCCTAAGCCTCAATATGGCGAAAGCGGTTATAACACCAAGCGCACCTTAAAACCTGGCACTGACGTCAATCCATTAGTGTTAGTGGTTGCTGATGAAGCAAGACAGCAACAAGTTCAACAACTGTTGGATGAGCATAAATTAATAGGTTTAATTACTATTGATGCAACTCAAGCTGAAGATATCCGTCAGTTAGATGTGATTATCAACAAGCCTACCACGCAAACAGTTGATGCCAAGCCTAACCGTAATGAGCCTTGCCCATGTGGCAGTAAGCAAAAATACAAAAAGTGCTGCGGCGCTAACTAATAAAAAAGCATTGCCTCGGCAATGCTTTTTTATTGGCATCCTTTAAAAGTGAATTTATCTATAAGCCCTCCAAAGTAGACAACAATAAAAAGCCCAGCAACGGCTGGGCTCATTTCCAAATAGCTATTACATTAAAGTTCGATATCAATCCACACTAAACGATGATCTGATGATACATCCTTGCCTTTGCCATATCTCCCAATGCGTTCATCATTGACTAACTTGTAATTGTCATCAGAACTGATTGGCCAAAAGATGCCGGAATCAGTGACATTGAGATCAACCGATGGCGTCACATGATCGACTCGTAAGCCAAAGGTACTGGTGATCATCTCAGGATACGGGGACGATGCAATATCTTTGCGACATTCACCGCTTGATAAACATTCTGGGCCGCCAAAGCTCTTAGGAGCATAAATGCCAGTGCTAGCGTAGTGATTAACTTTAGCGTGGTTTAATAAGGCGCGAATAGCCGTTAAATCGCCATCACCATTTTCTGGATCAGCGTTTAAATCACCCAGGACGACAAACGATTCGCCATTAGCTAAACCACCTACTAAGCCTTTATCATCATAGATATAAGCGCCCTGTTCACCACCTGCCACATAATCTACCCAAAAACGGACCTCATCAGCATTTTTAACGACGTTATAAGGCGCTTCAACTCCTTTATCAAACACAGGTGGCGTTGGATGAGACATCAATAAATGAATGGTTTTATCACCACTAGCAGTTTTAATCGTTACAGGAGCATCAACATGGTTTTTAGACGATAATGGGATCTGTTCCCATTCATCCTTGCTATACCAAAAATCATCAGCACACCAAGTGGCAGTATTATCAGGCTTACAATTAACAGCAATGTTCTTAGCGCCAGTCATATCCTTCCATTTAAATTCCTGGAAAGTTCGAACCTTATCATGCTCAATCGGATATTGTGATAACAAACCGAAAGCATATTGACCGTGGTAAAAACCAAAGCCCCAACCGTCACCTGGGCTAGTAGTTTTGCCATCATTATCTAAATCTAAACCAGAAGCTAAACCCGTATTGGTGGCATAATTGCCAGTGAATGGATAATTAATTGGCAATAAATCAGCTTTTCCACCAGCGCCAAGGCTACTTTGTGGTACCGCTAAATAATTTATACGAAAGCCATTTAACGCTTTCATATCTTTGCCAGAACCATCGTTATTAAACTCAGCCGCCATTAATACAGCCGGTCGTTGAGTTTGAATAATCGCTGCCACGTTTCGTATTTGAATAACTTTCGCAGCAACAGCCATCTCCGCTTCAGTTAGGTTCTTTTTTAAGTAACCTTCGACCAACTGCTGTTGTTTGGCTGGAGCTATGGCCATTTCTGCAGCTAACTCTTGATAACTCGCACGATCGAAAGATAGATTAAATGCACCAATTCTGAGGGTTTGTGATTCAGTGTCTGGTGTTGTCGGGTAGTAATTATTTGTTTCGTCGTTACAACCCGCAAGAAGTGCAATAGTGATGGCTGCCGCAGCAGTAGATTTTAAGAATGTCATGTTATCAACCTGATTTATATTTTTTATAGGGTAATATTTACAATAAATATCAACGCCATAATAAACATGCCGAAAACCTTACACCATGACAACCAACACAAATCCAACCAAGCGAATATTAAATAAGCTAAATTAATCAATTAAATTAACTCGGTTACACGATTAAATATATCTCAACATTTGCCTCAATCTGTAACAAACAGAAACAACGACAACTGTTTTATTACAAGAACACTAAGCAAGTCATATTGATAATATGGTAAAAAATAACAACAACTCGTAGCTACCAGTATTTTAGGTATATTTTATAAAAGCCAAACTAATAACAAAATAAACATCCCAAAAATAATTTATTACAAGGCTTCAACTACCAATCATTGTTCACCAAGAAACACAAACTCATTTTGCTTACCAAAAAAAGCAACTAACTGAAAAATAGTTAACTAAAAGCCCAGAATAATGACTTAATGCCGATCGTTTTAAGTAGTTGAACGATCTTTCAAGGGCTTCATAATCAGCCGCAACCTAAGTTGCAGCTGATTTTTTTATGTCTGAATTTTCTAAAGAGCTACTCGTTACCGCTGAATTTTTCCAAGCGCAAGATATTGATGTATTCGCCAAACATGTTCCCATGGATTGGGTGGCTGAGGCTGTGCAACAAACTGGCAGGGCCTCGCTTCGAACCCGCCGTTTCCCTGCAGAGCAAGCTGTTTGGTTGGTTCTAGGCATTGGTTTGATGCGTAACCGCTCGATTCAGCAAGTCTGTGATACGCTCTCACTGGCATTTCCCGACTCCAAGGGGGAGCTCCCGCCACTGGCGACCAGTAGTATCATCAAAGCCAAAGAAAAGTTGGGTTCAGAGCCCATGCGTTATCTGTTCAAAACAACCGCTGCACAGTGGGAAACACAGTGCGAATTTGATGAGATAGCGGGATTGAAATTGCTCAGTGTTGATGGGACGTATTTTAAGACGCATAACACTGAAGAAAACCATCACTTTGGCTTTGCACAAAGCACGGCTTCTTTTCCCTCTGTGCTGGCGGTCACCTTAATGTCTACTCGTAGCCACTTACTTTCTGATGCGGCTTTCGGGCCTGTTACCCACAGTGAAATTCACTATGCACAGCAATTGATTGGCTCAGCTCCCGAGAATTCGCTCACGTTGTTTGACCGTGGGTTTATGTCTGCCGAATTGCTCATCAGCTGGCAAGGAAGCGGTGCAAACACCCATTGGTTAACCCCGATAAAGTCTAAGACCCGCTATCAAATTATCGAGTCATTCTCAGAGTATGACCATCTGGTTGAGATGCCGGTATCCCCCCAAGCTAAACAGCAAGCGCCTTATCTGGGGGAGCGCTGGCAAGCCCGCCTTATTCCGTCACCCAAAGGTGATATCAAAGGGTTTATCACGTCCTGCCTATGCCCCAACAGCTATCCAGTGAACGATTTACTCAAGGTGTATTGGCAGCGATGGGAGATAGAGAGGGGTTATGGTGAGCTAAAGCAATATCAACTGGAAAATAAACCTGTCCTGCGCAGTAAGAAGAAGAATGGGGTGTATCAAGAATTATGGGGGATCTTAACGACCTACAATATTGTTCGGCTAGAGATGGCCGCAATGGCAGTGCAGCATAAAGTTGAGCCACAGAGGATAAGTTTCATTAATGCCCTGTTTTTAATACAGGATGAGTTTGGTTGGAGCGACAAAGGAAGTCCGGGTGCGATCCCACAGCACTTAAAACGACTGAGGGAAAATGGCAAAAGGTTGATTTTACCCCCAAAGAGGAAGCGGCCCAGCTACCCGCGTGTGGTGCTAAAGAAAACAGTGAAATATCCAAGTAAAAATGCCACTCGCTCTTAAGCGAGTGGCATTAAGAATAATGACTGGGCTTCATTTACTAACATATGTTCAATTATTAAGACAATGTTAACTCTTATCTAGAGTGCGATAGCAAGTTCTGCCCCTTGCCTAATCGCCCGCTTGGCATCGAGTTCAGCAGCAACATCAACCCCACCAATAAGATGCACAGGTAAGCCAGTTTGCTGCATGCTTTCGACTAAATCACGATTGGATTCTTGCCCTGCGCAAAGCACAACTTGGTCTACATCTAGCACTTGCGCTTTACCATCAATCTCAATATGCAGGCCCTCTGCATCAAACTTAAGGTAATTAACCCCAGTAAGCATCTTAACCCCATGCTGCTTTAACACGGCGCGGTGCACCCAACCAGAGGTTTTACCTAAGCCCTCGCCCATTTTAGTGGTCTTACGCTGCATTAAGGTGATTTGCCTTGCGGGCGCTTCTACTATGGGCGTCATAATGCCGCCAGCATGTTGATAATCAACATCTATGCCCCATTCTTGATACCAACGCTTTGGGGTTAACGTCGATGAGTGGGGTTCACCCAAGAAATGGGCAATATCAAAACCAATGCCACCAGCACCTATCAGTGCGACTTTATTACCAGGTTCAACATTGCCATTTAATAACTCTTGATAAGTCACCACAGCTTTAGCATCAAAACCGGGTAATGTGAGTTTTCTTGGGCGAACCCCTGCGGCAATAACGATTTCATCAAAGCTTTCCGATTCAAATGTCGCCACGGTTAATGGCGTATTGAGTCGTAACTCAACTTGCCATAATTCAATTTGCTTTAAGAAGTAGCGGATAGTCTCGTTAAATTCTTCTTTGCCTGGAATCTTACGCGCAAGATTAAATTGCCCACCGACTGTTGAACTGGCTTCAAACAACACCACTTTATGGCCGCGCATAGCGGCATAAACAGCAAAAGCCATGCCAGCAGGCCCCGCGCCCATGACGGCAATTTTTTTAGGCTGAGTTGCCGGAGTAAAATTAAGCTCGGTCTCATAGCAAGCGCGAGGATTAACTAAGCAAGTAGCGCGTTTTAAGGCAAAGGTATGGTCAAGGCAAGCTTGATTACACCCGATACAGGTATTAATAAGCTCACTTTTACCAGCAGCAGCCTTATTGACAAATTCAGGGTCCGCCAACATAGGTCTTGCCATCGATACCATATCCGCCTGACCAGACGCTAAAATGCCTTCTGCAATTTCGGGGGTATTTATCCGATTGGTCGCAATTAATGGCACACTCACATGTTGCTTGAGTTTTTCAGTCACCCAAGCAAACGCGCCGCGAGGCACGCTGGTGACAATTGTCGGAATACGCGCTTCATGCCAACCGATCCCGGTATTTATAATGGTCACACCCGCTTGCTCAAGCCATTGGGCTAATTGCACCACTTCATCCCAACGCGAGCCGTTATCGACTAAATCAAGCATGGACAATCTAAAGATGATAATAAAATCTTGGCCTACTTTGGCGCGAATCGCGCGAATGATTTCAAGTGCCAAGCGGCAACGATTTTCAAAACTGCCACCCCATTCATCTGTGCGCTTATTAGTGCGAGCACAAATGAATTGATTGATTAAATAGCCTTCAGAGCCCATGACCTCGACGCCATCGTAACCGGCGGCGTGGGCAAGTTTGGCGCTATTGGCATAATCCTTAATAGTGCATCTCACTTGCCGCGCTGACATGTCCCAAGGTTTAAACGGATTTATCGGCGCTTGAATACGGCTCGGTGCTTGACTAAAAGGATGATAAGCGTAGCGACCAGCATGCAGAATTTGCATACATATTTTACTGCCAGCGCTGTGCACTGCATCCGTGACTAGCTGATGTTTACTGACTTGCCAGCCAAAACTTAACTGCGAGGCGTGTGGGGCTAAACGCCCTCTTAAACTTGGCGCAATTCCCCCAGTGACTATGAGACCGACACCACCTTGCGCCCGCTCACGGTAAAATGCCGCCAGTTTTTCAAAACCACCTTTTTCTTCTTCTAATCCAGTATGCATTGAACCCATTAATACTCGATTTTTGAGCTGGGTAAAACCGAGATCTAACGGGGCTAGTAAATGTGGGAAATGCGCCATTCAAACACCCTTTTAAAACACATGATTTAACTGAGCATACCTTGTGTCAGCGGTAAGCTCAACAGTTTGACACATTCTGGTATAAACCTATTTACAATTGAAATTAACCAAAAATGGCAATTTAAGTTAGCATTAGACTATCGGTTATTAGAGGAGCGGCAAATGTCTGCACAACCTTCATTTATCAGGCGTTTTTTCAGAGCAATTTGGATAAGTATTAATGCAATTCGTAAAATTATTTTAAATCTCGTGTTCTTTGGAGCATTAGTATTAGTGTGGGCTTTGCTGAGCTCTGACAGTACTATTCAATTAGAAGATAACACCGCCTTAGTACTCAAAATCGAAGGTTCTATCGTTGATCAAAAGCGCTATATCGACCCGTTTAGCGCCTTATTACAAGAAGGCAATAAAGATAAGAGTCATCAAGAAATCATCTTAGCCGATGTTATTTACGCCATAGATACCGCGGCCACAGATAAGAAAATCTCAACCTTAGTGATGGATTTATCAGATCTTAACAATACAGGGATCAGTAAATTACATGCCGTGGGTGATGCCATTAACCGCTTTAAGGCCGAAGGTAAGTTTGTCACTGTGATAGGTAACTATTTCAGTCAGCAGCAATATTTCCTGGCAAGCTTTGCTGATGAAATAGTACTCAACCCCCAAGGCGCTGTCGCCATTGAAGGTTTTAGCTTGTATAGCTTGTTTTATAAAAGCGCACTAGACAAACTTAAAGTCCAGACCCATGTGTTTCGAGTTGGTACTTATAAGTCTGCGATTGAGCCTTTTATTCGCGATAACATGTCAGAAGAAGCTAAAGAAGCCAATCAGTCGCTACTCAATAATCTTTGGCAAACCTATGCCAAAGTTGTAGCGGAAAATCGCAAGATTGAGTCAAATCAATTAGCCCTGAGCGCTGAGGACTATTTAGCACAACTGAATAAAACTGATGGCGACAGCGCTAAAGTGGCACTGGCGTTAGGCTGGGTTGATAAACTGCAAACTTTAGATCAATTCCGCCAAGGGCTGATTGCTAAGGTTGGCCAAGATAAAAGCAGCGATAGCCATACTTTCAAACAAATCAGTTTGGAGGACTACTATCAGCTAATCAAACCTCTGCCTATTCCCTCTAGCCAAGAGAGGGTTGCTATTATCGTTGCCAAAGGTCAAATTCTTAATGGCAATCAAGAAGCGGGTGACATTGGTGGTGAGAGTACTGCCAAGCTTATCCGTAAAGCTAAGTATGATTACCAAATCAAAGCCTTAGTGTTACGAGTTGATAGCCCAGGCGGCAGCGCATTCGCCTCGGAGCAAATTAGACAAGAGCTATTATCCTTTAAAGCTGCCGGCAAACCTGTGGTAGTCAGTATGGGTTCCTATGCCGCATCGGGTGGCTATTGGATATCGGCAGACGCTGATTATATCTTTGCCAGCCCTAGCACAATCACAGGCTCTATTGGCATCTTTGGGCTATTCACTAGCTTCCAAGATTCTCTTGCAAGCCTTGGCATATATACAGACGGCGTCGCAACCAATGATTGGGCCGGGTTAAGTCTCACCAGACCTTTATCTCCCGCGGTTGCTGCTGTTATTCAGCGCAGCATAGATAAAGGCTACCAAGAGTTTTTATCTATCGTTGCTACTGGCCGCAAAATGAGCATAGAAGCCGTTGATGCCATAGCTCAAGGCCGAGTATGGACAGGTGAAGAAGCTGTAGGTTTAGGGCTAGTCGATAAATTAGGGGACATGGATAATGCTATTCTTAAAGCCGCAGAACTTGCCAAACTTAAGCAATATGACACCCAGTTAATTGAGCAAAGCTTGTCCACCGAGCAACAAATGCTGCAACAATTATTTGGTACAGTTTCAGTCTGGCTGCCGCCAATACAAAGCCACTCAACCCAGATGATGCAGTTATTAGCGCCACTGGAGCAAACCATGACTCAATTGCGCAATTTTAATGACCCTCAAGGTCAATATTTACTGTGTGAAATGTGTCAGATTAACTAACAATCTCGGCGCACTGGCACTAAGCGTCTGAGCACCTAAGCGTCTGAGCGTCTAAGTGCCTGAGTGCCTGAGTGCCTGAGTGCCTGAGTGCTTATCAGACGAGTGTCACCAAAAGCCTGCAAATGCAGGCTTTTTTATTGTGATGAATCATTCGTTGTCTAACAATCTAGCCATATTATCTGGAGCACTGTGAACTAACCCCAAGCCTTTGAGCCGAAAATATTGTCACTAACTCACTATCGTCCAGATAGATAGCTGCAAAATCGCCATGAAGATCTACCTAGCAATCAATGTTTTCCTTAACGGCCGAGAATTTTGTATAATCTGCGCACACCTCTTTTAATAATTATCCTATGCCTAAAAAATCCATTTATGTTGCATATACGGGCGGCACTATAGGGATGCAGAAAACCGAACAAGGTTTCGTTCCGCAATCCGGTTTTTTCACCCAGCATATTCAAACTATGCCCGAGTTCTTTCATGATGAAATGCCGGAATTCACTATCAGTGAATATGCGCCCTTGATAGATTCTGCCAACATGTCGCCAAGTCACTGGCAACGCATTGCCAACGACATTAAAGCTCATTACGATCAATATGATGGCTTTGTTATCTTGCATGGCACCGACACTATGGCTTATACCGCCTCAGCCTTATCCTTCATGCTTCAAGGCTTAGGTAAGCCTGTGATTGTGACTGGCTCACAAATTCCTTTGGTGCAACTGCGCTCTGACGGCCAAATCAATTTCCTTAATGCCTTATACATAGCCGCTAACTTTCCTATTCCAGAAGTATCGTTATTTTTTAATAACAAATTATTTCGTGGTAATCGCAGCACTAAGGCCCATGCGGATGGCTTTGATGCCTTTGCGTCCCCTAACTTCCCCTTGTTGATGGAAGCTGGTATTAAGATTGAACTCAAAGCCGGTAAATTGGGAGCTGAGCCCAGCAATGTATTAGATGTGGCGCAAATCGATACCCAAGCCATTGGCGTAGTCACCTTATACCCTGGCATGCCAAAAGAAATCATCAACAATATGATCCAGCAGCCCGTTAAAGCACTCATTATGTTGACCTTCGGTGTGGGGAATGCGCCTGAAGATAAAGCATTTCTTGATGTGTTAACCGAGGCCGATAAGCAAGGCATAGTACTAGTCAATCTGACTCAGTGTTTTCAAGGCCGCGTCAATATGTCGGGCTACGCCACAGGCAATGCCTTAGCACGCGCAGGCGTCATCAGTGGCGCAGATATGACTGTCGAAGCCGCATTAGCCAAATTGCATTATCTATTATCGTTAAACTTAAGTGCGAATGAGATTAAACGGCGGATGATGCAAAACTTAGTCGGTGAATTAACTGAGTAAAAGCAGCTAGACAATTCTTACACTCAAAATAATAAGGCCAGTCAGTAAGCTACTGACTGGCCTTATTTTAGGTAACTTGCCTAACTCTTATTGCCTAACCCTTATTGCCTATCACTTATTTTTATTGCTAAGCATGCTGAGTAATACAGCTCAAGCTTAGCCATTAAATATCGTTATGACTAAATTCGGCAATGCTGTCACCGCGAAACTGCTTTTTAAGCTCAGATTTGGACAATTCATTGAGCTGCCCATGTTCATTAATCGTGAGATGATCTGTCTGTTGTAAATGACGCGCTTGGTACAATAATACCAACTGCAAACTGTGCTCACGCTGCGCTTCGGTTAATAGCGAGCCATCTTCCCATTTACCTATCTCGGTTGCCGTCAGCAATCGCTGATACACTTCGTTAGGCATCTGTTCAATCAAGGTTTCTACATCTTTCATATACTATTCCGCTTATGAATTACCAAACGAATCCGCACGAATAAATAGCCAACAAAGCCAAAAACAAAACAAGCCAGCGCCACATTAGCGCGCCAACCTGTGGCTACTTCACCATTCCAAAACCATAACACCATGCCTAAGATAAACAAAGTCATAGCTATAAAGCCTTGCGTCATTAAGCGCTGAGACTGTTTGATATGTTGGACTCGTTGCAACGAACCGAGATCCGCTTGCAAATTAACCTGACAATGGGAACATTGCTTGGCTTTATCTGAAATTCGCTGCTTGCAATTTGGACATAGGATAAGTGCCATACGCTGCCTCGATTAACGTAACTTATCAACCACTGCCAACATAGCTAATAGCGACGCTTCACCTAAATGAACGCAGCGCTCAGGTGACCACCCCACAAAAGGATCGGCAAGGTTATCATTGTCTTTAAACGGCATTTCTAAGGTGTTAGATAAGCAATTAAAGGTTTGGGCGACCCAATTTGAACCTATGGTTAAATTCGCCAGACCCGGCTCATCCTTGTCATAACCAAATTCAGTTTGAAAATCTGGACTGGCCATTAATAACGCCGAAGTAAAGGCTTGTTGCAACTCATCTAAACGACTATCCCACGCCGGAACACCCTCACAGCCTGCTAGAAACACATACGGCAGGCCTTCATCACCGTGGACATCATAAAACAAGTCAACGCCCGTCTCTTTCATCTTATTAACGACGTAATAAACTTCTGGGCTGGAATCAAGGCTAGGGTTAGCCCACTCACGGTTAAGATTAATGCCCTTGGCATTGGTACGTAAATGACCGCGCACGCTACCGTCTGGGTTCATATTGGGCACAATATAAAAGTTAGCTTTATCTTTTAATGTCTTAGCTACTGGGCAATCTTGATCTAACAGGCGATTGAGCAAGCCTTCCACCAGCCACTCAGCCATAGTTTCACCCGGGTGCTGACGCGCCGTGATCCAAATATTGGCTTTGCCTTCATCCTCATCACCAATCTTTACTAAGGTCATATCGCGACCATCTAAGGTTAAGCCTAAATGCTCCAAATTCACTTCTGGATGCAACTGCACTTGGCTCAGTAAATCTAAATGACGCTCGTAGCTATAAGGGGCAAAGTAAGCAATTTGAATGGCATCGCAATCAAGCTCAACTTCTAAATGCAGCACGCCATCTTTATATTGGCATGGCAGTCTAAACCAAGTCTGGCGGTCATAACTCGCCACGGCTTGATAGTTCTCCCAGCCCTTAGGATAAGATGATTGACCAGCGTTAACGATTTTCAAATCATATCTATGGCCAACCTGACCTTCAAAACGGAAATTAAACCACTGATAAAACTCGCCGCCAACATCGTGGCGAATGGCTAACTGAATATCATCGGCATCATCGAGTTTAATGACCTCAATATTACCTGAATCAAAATTTGCACTAATACGCATAGGGTTTCCTTCAACAAATAATTCAGACCTAGCAGCCAAAGCTCCAGGTCTACTCTGATGACTCACTAATGACAGTTAGGAAATTACTGCTTATTTATCATTAGCTCACGAATATATTTCACTGGCGCGCTGCCATAACTTAACAAGTTCTCGTGCCACTCTTTAAGCTTGAAAGCCTCGCCTTGTTGCTGCTTCATTTCCTCTCGGAAATCATAAATCTCACGATAACCTGCATAGTAACTGGTTAATTGTACTTGACTTAAGGTCGCTCTGCGCCATTTTGATTCGGCTTCGGCGCGTTGCTGATAAGCTTCATTAATCAGCAAATTCAGTGCCGCTTGGCGCTCCATTCCCAGCACTTGGATGCTGTAGTCCAGAATAGTGTTACAAATAACCCGTAAATTCCACTTGTAATACATTAACCACATTTCAGGTTCAAAGTTGCCATAGCCTTCTTCAAGCATCATGCGCTCGGTATATACCGCCCAACCTTCCACCATAGCGCCGTTACCAAACAGGCTTTTAACTAACGACGGTGACTGATTTGAATACACTAACTGCGCATAATGCCCAGGAATGGCCTCGTGGATATTAAGAATTTGCAAAATCCAGTGATTGTATTCCCGTAAATAACTCTCGGCGGATTCTGCGTCCATGGCAGTCAGTGGCGTCACATTATAATAAGTGTTGCCGCTTTGCTCATAAGGCCCTGGGGCACTAATGGATGCGCCCGCAAACCCGTCCATGTATTCAGGGGTTTTACGCACTAACAAAGGTTTAGAAGGATCTAAGCTGATTAACTCTTTGCTGTTAACAAAGGCCACTAACTCAGGTATTTGTCGCTCGACTTCAGTAACAAAATCTTCCGCCTTAACATGCTTAACCGACAAGTGATCAATCAATTGACGCACAGCTAATTGCTTATCACTCGGCATTGCCCCTTTAAAATATTTAGGCCATAAGTCCGTGGTGATTTTTACCATCTGCTGCTGAATTTGCGCTTTTTCGGCCACCGCCTTTTGATAAAGCTGCGCTGCAGTCATGCCCGATTGAATATCAAAGGCAAACTTTTGCTCGTAAAAATCGGCGCCAATTCTAAAGTCACGAGCCCCCTGTTGCGTTAACTCGGTCTCGAGCGCCTTTAACCAATCAATATGTTGCTGCACCGCCAAGTTGGCAGCTTGCAATCTCACTTTAAACAATGCCTTTTGCGCATTAGTTAACGCGGAAGCATCAACTTTGGACAGTAAATCATCGGAGAAGACTGAAAATACGCCCTGATTTTGCAAAATGGCTAATTGTGTATGCTCTAAGGTCGGATCTTTAATGTTGTCTCGCGCCGCTGCGTAGTAAGCGGGCACACTTTGCAAACGCTCCAGCACGCTCACTAGACGCTGCTCTAACGGCGCAAAATTCTCATTAATTATCTGCGCAAAACCACCAGCGACGTTATATTGCGAAGGATCCCACTGCCAAGATTTAAATTCATTGATTTCCCATTGCCATTGTTTAAGCAAATTTTCTATCAACAAGTAATCCGTGCGCTCGTTGGCTGACAATAAGGCGGGATTAAAGCGCTGCAATTCCAGTAATTTAGCCTTAACAAAGGCCGAATGTAGAGCGCGACTGTTAGCACTTGGCACTTCAAGCTTGCCATCGTATTGATGAAAGCCAGCGTACAAGGCCCACGTTGGCGCTTGTTGCCACAGTTGCTCAATAAATGATTGACTAAAGGCAGTAAACCCCTGCTGCTCAGCGCCTAAGCTTGATAACTTCGCAGCTTGTGCCTCTGCAGAATTATTGGATGCCAGCCCATTATTTTCAGCTGATTGACAAGCCACTAGCCCTAGTGACATAGCGAGTATGAGTGCAGATTTTTTCATTATTATTCCTTGCTAAACGCTTTGTGGGGAAACAGCGACTGCCGATTGCCGACCTATCTTTGATTGCTGCAGCTTTAATGGAATCCCTCGCCAAAAAGCTCTCGCGCATTGAAAGAAGTCAGATGCTGTCATTTGTGCTCACAAGTAAACCACAATCCCCAAAAAGTGTCAGCCGAACATCATCATTTGTTACATTTACTCAAAACTAGCTACCTATTAGTTAATGTTGGCATCAAGCTCCTGGCTGTTTGTAAGCTTATCAAGCGTAAAGCTTGCTGAAATCGGGTTGTGATCTGAGCTAAGAATGTTTTCAACCGACACTGACGTTAAGGTTAAACCACGATAATAGAGATGATCTAAGGTATGACCAAAGACGCGCGTTCTATGATCATCCAGCGGCACGGCTTCACTCAGATTAAACTTTTCAATAAATTTCAGCACCATAGTTTGCCTAGCTTGGCGCCAAGTATTGAAATCACCAGCAATAATTAATGGTCCTGTATGGGTTTCAATGGCATCGGTTAAGGCCATTAATTGTGAATGAAAGCGTTTATTGCCCCATTCAAAATTAATGGAATGAATATTGATAACCAGCAAGGTCTGGCCATTAGACAAGGCATAATGAGTGACCAGTGCTGACTTAGGTAAGCGGATCCACGGCTCCTTAGCGAGCCAAGCACAAGATTCTAGCGCTGAGGCTTTAGCTATATTCATCACGCCATTAATGATATTAAAGCCGCTGAATGCTCGCGCCATCACAACTTCACTATGGGTTTTAGCTAAAAATGATTTGAGCGTTGGCGTTAAACTGGCTTCTTGCAATAACAGTAATTGATTGGCAGTCACCATTTTGGTGAGTTGTCCCTCCCATTGCGGTTTCTGCTGTTTATAAATATTCCACACCCCAATGCTTAACTTGCCCTGCTCATCCAGCGGCGTCACCATATCATTCACCACACACTGATTAACAAAATTGGCTTGCTGACCGTCAATACGAGCCGCGGCCGTTGTCGCAAATTGCTCGAACACATAACTAAAGGCAGTAACCCCTGCAATACTGACTACCGCTGTTAATACAATAAGCCTGCGCCACACTTTCTTCATGATTGAAAACCAAGATTTTTCTTGAGTATAACTGCCAACAGCCAAAGCTCGACTTAATAAATATTCATGAACAATAGCGCCATAAAGCCATTAACCTTCACTAACTTGCTTGGCGACATCTTCAATCACATTAAGAGCCTGTTCAAGCTGACTTTTAGTCACATAAGGCGCGGGGCCTAAGCGTAAATACTGCCCGCGACTATCTGAGCTTATACCGCGCTGTTTAAGGGCCTCGACCCAAATATCAGCCTTAGGGGTAACGAGTGATATAAAACCGCCATTAGCACTGATTGAGTGCGTTGGCAGATACAATACTTCCGGCGCCAACGCCATAGAATCAATGCCTTGCCATAACAACTTGATTTGCTGCTGATTGATATGGCGCAGCCTAATGTCACTTAGTTGTTGCTGCTTAAAAAAATCAAACACAACAGCTGCGCGGTAGTGACTGCAAGGATCATAGGTCGAACCGGCAAATGCCGCTTGCCCGCAGCCGTAATTAACCTCACCGACCGCTTGATTTAACACATCAAATTCAGCAAACCAGCCGGTAATGAGTGGCCGGCCATGATAATCTGGCGGAATACGCAGCATGCAGTTACCTTCCCCGGCCTGACAATACTTGTAGCCGCCCGCCACAATAAAGGCTGACTCTAACTGCCATAATTCCAGATTAAAGGGCACTACATTAAGCGCATGATAAGCATCTACAAGGCAAGGGATCCCAAGACTTTTAGCGGCTAAGGCCACGCGCCCCACATCACTAAAGATGACGCTGGTTTCAAAAAACACAGCAGAAACCATCACTGCAGCGGTAGCAGCATTAAGCTCATCTATAATGCGGCTCGCTAAGGTTTCAAGTGGCGCCACAGGCACACTGATAATATTGATATTCAACGACCTTAAGCTGTGCAATTGCCGCCGTAGTGAATGAAATTCGCCATCAGTGGTGACTATATTGATTGGCTTTGATGCTGACTGTTTGGCAGCTTTACTCCAGTTCAAATCCGATAGAAAACGTAACATGAGTTCATGGGTCGAAGCCCCTAAGGCGATTTGCCCATGAGCCTCACCTAATAAGCCTCGATAAAACTGACGCACCCGCTCGGCCTGTGTAAAAGCCAAGCCCCATTTATCATCAATATGACAAGCTGCATCCTCAAAACACTGCAACATGCCATGTTTGGTAATATCTGGCCAAGCTTGATGGGAGTGACCTGTGAGTAATATCCGCTCTGACACTTTAAATGCAGCATAATGAGGCGCCAGCTGACAAGCTAACTCATTAAAGGATTCTGCTACGTTTACACTTGTAGGCACACCATCTGCCTTAGCTACTGACTTAGCTACTGACTTAGCTATTGGCATAGGCATTTGTTTAGTCACGGGTTTATCCATGGGTGTTTCCTTGGCAGTGAGGATTTTCATATAACTCATATGATTCTTTAAGAGCCGAGCTTACAAATGGGTTCTTAATGCAAATAGTTCAGGGAAAAAACTGATATCTAAAGCTTTCTTTAAAAAACCAACCCCAGATGAGCCGCCAGTACCGCTTTTATTGCCAATAATACGCTGCACTGTGTACATATGTTTAAAACGCCATTGCTGAAAACTATCTTCAATGTCGATAAGCTTTTCTGCCAATTCATAACATTCAAAATAGCGTTCAGGTTCGCGGTAAACCCTAAGCCATGCTTGCAACACACTATCATGGGCTTGATAAGCCAAACTCACATCGCGCGTTAGTACGCTGGCATCGTCTAACAATCCATGACGATTAAGTGATTGTAAAGTCACGTCATACAAACTTGGGCTATGCAAAACGGTAGTTAATTCTTGATAAATCTCAGGCCGGTCTTGATGCACTGTCAGCAGGGCTGCATTTTTATTACCCAGTAAGAATTCAAGTTTTCGATAACCGCATGACTGAAATCCCGATGAATGCCCTAAGGCATCACGAAACTTAAGATAATCCACCGGGGTTAAGGTGGATAAAATCGACCAAGATTGAGTTAACTGATTAAAGATATGCTTAACTCGCGCTATCACCTTAAATGCATGGCCTGCGTTACCCGCTTGTATATTAGCAATCGCGCAGCTGACTTCATGCCCAGCCAGTTTGAGCCACAACTCACTGGTTTGATGAATAATAATAAACAGCATCTCATCATGCTCTGCGCTTAAGGGGTGCTGCGCACCAAGCACTTGTTCAAGATGAAGATAATCACCATATGACATCTCATCCTTAAAATCCGTATGGATATTAGTTTCAAGCTCACGATTATTCGTTAGTGATGAGTCAACCTTAGCACTCACGGGTTCTGTGGATGACTCAGATGATGGCTCAGATAATGAATCAGATACTGGCTGATGGTTAGCATCGCGATTGGAATGGCTATATGGGCAAGGCACTGGCGACTCCCTCAAAATTGATGCTTTGGCTAACGCTAGCACTGATAAATCACCACTATAAGCCAAAGCATGCTGTTAACTCCTGTCTTCATACTAATCAGCCCATAGGCCAACAGCAATCCTTAGCGCAGAGCTAATAACCTCACGGCTGTAAAGCTACGCTAACAACAATAACTAACATAGGTACGAATGATGGCGAGGTAAACAGGAATAGTCACAAAGGATATAAAGCTAAGTAGCCTTAGTTAACTTAGATTACTTAGATTATTGGGTTAGCTTAAATTGCATAGTTAACTTAGTTAGATAGCTTGGATAGCAAGTTTAAGTGACCGCTTAGGATATCGGGAGATGTTGACGGGTAACGTGCCAAGGCCGCCAGTCTACTTTGGAGGAGTAATACCATATTGGCATTAAGAGCATACAGAGATTAAAACCATACAAGCATTAAGACCAGTTAGCGTTAATGCTTACTGATCTTAAGCAAAGAGATGCTAAACGCCGCCATTTACTTAGCGAAGTTAGTGGTAGATTTTACTTTTACGCGGTTATTGGTATCACGGCTCCGTTTAATGAGCTCATCACTGCCTTGCTTATTGGCCTTAGCCATGCGGTCATAAAGCAAAACATTAACCGAGGCCGCCAAATTCATGCAGCCTTCTGTCGGTACATACACTACAGCATCAGCCTTATCGATAACCGCTTGGCTAATGGTGCCATCTTCGGGACCAAAGATATAAATAGCTTTGGCCGGATGCTCAAAATCCGGCAATGCTTGCGCGCCCACGACTAAATCGACACAAATAATCTTAACGTCATCAGCAAGACCTTCCAATAAATCGGTCACAGCCATTAACGGAATATTTTCGCGGGCACCTTGGGTGTCAGTATCATATTGAGTGTAATGAGCCGCTGCATACTGATAGCGCATACCGGTATAACGCACCTCTTGCGCACTATAACAGCCAGCTGCACGCATGACTCCGCCCACATTGGTAGGGCTTTTAGGGTTGGTTAGACCTATGATGATGTGTGTATTAGCCATATTGACGCTTCTTCTGCTATGCAGCCCACAAAAAAGCGGTCATTCTTACTAACTAAGGCCAATAAAACAAGCATTACCGCCATAATTTATCCTGTACACTAACAAGCTGTAATGCTTAATGGGTAGTAGTAACCTTAGCTGCTTAGCCTTGTAGCCACAGGGTTAATGACCATCATTACGCTTGAAGCATTGATGAGCTTGAAGCAATAATGATTTTATTTGATTATGATGACTTAAAAATTTGAGCATAATCATCATAACTACTTATTAGATAATATTTTTTTAACATGAAGTATTTTCATTGCAAGGTACACTAGCCGTATATTCAAGCGGCCTGATGATGAATAAGGCGTTATTTACCTAGAGTGAGTGTAACTAAGTTGATGAGTGTCACCATGGAAATGAGATTAGAAGAGCTATATCGCTTGCTAACCATAGCCGGCATTATGCTGTATTGGCTGGTGATCGCAGGTGTCACAGTGCGAATTGTCACCAAACGCCGCGCCATTGGCGTTGCGCTCGCATGGATGCTGATTATTTTCGTGGTGCCCGTTGGCGGCATTATCGCCTACTTACTGTTTGGTGAATTAAACTTAGGCCGCAAACGCGCACAACGCGCTCGCGCCATGTTTCCCCCTTATGGTCAATGGTTTGCAAGCTTACATAAATGGCGTTTATATCAACCGCAAACCTTAAGCGCCTTTAGTCGCGAAATTAGCCATTTGTGTGAACGCCGCTTAGGCATACCGGCGCTGGCTGACAATCAGTTACAACTGATAAGCACGACCGATGCTATTTTAAAGCAATTAATCATAGATATTCATCAAGCAAACAGCAGCATTTCCATGGAGTTCTACATCTGGCACCCAGGCGGCCTTGCCGATGAAGTGGCTAATGCCTTAATTCAGACGCACCAGCGCGGTGTAAGCGTAAAAGTGCTGCTGGATGCTGCCGGTAGTGGTGCGTTTTTCAAGAGTCACTGGCCACAAATGATGAGAAATGCCGGTATACGGGTTAACGCTGCCCTGCCGGTATCGCCATTTCGCATGTTCTTTCAACGTATTGATTTACGTATGCATCGCAAAATTGTGGTCATAGATAATCGCATTGCCTATACAGGTTCGATGAATTTAGTCGATCCTGCTTTTTTCAAGCAAAATGCTGGCGTTGGCCAATGGATAGATGTGATGGTGCGGGTAACTGGCAGCAATGTGCCAGTGCTGCACTCAATTCATGCTTGGGACTGGGAAAGTGAAACTGGCGAACGGGATTTGCCTGCCATACCTGAACTCAATGCCCATCATGACGATGCCATTAAAGACATGGTGCAAGTGATCCCATCTGGGCCTGGCATGCCTGAAGCTATTATTCAGCAAGTATTGCTACAAAGTATTTATCAAGCGACTACCAGCATTTCTATCACCACCCCCTACTTTGTGCCGAGCGAAGTCTTATTATTTGCCCTGTGCTCTGCGGCGCAGCGCGGATTAAAGGTCACCTTGATTATTCCCGATAAAAACGATTCTATGATGGTTGAATGGGCTAGCCGCTCATTTTTTAGTGAGTTACTTGATGCTGGCGTGCACATTCATAGGTTTCAAGGCGGTTTGCTGCACACTAAATCTGTCGTATTTGATGAACAATTTAGCCTGATAGGCACGGTTAACTTAGATATGCGCAGCCTTTGGCTTAACTTTGAAGTGACCTTAGCCGTAGATAATCTTGAATTTACTCAATCCTTGGTAGCACTGCATGATGGTTATCTCGACCACTGCATTAAGGTTAATCGTAAAGAGTGGAAAAATCGGCGTATTCACAAGCGCTTTATGGAGCAATTTTTCTACTGGTTTAGCCCCTTGTTATAACTAAGAATCTAAGGCTTAGATCCCCACCAACAAAAAAGCCTGCAATTGCAGGCTTTTTATTAGCGTTTAAATCTTAACACAGGCTAAGCTTCCGGATTAGGCTCAGGTTTAGGATTCGGATTATAACGGCCTGAACTGATAGTTACGTCACCCGTTAAGTTATTGTAAATCATTTCGATAGTTTCTTTATCCTGCTGAATGAGCTTAACGCCACGATAAATGCAAGTATTATCATCGTAGGTATAACCAACATCAACGTCAGCCGTCGCTAAATTCTTATCTTCCACATAGGCTATTGATACATCGGTTTGTGTCAACCCAAACCACACTTCTTCACAAGCAGTAAATTGGTGAGTTTTTGTGTTAGAAGTGGAATAGGGATACCCAGTTTCGGTAGAAGATACATTGCCATCTCCAAAATTAGGTAAGGCTGCAATTGCACCACTATTACCGCCCGTTAACCAACCAGAATGATACATCTTTACACCACTTTCAAAGGCCGTAAATTGCCCCATCAGCGCTGACTTAATCGCATCATCTTTCAAATCGATAAATTTAGGAATGGCAACCACAGCCAAGACCCCAAGAATAATAATCACTACCACTAATTCAATTAGAGTAAAACCAGATAACCGCCGACGCATACTATGAGTCCTATCTACAACGCTCGTTTTTCAGCCGCGATTATACTCCGTTACATTTCCAAAAATAACGTCACGACCATAGAAGACTTAATTATTCATTAATTATATCCAATAATTAATCTACATTATTTTCAGCAAGAACCAGAATTTACACAATGCAAACTATTGATACTATTAAGCAAATAAAAGTTAACCGCAAAACCACAAACCTAGCCAAAGCCAATTAACTGTATATACAATCAGCATCACAGTTATTTAGCAAAAATATGTCGGGAAGCGCGGGAATATAGCTATAGAGAAACCAAATAAATTGGGAGAGTTCAACGCCTGCTTAGTGTAAATACTTCAGCATGTTAGCTAGCGCAATGTCATCATTCACTTAAGGCAAACGCGTAACCTTGCCCGCATCGTTTAATTGATAAACCCGCACATAATCAATCAGTAATTTAGCGGGTAGCGGCGCGCTCACCTGCTGAGCCGTTTGCGCTTCGGTAAAAGTGCCGCCCACGGCGAGATTAAAAATAAGGTAGAAAGGTTCTAGTAACTCACTGGCATCAGCTGGGATTGCTATCGGGCTGGCATACATATCATGCTCTTGGCCATCGTCGACAATAGTAAAGCGAATATGGCTAGCACCCCAATATAAGCGGTACACCACAAATCGCTCTGCCAGCGAATGTTTAGCCACATAAGCATTATCGTTTTGCCAAGCTGTCATGGCCGCGCAGGTGGGATTATCACTGGCACACGCAGCATCAGCATGAAAAATGACATTACTGCCCACATAATGATTACTATCAGCATTAGGGTGCTGCGCCATGGTTTTAGCTTGTTGATGCTGCCCCATTTCCATGATGTCGATTTCACCATTCTTAGGCCATGACTTATTATTCGCGCCAAGCATCCAAGCTGCAGGCCATAAACCGTCTTTCACAGCGGGGCTTTGCATTCGAATTTCCACCATGCCAAACTGCAAGTGAAGGCCTTGTTTGCTATCAACTTTTCCAGAATAAAAGGCTGGTAACTTACCACTAGGTCCGCGCTCAGCCTTTAATACTAAGGCGCGATTACCTGGCTCATTGGCAATATCTTCAATGCCGACATTATCTTGACGATAGTATTGCAATTCTTGGTTGCCCCAGCCACATAAGTCTTGCCCTTGATGACAACCATTACCTTCACTCACTTGCCAAAGAGTGGTATCAAGGTGATTAAAGTTTTCTTCAAACAGTAATTCACCAATTTCAGGAACCGTTTGCGCTTGCACGCTTAAGCTTAATACCGAACTTAAACCGATATGAATCAACCACAAATATCGAACTCTACCTAAGCACATCGCATACCCTAGCCGCTAAGACATATTTCAATCATCTTAGCGCGAGCAAAGCGAAGCAAACAGCATAATGTTCAAGCGATTAACGTTAAGCCTCTGCGGGCGTTAGCATTAACCTTATGAATGACAAGGAAGGAGATTAAACTAAGATTTGAAATGACGAGATTAGTAAGTCACTAAGATCAAAGCTGACTTTACTGTAGTGCCATAGCTTTCACTATCAAGCAACTGTGCTACTGAATCTATTTGCAGATTAAATAACATATTTGCACTAAGGTGTTGTATTTGCCGCTGGTAAGTTAAACGTCAGATTGAACCAAGCTTTTAATTTTAGAGGCTTTTTCAAAGTGATCTAACCTATGAGTTTCAATCCACCATCTAGCAACTTCCATTAAAACTTCTGGTTCATCATTTTTATTTTTAAAAAATGCATAAAAAGAGACGCCAACATCCAGCCCTTTCATCGCTATCTTTTGATCACAAACTTGGATGATTTTTTGTCTTAGTTCTTTTCTCAAATCGACCTCGCCAACCAAAAATTAGTCACTAAGCGCTGTAACTATCAGATTTCTACTGTATCACCAATGAATTATATCGCTGTATTTTTATAGCTAATGCTTGCAAGTGATTGATGAAAAGTAACAAAAAGGGATTTGATAAGATGGCCAATCAATTAAGGCCACGGCATATAATATGTAGTTGCAAAATGATAGTTGCTTAGCCATAAGAACCTAAAAACAGACAACAAAAAAGCCGCTGATAATCAGCGGCTTTTTTGTTTCAATATGGCGGTGAGGGAGGGAGTCGAACCCTCGATACGTTACCGTATACACACTTTCCAGGCGTGCTCCTTCGGCCACTCGGACACCTCACCAAATTGTTTGTTCTTACTGTCTTTCTTTTATCAGTTGTATTTAAACTTTTAGTTTTTTTAACTGATTACCTTTCGGCACTAGCCGCAAACACAGTGCAACTAGTTAAAATATGGCGGTGAGGGAGGGAGTCGAACCCTCGATACGTTACCGTATACACACTTTCCAGGCGTGCTCCTTCGGCCACTCGGACACCTCACCAATATTGTTCTCAGAATAAGATGTAATGGATATCCACAACTTCACTAAGGCAACGGAGCGGTACTTTACGCAAAAGTGCTGTGGTTATCAAGGGAAAAAACCGCTAACGCGCCCGTTTGCCCGCAGAATGAACAATCTAAGATAAAAGAGGCAGCATACTGAATTATCTGCGCTTTTTTAATACGAAAAACCCGCCAATGGCGGGTTTGGGATTAGTGCTCTGATTAGGTGTTAGAAGCAGATCCGCAGTCACGCGGCACAGTCTCTAAACTCCTTAAACCCAGTTACGCGTTACCTTTAATTTTGACATTAAGTTCCGCGGCAAAATTAAGCATACGATCGAGTGGTAATTTGGCGCGCTCACGTAAACTTTCATCCACAAAAATCTCATGAGATGACTTATCAGTATCAGCCAGCGCTGATTTAATGGCTTGCAAACCATTCATGGCCATCCATGGGCAATGGGCGCAGCTGCGGCACGTAGCGCCCTCACCGCCCGTAGGCGCTTCAATTAAGGTTTTACCCGGCGCGGCTTGCTGCATCTTATAGAAAATGCCCTTATCGGTAGCCACAATAAAAGTGTCATTGCTCATGGTTTTAGCCGCATTGATCAATTGGCTGGTAGAGCCCACAGCATCGGCCATTTCCACCACACTGGCGGGTGACTCAGGGTGCACCAACACGGCAGCATTAGGATACTGCATTTTTAACCGAGCCAATGCTTGGGCTTTAAATTCATCATGAACAATACATTCGCCCTGCCATAACAGCATATCGGCGCCAGTTTGCTTGGCAATATAGCTGCCTAAGTGTCTATCTGGGCCCCACAGAATTTTTTTGCCTTCGCTATCTAAATGCTCAACAATTTCAAGGGCAATACTTGAAGTCACTACCCAATCAGCGCGTGCTTTTACTGCCGCAGAGGTATTGGCATACACAACAACGGTATGATCCGGGTGGGCGTCGCAAAACGCACTGAAGCTTTCTATCGGACAGCCCAAATCAAGCGAGCAAGTAGCTTCTAAGGTTGGCATTAATACCGTTTTTTCTGGGCTTAAAATCTTAGCTGTTTCGCCCATAAACTTAACCCCAGCCACGATCAGGGTTTGCGCTGGATGATCGCGGCCAAAGCGTGCCATTTCTAACGAATCAGAAACGCAGCCACCGGTTTCTTCGGCTAAGGCTTGGATTTCTGGGTCAGTATAATAATGGGCAACCAGTACCGCATTATGCTGGGCAAGTAAGGATTTGATCTCAGCTTTATAGGCTGCTCGTTGGCTATCATCCAAGGGCGCAGGCTTGGGCGGAAAACGAAAATCTATGCTAGGAAGAGTAAAAGCTGAGTGTTCCATAAAAATTCCAACGTCAAACAAGTGTCCTGATTATAAAGAAATGCGATATATGAAACAAACCTTTCTGCTGCGACTTAAGCATCAAAAAAGGCGCCGTAGCGCCTTCAATTGAACTCAGATAAACAATAATGCTGTTAACTTCCGACCGAGCGATTAGCGCATTGCCATCAACATGGTTTGCGGTTGCTCAAGGTACGACTTCCACAAGTTACAAAAACGCGCCACTGTGCCGCCATCAATCACTCTATGATCGCCAGACCAGCTAATCTGCATTATTTGCCTTGCCTCTACCTCGCCTTTAGCATTAAAGCGCGGCAAGGCTTGTACCCGCCCTAAGGCGACAATCGCCACTTCTGGCTTATTGATAATAGGCGTAGCGACAGTGCCACCAATGGCACCAATATTAGAAATGGTAATAGTGCCTTGTTTTAAATCATTAGGGCTTACTCGACCGCTTCTGGCGTCATCCGTTAAGCGGGTAATATCACGGGCGATATCAATAATCGATTTAGTTTGTACTTGCTTAACATTGGGTACCAACAAGCCAATTTTGGAATCCACCGCCATGCCAATATTATGGTCAGTTAAATAGGTAAGCTCAGTGCAATCATTATTTACTCGGCTATTCATGAGCGGAAATTGTGTAAGAGCAAGCGACATTGCCTTCATAAAAAACGGCATCATAGTCAGCTTATAATCTGCTGCTTGGTATTGCTGCTTCATTGCTTGACGCAGTGCTATGAGTTCAGTTAAATCAAGCTCTTCACAATAAGTAAAGTGCGGGATAGTCGCGACAGATTCAGCCATTAAGCGTGCCATCACGGCCTTAACCCCTTTAATGGCTTCAGTGCGATGACCATTCGTGGTCAGCGCATTAACACTTAACGCGGTTTCAGGCGTGGTTGAGGGTGGCGCAGCGTTAGCACCACTAGTAACTTCGTTAACCATAGCAAGCGGCGCTGTTTGGCTTGGTGAATATGGCGCTTGATGATACTTTTCAACATCCTCTTTATACACGCGCCCGTGTTTCCCTGAGCCTGTGACTGCCGCTAAATTAATATCTAAACTGCGGGCTAATCGCCGTACAGCTGGGCTTGCTAATGCTTTACCTAGCGCTATATGTTGCGCTGTCTTTAGTTCTATTTGTTGCTGTGCTGTGCCCTGCACTGCTGAGCCCTGCACAGCTATTACAGACGGTGCACTTGGCGCTTGTTGAGTGAAATTAGCCGCCTGCGCTAACGCATGTGGTTCAGATTGAGTTTTAGGTTGTGCAGGCGCTACTTTTTTGGCAACGGCAATGGCATATAAAGGCGAATGCACTTTAGCTAATTGCCCTTTACGATAATAGAAATGGCGGATTTGACCGTCACTGAGCGCAGGGATTTGTACTAAGGCTTTATCTGTCATGACATCACAAATAGGCTCATCTTCCTTGACCCAATCGCCTTCACTGACTAACCATTCCACCAATTCGCACTCGACTATGCCTTCGCCTATATCTGGCAATAAAAAATCTTCCAACGTGATGGATGACTCACTATTAACGTGTGCGCTTTGGCTCGCCGCATTTTGATTTGTATTGACCGTGCGACTACAAGCAGCATTATTGCCAGCAATCTCAGCTTGTTTTTCAAACCCTGCTTCGGTGTTAACCGCGGCTTGGGGGCTAATCACAGTCTGGCCTTCAACATTAATGGCATACAAGGGCTGGTGCACCTTAGCGAGCTCACCTTTAGCGTAATAAAGCTTAGAAATCACGCCTGCGAGAGGCGCTGGAATTTGCACTAAGGCCTTATCTGTCATGACATCACAAATAGGCTGATCTTCAGCTACCTTATCACCCACAGCCACTAGCCATTCGACGAGTTCACATTCAACCACGCCTTCGCCTATGTCAGGCAAAATAAAATCTGTCATCTTGATTTCCCTAATAAGCCAAGCTGGCCTTGATAGCTTCAAAGGTCTTTAAGCTATCTGGCATATATTCTTTTTCATGGCATAACGGATATGGCGTATCTAAGCCGCACACACGCGCTATGGGTGACTCTAACGACAAGAAACATTCTTGTTGAATAGTGGCAGCTATCTCGCCAGCAAAACCGCCGGTTAATGGCGCTTCGTGATTGATTAACAAGCGCCCTGTTTTACGCACAGAATCTGCAACTGTATTAACATCCCAAGGCGCCAGAGTTTTTAAATCAATGACTTCACAAGAAATGCCTATGTCAGCGGCCATGGCCGCAGCTTGCTCAACAATTTCCATTTGTGCGCCCCAAGCCAGAACCGTGATATCAGTGCCTGGTGTCACAACTTCAGCTTGTCCTAGTGCTATGGTATAGGCATGCTCGGGCACATCACTCACCGATGCGCGATATAAACGTTTAGGTTCAAAGAAGATGACAGGATTAGGATCGGCAATGGCTGCTAACAGCAAGCCTTTTGCCTCATAAGCATTGCGCGGCACGACCACTTTTAAACCAGGGGTATGAATAAAATAAGCTTCGGGTGATTGCGAGTGATAATGACCGCCAGCAATGCCGCCGCCGTATGGCGTTCTAAAGGTTAAACCACCGACATTAAACTCATTGCCACTGCGATACCTAAACTTGGCCGATTCATTCACTATTTGATCGAAAGCTGGGAAAATGTAATCAGCGAACTGAATTTCGGCCACAGCTGTCATACCGACTGAGGCTAAGCCATTGGCAAAACCGGCAATACCTTGCTCGGTGAGCGGCGTGTTAAAGCAGCGCGCCTTACCAAAGCTGTCTTGCAGGCCAGAGGTAGCTCTAAAAACTCCACCAAAATGCCCCACATCTTCCCCAAACACCACCATCTTGGCGTCAGCCGTCATCGCTGTCATTAAGGCCTGATTAATGGCCTGTAACATATTAATTTGCGCCACAGTTACAGCCTCCCTGCCGTTTTTGGATACGATTTTGGATACTTAGCGATATGTTGCTTGAGACTATCGAGCTGTTGCTGCAAGTTAGCACTTGGCGTGTCGTAGACATCATTAATTAATTCATCGATTGCTGGGGCGGGGATTTTCTCTGCCACTTTCACCGCGGCAAGCACTTGCTCGCGATAGGCTTGAGTCATGGCTTGATCTTGCTCTTCACTCAACCACCCTTTACTCAATAACCATAATTTAAACCGCTGCACTGGGTCGTGCTCGCGCCACTTAGCCTCTTCTTCCCGTGAACGATAACCGCTAGGATCATCGGATGACGAATGCGCGCCTAAACGGTAAGTCATAGCTTCAATCAATACCGGCGCAGTATGTTTTAAGGCATAAGCCCGCGCTTCTTGAGTGGCGGCAAGCACAGCTAACATATCATTACCATCCACACGTATAGTGCGAATTCCATAGCCTAAACCGCGACTAGCAATACCGTCACCGGCATACTGCTCAGAGGTAGGGGTCGAAATGGCGTAACCATTATTACGACAAAAGAAAATCACTGGCGCTTGATGCACAGCCGCTAAGTTCAAGCCGGCGTGAAAATCGCCTTCAGAGGCTGCGCCCTCACCAAAGTAGCAAATAGCCACGTTGTGCTTGCCTTGCATTTTAAGGCCATAAGCCACACCGCTGGCTTGCGGAATTTGCGTGCCAAGGGGGGAAGAAATGGTCTGGTAATGCAACGCCGCACTGCCGTAATGAATTGGCATTTGCCGACCTTTGCCCAGATCTTTTTCATTGCTAAACATCTGATTCATAAATTGTTCAGTGGTAAAACCACGAAAGCGAATCGCGGCGTGCTCACGATATTGCGCCAAGATGACATCATCATCGGCTAACGCCGCAACACTGCCAACAACCGCCGCTTCTTCGCCAGTGCAGGTCATGTAAAAACTGATACGACCTTGACGCTGGGCGGCCAGCATCCGCTCATCTAATACCCGAGTAAATACGCACGTATCATAAATTTTCATCGCAAGCGATTTTTCTATCACAGGCGGCGTAGCGCCATCATATAAAATACCGTCAGCTTGCAGTAGTTTTAAGATGGGATAAGTGACAGTGCTTTCATCAAAAAAATTCACTCTATGAGTTACCGGGCTGGCGGCTTCTTTCTTCCGTGTTACCATATTGTTTGCTGCTCTTTGGTCGGCGAAATCAATCGCTTGAATGATAAAGTTAACGCACAACCAAAACATTACGTTAACGTAAACTGTGGATCAATCCATTCACACCTGAGTCACTTAATTGTTAACAGCTTGATGTGTCTCAAATAGTTTACAGCCACTGCACATCCTGCGCGGGTTGCAAGCAAATCAAGGCGCGCTGGCCTTTAGGAACATCCGCATTGGGGAACACTATTACTTCAAATTGAGCTTCAACGACTACCGCTTGCTCATTATCAAACGCTAAGGTTGCGCCTTGCTCAAACCGGCTAAAATTGCATAAGTCTTTGGCAAAATTTAAGCGAAATCCATCATGCTGTTTCACTATGCTGCGACTGACCTGATAAATATTCATTTTGGATAAATCAAACTCATGATGAGTGCTAGCGACTGACTCACTAATAATGGCGCGGGTCGCATAGTCAAATTCAGCAAACTGACGTAAATCGTTCTGCCCCATAGGCAGCACCTTGCCAAGTTCTATGGTAAAAGCGTGCGCGTCAAATTCATGGGCAGAGAAATAACTAAAGGTGGTGGTTGGGCCATTATGCAGCAGCACAGTATCTATACCTGCTTGCTGTAAAAACTGCAGCTGCGCTTGATAATAAGGTTTGCTATCTGGATAAGGATAAATGGCAAATTGAGGATGAACTGAACCGCGAATAGCTGTGTGAAGATCATAATGCAGACGGTTACGCTCACCACTGGGGGCTTTAGCGTAAAAGCGACGAACATAACCTTCGAGCGCTTTGGCGCGGTGACGCTCTTTATTGACAAGACCCGGTTGACGCGAATGCTCGCCGCTAAATAAACGGTTTAGATTCTCTTCAACAATTCGAGTGCTGTGGTGGATCGCCTGCGGATTACCAAAGATAAATAACACCCGCTGCGCAACGGCTAATGTGCCATTCACAATATCGGCAATCATTTTATTACATAACTCAATCGGCGCAGTTTCGTTACCATGCACGCCACTTGAAAGCACTAGATCCGTGTGCGTTTGGCAAGTGACCGCTGGCTCAACCAGCAATACTCCGGTATCCCAAATACTGATGCGAGTTCCATTTTCTAACGTCACCGGGCCTTCAGCGCCCAGATAATACGGGTTAGCTAAGGTAATGGCTAAAAAATCATGAAAGGTCCGTAAGGTCTTTAACATGTTACATCCCTTGTATAATTATTAACTTATTGATTTAATTTCCTGCGAGAATACTAACACAAACTTAATGACTTTCGGGAGCCATCACGCAAAAACGCGTGATAAACCTAGAACCTAGTTGAAATTTTTCTCAGGTAGATGTATTGCAATTCATCTAACGCTTGCGCACTATCTAGCCATCTGGATGGTAAACCCACCACACATCAACACAATTAATTAACAAGGAGCCGGGTATGGCGCGTGCAACCTTTGGAGCAGGATGTTTTTGGGGCGTGGAATATTTTTTCAAGCAAATCGATGGCGTTAATCAAACTCGTTGCGGTTACATGGGTGGCAAGATAGAAAATCCAGAGTATCAACAAGTTAAAACAGGAACTAGCGGCCACGCCGAAGTAGTAGAAGTCGAATTTGATCCACAGCTAGTCAGTTTTGAGCAGTTACTCGCGATTTTTTGGGCTAACCATAACCCCACCACACTCAATCAACAAGGTGGAGATATGGGCAGTCAGTATCGTAGTGTCGTGTTTTTTCACGATAAACAGCAGAAACAACAAGCTGAAAGCGCTAAGTTTCAGCTAATGAAAAGTGGCCGGTGGGGAAGCCGCCAGATAGTCACCGAAGTGGTGCCTGTGTGCCATTTTTACCCAGCTGAAGATTATCATCAAAACTATCTTGAAAAAAATGAACTACCCAGCTGCCACATTTATTATGGTTAATTTGGGCTAATGCCTCTAACTCATGCCTGATGACGAATGGTGAGTGGCTTGCACAGCGCCCAAGCTGAGTTAATTAAGTTGAGTTGAGTTGAGTTAGTGTAAATACAGCGCAAAAAAATTGGCGCCATCTCAACGATGGCGCCAATCATAATTATCCATCCAAACAATGGCTCAATTAACCTTTAAGCGCATTATCCATGATGATTTTAGCTTCTTGTTGCAGTTGACTTAAATGCTCAGCACTCACAAAACTTTCAGCATAAAGTTTAAATAGTGGCTCAGTACCCGATGGTCTGGCGGCAAACCAACCATTGGACGTGGTCACTTTAAGTCCGCCGATGGCTGCATTATTGCCTGGCGCATGGGTTAGCACAGCTGTGATGTCATCGCCTGCGAGTTGGCTCACAGTCACGCAATCACTACTTACCTGACTAAAACGCGCCTTCTTCTTAGCATTAATTGGGCTATCGATACGCTGATAAACGCTAGTTCCTAACGCTTGACACAATTCATGGTAACGCTCAGCCGGCGTTTTACCGGTAACAGCTATGATTTCAGCGGCTAACAGTCCTAAAATGAAACCATCTTTATCGGTGCACCACGTTTGGCCATTGCGCTGCAACATACTAGCGCCCGCGCTTTCTTCACCACCAAACAAGATACTGCTATTGGCTAAGCCATCAACAAACCACTTAAAGCCCACTGGCACTTCCAGTAATTGCCGGCCATGCGAGGCGCAAATTCTGTCGATCATAGCGCTAGACACTAAGGTCTTGCCCACAGCCGCAGTACTTGGCCAATCAGGTCTATGACTCAGTAAATAGTCGATGGCAACCGCTAAAAAGTGATTAGGATCCATCAAGCCGCCAGTAACACTAGCGCCATCTGGACACACTATGCCGTGGCGATCAAAATCAGGATCGTTGGCAATACATACATCAAATTGGTTACGTGCAGGCACTACGCCAGCCATTGCCATGTTTGAAGAGCAGTCCATGCGCACTTTGCCGTCTTTATCTAACGGCATAAAGCTAAAGGTCGGATCGAGCTTGTCATTAATCACTGTAATGTCTAAGCCGTAATGCTTGGCAATCTTTGACCAATAATGTATGCCTGAACCACCGAGTGGATCAACGCCAATACGTACCTTGGCTTTAGCAATGGCTTGCATATCAATCACATCTTGTAACTGACTGATATACGGCGTGTACAAGTCACGATATTCAACACCGCCAGCACTGATGGCTAAGTGATAGTTTACCCGTTTAACCCCTTGCATTTGCTGCTGCAAATACAAGTTAGCTTTAGCTTCAATCCAAGCGGTAGCATGGCTATCAGCTGGTCCTCCATGGGGCGGGTTATATTTAATGCCGCCATCAGAAGGTGGATTGTGCGATGGCGTGATTATCAAGCCATCCATCAAATCGCTATTGCCATTCTCAAGTGCTTTTACATTGCGGTTATGGGCAACTAAATAGCGCGACACCACAGGCGTTGGCGTAAAACCATCATCTTGTTGAGCAATTACCACCACTTGGTTAGCCACTAATACTTCAATCACAGAACGAAAGGCGGCGCGCGATAAGGCGTGTGTATCTATGCCCACTAACATAGGCCCTAGCAGCCCCTGTTCACGGCGATAATCCACCACGGCCTGGGTGATAGCCCAAATATGCAATTGATTAAAGCTTGAATGCGCAGCGCTGCCTCTATGCCCCGAAGTGCCAAAGGTGACACGTTGACTGGCGTCATCCGCACTTGGCACGCGCGTGTAGTAATCAGCCATTAAGCTTAGTAAATCAATTAAGTCTTGCGCTTGTGCGAGCTGACCTGCTCTTGGATGTAATGCCACGGGGACTCCTTAAATCAATGCAGATATCTGCTGCGCTTGCTCTTCATCGCAGCCTAAATGCAGTAACACTTCTAGCAAAATATTTTGCTTTTTAGCGGTACTATTGTTGGTAGTAACCCAATAACCACTCTGGCCAATTTCTTTAGGGTTGGCGGTTTTACTGGCATCTAACAAGGCTTCTTTACTGACCGCAAAATACAAGCGGCCACGGCCTTGCACCTGTAATACTTGTGAGAAATGCGCAGGATACAGGCTGGCTAATTGCTCAAGCACATATAAGAAACGACCCACAGCCCCTTTTTGGGTGGCTAATGCATTGGCATCCACTACGTTTTCAGCACTAATTTTACCAAGCTTAGGGCTTGGAGTCGGCAGTTTGATTTCTACCTTTTCCTTAACAGGAACTTCTAAACTTGGCTCACTGATAGTTTGTGGCTCAATTAATTGTGATGATTCAGCAACCGTAGAGGTGATTTGCAATAAACGTCGCAATATATCGGAGGCACTTTCGCCAATGCGTTCCGTTTTGCTGGCAATAAAGCGGTATAAATCTTCATCTACCTCGATATATTTCATCTTTAATCGGTTCCTTGGTACAACAACGATCGCCTAAGCGCAGCTTGCGATCGCAAAAAATAGTAAGTGGCTCAGTCTAAGTGACTTATTAGCAAATGATAAGACCTAAGTGAGCAAAATATGCGGTCAATTGCATTAGCTGGCGAATTACTGCGCCACCTGAGCTCGGTTATGCTGACAAAACTTGTCAAATGTCCCTTAGCTAGTCAAAATGCGACGGCAGTCACAATGGAATTTTTATTATGCATTTTCAGGTTGCTGGTGAAGGTCAAGATCTTATCTTGATCCACGGCTTGTTCGGCAGTTTAGATAATCTCGCCAATTTAGGTAAGAGTTTAACTCAGGATTATCGCGTGTTTCGCGTTGATGTCGCCAATCATGGTGACAGTCCAAGTTTAGCGCCGATGAATTACCCGGCGCTCGCAGCGCAACTAATTAGTTTTATGGATAGCCACAATATCCAAAGTGCGGGCTTAATTGGTCACTCTATGGGCGGTAAAATCGCCATGGCGACAGCGCTAACCGCGCCTGAGCGCGTAAGCTCATTAGTAGTCGCCGATATTGCTCCTGTGGCTTATCCCCCGAGGCATAATGAAATTATTGCGGCGTTATCGAGTTTAGATGTCAGTCACATCACCAGTCGCCAGCAGGCCATAGCGCATCTGCAAGCCGCTGGTATTGATGAAGGCGTCATTCAATTTTTACTCAAGAATTTGCGCCGCGCTGACGTTGGCTTTTGCTGGAAAATGGATTTAGCCAATATCAAAAATCATTATGCAGAAATCATCACTTGGCCATATCACGAGCAGCAATATACAGGTCCCAGTTTATTGATACGCGGCGGCGATTCTGATTATGTAATACCAGAATATCGCGATGCGATTATTAGCCAATTTCCCACCATGCAAGCTAAAACCATTATGGCCACAGGCCACTGGCTACATGCGCAAAAACCTGAGGCTTTTAATCGTTTAGTGCAGCGTTTTTTAAGTGACAATGGCACTATGACTAACTTCTAACGACAGCCACAAAGATTGCCCAGACTTGGCGCTATTGCTGAAGATGACCTGAGTATGTAGGCGCAGGTCACATGCCATTAACGAGCGGTCTTGCTTGATAATTGAGCGCATTTATTGCTCGTCAGGTTTAATCACCCGTTGGAGTTAGAATAATAACCACAAAGCAGCTCTTAAGCGTATGCCAGTTCCTTGAGCTCGCTGAGATAAATATGGTATATTCCCGCCCTCTTTTGACCAAGGGTGTGGTTAACAAGGATTGATATGCTTGCTCAATATATGGAACAATTCGAAACGTTAGGATTAAACCTCTGTTTCGCAGCATTATTCTTCTTTATCGGTATGGCGATTAGGGACGTGCTGAAGCAAGGCCAAGTCCCTAAATTTGGTCAATATATCGTTTGGTTGGTATTGTTCCTTGGCTGTGCTGGCTTTATTGTCAAAGGTATTATCCAGATTAGCTGGGAAGGCTCGGGAATAGGTTAATTTAAAAGCAAAATGGCAAAAGAAGCATTAGATAGAACGACCATTGACCTGTTTGCCAATGAAAAACGTCGCGGAAGGCCGAGAACGAATCCCCTGCCCCGCGAGCAGCAGCTTAAGGTCAATAAACGAAATCAAATCCAGCGGGATAAAGCCAACGGATTAAAACGAATTGAGTTAAAGGTGTCACAAGATTTATATGACGCCTTGAACGAACAGGCTTTGGCCAGTAATATCAGCCGCAGCCAGTTAATCGAGTTAATCTTGCTTGAGCAAATCGACTGCTGACATTTTTAGCACCACGATATAGTGACATCGCGAACTGAACAATTAAAGGAAAGACAATGGCAACTGTAGGTCTTTTTTTCGGTAGTGACACAGGAAATACCGAAGCCGTAGCCAAGATGATCCAGAAAAAACTGGGTAAGAGCATGGTTGATGTCAAAGACATCGCTAAGAGCACCAAAGAAGAAATCGCTGAATTCGATTTACTGTTATTTGGCATCCCAACTTGGTATTACGGTGAAGCTCAATGTGATTGGGATGATTTTTTCCCTGAACTTGAGCAAGTAGACTTCAATGACAAGCTAGTAGCCATTTTTGGTTGCGGTGATCAAGAAGACTATGCAGAATACTTCTTAGACGCCATGGGCATGGTAGGTGATATCGTCCAAGCACGCGGCGGTATTATCATTGGTCATTGGCCAACTGAAGGCTATGATTTTGAAGCCTCTAAAGCCCAAGTGGATGACAAGCACTTTATTGGTCTGGGTATTGATGAAGACCGTCAACCTGAGCTGACTGAAAGCCGAGTAGATGCTTGGGTTAAGCAAATTTATGAAGAAATGTGCTTAGCCGAATTGGAAGACTAATCATACTTCCCTCTTGAAAGCGGCTTAGATGGCCGCTTTTTTGTTTTACTGCGATTTGCAGCCATTGCCTTAGTCGATGAATCCAACATGTCCTTAACACCTAACCCCAAGCATTGGGATATTTTTTGCGCTGTGGTCGATAACTACGGTGATATTGGTGTGACTTGGCGCTTAGCTAAGCAACTTGCCCATGAATACCAACTAGATATTACTCTGTGGGTGGATGACTTACATAGTTTCTCTCACATTTTACCGACATTAACCCCGCAAGCGGCTACACAAGTATTTAATAATGTCACTATTAAGCAATGGAATCAGCCATTAGATTTGCCCTATGTTGCGGGTGACGTGCTGATTGAAGCCTTTGCCTGCGAACTGCCAGAAAGTGTTAAAGCACAGCTATTAGCCCTTAAACAAACGCATCTGGCTAACCCACTCTCACCACCACCGCCATTGTGGCTTAATCTTGAATACTTAAGTGCTGAATCTTGGGTAGAAGGTTGTCATGCATTACCATCGATGCAAGCCAGCGGTTTAAAGAAGTACTTTTACTTCCCAGGCTTTACCGATAAAACTGGCGGGCTAATTTGTGAGCATCATTTATTTAATGAACGCGAGCGTTGGCAAGCTGATAGCCATAATAAAATGGCGTTATTTAGTGAACTTGGTTTGAGCGGTATCCATGCGGATGATTTCATTATCAGCGTGTTTAGTTATGAAAATCAGGCGCTGCCGGCCCTTTGCGAGCTTTGGCAAGATGGCGCAAACAAGGTTCATCTACTCATCCCCAAAGGACGCAGCTTAAATAGCTTAAGTGCATGGTTAGACACTGCCATTGATGACTTAGTCCCCGGCGAGCATATTGAACGCGGCCAATTAAGCGTCCATATCTTGCCAATGACAGATCAGCAAGGCTATGACCGTCTCTTATGGAGCTGCGACTTTAATATAGTTCGCGGTGAAGATTCATTTTTACGGGCACAATGGGCAGCAAAACCCTTTATTTGGCATATTTATCCGCAAGAAGATGACTATCATCTCGTAAAATTAGAAGCTTTTATGCAACTTTACTGCGATAATCTGCCTCCAGAAATTGCGGGTTCTTGGCGAGATCTAACGCTTTCCTTTAATCAAGAACAGCAATCAGCGGTAACTTACCACTGGCAACAACTTAATCAGGCCAATTTGCCCTTGTTACAGCATGCTAAACAATGGCCAATTGACGCAATAAACACAGCAGATCTTGCGTCTAGACTAGTGAATTTTGTCGAAAGTCGTTAAGATACAGGGCTGTAATACCAAAGCCAAAATATAGGAAATTTAGTAATGAAAACTGCTCATGAAATCCGTCCAGGTAACGTGATCATGTTAGATGGCAGCCCATGGGTTGTACAGAAAACTGAAACAACTCGCTCAGGCCGTAATGCTGCTATCGTAAAGATGAAGTTAAAGCACGTGCTGATCGATTCAGGCACCGAGACCACCTTCAAAGGTGAAGACAAGATGGACGTTATCGTATTAGAACGTCTGGATTGTACTTACTCTTACTATGCTGACCCTATGTATGTATTCATGGATTCTGAATACAACCAGTATGACGTTGAAGCTGATAACATGGGCGATGCTGCCAAATTCATCGTTGACGGCATGGAAGAAACTTGCTCTGTAACCTTCTACGAAGGCAAAGCAATTTCTGTTGAAATGCCAACAACTATCATCCGAGAAGTAGGTTATACCGAACCTTCTGCCCGTGGCGATACTTCTGGCAAGGTAATGAAGCCTGCTAAGATCATCGGTTCTGACTTAGAAATCATGGTTGCTGATTTCGTTAAGACTGGCGACATGATTGAAATTGACACTCGTACTAGCGAATTCAAAAAGCGCGTATAATTCGAGTCAATATTTAAAAGCCAGCTTATGCTGGCTTTTTTATTGCCTTATTTTTGTAGATTGCTGTATTTTTCGTGCCACCACGCCCTATTCCCCCCGAATGAACTTAGCATACCGTTACCTCAGCAATCTAGTTAGGCCAATACCACTCGTATGGCTAAATTTGAATTGCTAGATTCAAATGGCTTAACTTGAATGAGATATAAACTGCCATCATTCACTATTGCCCTAACTTGCTGTATTCAAAAACAATGAACTTGTTTTCCAGTACTCGCTACCCAGCATGTAAACTTCTGATATTAATCTGCGCGCCTTAAATTAGCACTTCAGAGATAGGCCTCGCATAACATTTCCTCACTTGAACACTATTTTAGCGATAAGAAAATAAGCGATAGGTAATTCAAACATGGTTAAATCATTAATATAAATTTATATTCAAGATATATAAATAGTAGGTTAGTTTTATACCTTGCCGTTTACTCACATCAGTGTCACTGACATTAATTTCAAGAAAATTGGTTTTGTACAATTTAGTATCGTAAAAAAATGTTGTATAAATTACAACCAATACAAAAACCAGCACCACAAAATTTAAGCAAAAAAAACGGCTCGCTAGGAGCCGTTATATTAAGCAGAGCTTATCTGTATTAGGCTAATAGTAAGAAGCCAATACAAGCAAATGCGGCACATATTAGCGTATAAGGTAATTGAGTTACCCCATGGCTAACCAGGTTACAACCTGAACCTTGAGCGGCTAATACCGTTGAATCTGAATAGAAACACGCTTGCGAGCCAAATGATGATGCTGATAATAATGCACCTATCACTAAGGGAATATTGGCATCTACCGCTTGAGCTAACGGCATCACGATTGGAATTGATACCGCAAAAATACCCCAGCTAGAGCCTGTCGCAAAGGCTAATAACGCCATGGCAATAAATACTACGGCCGGTAATAATTGTGGCGTCATAAACGGGCTTAAGCTTTCAATCACGTATTGCGGCAGCATTAATTGATCGCAGACATCTTTAAAGATGAATGCCGCAATTACTGTGCTTATGGCTGGCAGCATGCTCTTGAAACCATCAATCATCTGCTCCATCATTTCAGCTAACGTCATCAAGCGCTGCACTGCATAATAAGGCAAAGTCACAGCTAACGTGGCTAATAGCCCCATCCAGACGTCAATGCCGAAATAAACGGTAAAGCCCACCAGCAACAAAATAGGAACGAAGAAGTTATGCAGTTGCCCTTTGGCATCGGCATTTTCAAACTCTTCTTCCATGGCCTTAATGGCATATTCATCAGAGGTTTGTACTGAATCAAGATCCATTTGCGCAAGCGCTGGGTGCCCTTGAGCGGCTGCCAGTTGGGCTTTTTTCATCGGTCCAAAGGCTGGTACTATCCCTAAGATAACTAACAACACCATAGCCACAGCAAACCAGGCATACAGCATATAAGGGATGGCTTGCATATAGACACTAATGGCCTGACCTTCAGGTGCAATACCATTATCGACGAGTAAACCACCAAAGAATACCGCCCACGTTGATAACGGCACTAACACGCAAATTGGCGCAGCGGTTGAATCCACGACATAAGCTAACATCTCGCGTGAGATTTTAAACTTATCAGTCACGCGTTTCATGGTAGAACCAACAGTCAAGGCATTAAGATAATCATCAATAAAGATAATTAATCCTAATACGAAGGTCATCAGTAATGAGGATTTCGGGCCTTTAGCAAATTTAAGCGTTGCCCGGCCAAATGCCATGGCCCCCCCAGTTCTCACCAATAACGAAATAAGCGCGCCAAAACCGCCACACACTAAAATTAACCAACCTATGGTTTCATCGCCCATCACGTTCAGTGAAATTTTAGCAAAACTTGGCAATATCTGTGCTGGGTCAATTAATGACAAGCCAACTAAGGTACCAATAACTAAAGCTAAAATTGGACGACGTAGCCAAATGGCTAACACTAAAACCACCGCGGGTGGAATAAGACTTAACGCTGTCACTTCAGACATGCACTTAGGTCCTCAAATAAACGCCTGAAATAGGCTAAGGTGAGTAAAATACAGCGTAATATCGCTGTTATTTCTGCTTTCAGTGGGGCGTAGCTTGATTCAGATCAGAATTATCCGATGCTGCAATTGTCAGCCTTATAAAACATCGCGCAAAAAATAAAACGCATTGACGATTGAGTCAATATTTAATTAATAATTGCTGATAATATTTTAAATATAATGCCTGCTGAATATAAAGTGCCACTAGCTGATTGTGAGATAGATCGCACTTTGTCGCTGTGCTATTTATAAGCAACTACACAGAGGTTAATTTATATTCGGCCAAATATGATCAAGTCAACTCAACCAACGGCAAAGTTGCTTATTAATTAGTCAGCGACCTAATAATATATCTGTGTCTTCCGCCCATTATCACCAACAACTATTTTACATTTTGTCGATAATAATGTTTGCCTTAAGCATGAATGGATGGCAGCAGAATATTTTACTATCTGCGCCACATAAAACCGCTTAAATAATCAAAAAACACTTTCAACAGGCTAAGAATTTAGTTAATGTGCTGAAATTATAATTAAATCTGGCATGCGGCGAGGTAACCATGCGTCCCATCATCAAATCCAACAAATTAGATACGGTTTGCTACGACATTCGTGGCCCGGTTCATAAAGAAGCAAGACGGCTTGAAGAAGAAGGCCATCGCATTCTAAAACTCAATATTGGTAACCCTGCCCCGTTCGGATTTGAGGCACCAGAAGAAATCGTCCGTGACGTGATCTTGAACTTACCGAGCGCCCAAGGCTACTGTGAGTCAAAAGGATTATTTAGCGCCCGTAAAGCGATTGTGCAGCATTATCAAGCTCAAGGTATTCGTGGCGTCGATATCGAAGATATCTATATTGGTAATGGCGTGTCGGAGCTTATCGTCATGGCCATGCAAGGCCTGCTGAATAGCGATGATGAAGTATTAATTCCAGCGCCTGATTATCCGTTATGGACAGCGGCGGCCAATTTAGCTGGCGGTAAAGCCGTGCATTATCGCTGTGACGAAGAAGCCGATTGGTTTCCTTGTTTAGACGATATTAAGGCCAAAATTAGCCCGCGCACCCGCGCCTTAGTCATGATTAATCCCAATAACCCAACTGGCGCCGTGTATAGCGAAGCCATGATTTTGGAATTGATTGAGATTTGTCGCCAGCATCAGCTAATTTTATTTGCCGATGAAATTTACGACAAAATTTTGTATGACGGTGCCAAACACATTCCAGCCGCCAGTTTGTCCGATGATATTTTAACTGTCACCTTTAATGGCTTATCTAAGTCTTATCGCGCCGCCGGTTTCCGGGTGGGTTGGATGATGTTAACTGGTAACTTAAAGGCTGCTCAAAGCTATATTGATGGCTTAGATATGCTTGCTTCCATGCGTTTATGTGCCAACGTGCCTAATCAGTACGCCATTCAGACCGCATTAGGTGGCTATCAAAGTATCAATGAACTGATTTTGCCAAGTGGTCGCTTAACCGTGCAGCGCGATGTGTGTATTGATTTACTCAATAGCATTCCTGGCGTTAGCTGTAAAAAGCCTAAAGGCGCCCTATACGCCTTCCCTAAACTTGATATTAAAAAGTTTAATATCAGGGATGATGAGAAGCTGGTGTTGGATTTACTGCGTGATCGCAAAATCCTCTTAGTTCATGGCTCAGCATTTAACTGGCCAGAACCTGATCACTTACGCGTAGTCTTCTTACCTTGGAAAGAAGACTTGCAAAAAGCTCTAACAGAATTCGGTAGTTTCTTAGGTAATTATCGACAATAACAAACAGCGACTTCGGTCGCTGTTTTGCTATTGGCTGCTCGCTGCGATACTCTGCAATTAACAGACTAGATAAGGATACCTATGAGCCATTTCTTTGCCCACATGGCCAGAATGAAGTTAATTCAGCGTTGGCCATTAATGCACAATGTCCGCACCGAAAACGTGCAAGAGCATTCACTTCAAGTCGCTATGGTGGCCCACGCGCTAGCCGTGATCAGCAATCAATACCATCAAGCGCAATTTGACCCTTACCGCGCCGCCACTATCGCCATTTACCATGACGCCAGTGAAGTACTCACGGGCGACTTGCCAACACCGGTTAAGTATTTCAACAAAGATATTGAAGCTGAATATAAAAAGATTGAGGCCATCGCCGAAACCCATTTACTCAATATGCTGCCGGAATTACTCCGCCCAGATTTCGAATCTTTATTAGTCACTAGCCACATACCGCCTGAATACAAGGCCTTAGTAAAATCAGCAGATACCTTATGCGCCTACCTTAAGTGTTTAGAAGAAAGCCGCGCCGGTAATGATGAATTTTTTACTGCCAAACGCCGCCTTGAAGAAAGATTGACCCAAGACCCTTTACCTGCGGTGCAAGACTTCATTCAGTTATTTATTCCAAGCTTTAGGCTCAATCTCGATCAAATTAATCAGATGTTATAGGAAGCGTATGGAAATCTGGCAACAAAGACGTTTAGATGAAGATAAACAAAGACGTTTTGATCAACGCAGCCCCTATCAGCGTGACCGCGCGCGCATTTTGCACAGCGCCGCCTTTAGGCGCCTACAAGCCAAAACCCAAGTCTTGGGGGTTGGCATGAATGACTTTTACCGCACTCGCCTGACCCACTCGTTAGAGGTATCCCAAATAGGCACAGGCATTGCGGCGCTGCTGCGAACTAAGCGCCCGGAATTAAACCATTTATTAGGGGATGATGCGCTAATTGATGCCCTGTGTTTGGCCCATGATATTGGCCATCCACCGTTTGGCCATGGCGGCGAAATTGCGCTTAATTTTATGATGCGTGACTTTGGCGGTTTTGAAGGTAACGGCCAAACCTTAAGAATTTTAACTAAGCTTGAGCCTTATACCTTAGATGATGGTATGAATCTGTGCCGCCGCACCTTACTGGGGGTACTTAAATATCCAGTGCTTAACAGCGCTATTCCAAGCCTAAGCCAGCCATCTGCCATCAAACCCTTTGCTCAAGTTAAAGCCAGCGATTGGTTACCCAACAAGGCGCTCTATGATGATGATGCTGATATCCTTGAGTGGATCCTATCCCCCCTAGCTAGTAAAGATATTGAGCTACTGCAAACCCTGCGTCCTAAAGCTAATGGGCAACTGCGCAGCGTTCATAAATCCTTAGATTGCAGCATTATGGAACTGGCCGATGATATCGCTTATGCCGTCCATGATTTAGAAGATGCCATTGTGATGGGGATAGTGAACCAAGCGCAGTGGCAAGAGCAAGTGCAACCTGTGATTGCCTCAAGCCTGGATGAGTATATTCGTGAACATTTAAGTGGTGTCACCCAAGCCTTATTTTCTAATACTCATCACTTACGCAAAAACGCCATTGGCATACTAATTAATGCCTTAGTGACTGCCATTGATATTAATGACAACCCAGAGTTTTCCTGTGAATTATTACGCTATAACGCTTGTCTATCGGCGCCGTTTGAGTTGTTACTTAATTGCTTAAAAACCTTTGTATCTGTCAATGTGGTGCATAAGCCTGAAGTGCAAATGCTGGAATACAAAGGCCAACAAATGATCATGAAACTGTTTGAAGCCTTTCAATCAGACCCCATGCGGCTGTTACCCACCAATACCCGCGCGCGTTATCAGCAAATGGATGCCAACCACGGCAACTCAACGCGCGTCATTGCCGATTATATTGGCGGCATGACAGATGATTTTGCCACACGTCTTTATCAACAACTGTTTAGCCCGTATGCCGGCAATATTCTGGATTTTGGCCCAGAGTAACGCTGACGGAAACAGTGAATACATTAATAATTCGAATTTTTATTAATGAATTAGCATAAATTGTACCCATAAAAAAACGCGCCTCTAGCGCGTTTTTTGTATTTTTTTGTATAGTGGCTTGCTTAGCTTGTTAACCTAACAAACTTGGGAACATGCCCTTAAAGCCCGCCGCTATCACTTCAATACCAATAGATAGCATTAATAGACCCATTAAACGGGTGATGACGTTAATACCGGTTTTACCCAAAATCCGATAAATAATCGAGGCCAAGCTAAAGAGTAAATAGCTCAGTAAGCCAAAGATAATCACAGTCACAAACATGCCGAGTACATTCATTAAAGTATTGTGCTCAGCGGCAAAAACTATCACAGAACTAATGGCGCCAGGGCCTGCCATTAATGGCAAGGCTAAAGGCACAACGGCAACGGATTCCATCGCCGAAGATTCTCTATCTTCTTCTTGGTTGCGTTTAACTTCACCAAGCTTACCTTGAAGCATAGACATAGCTATGATGGCAATCAGGCTGCCACCTGCAATTCTAAATGCCGATAAACTGATACTAAACATGTTCAAAATATGTTGGCCAGCCACTATGGTCACTAGCAGAATCACGACCACCGCAAAGTTAGCAACTTTAGCCGTATGCTTGCGATCCACATTGTTCTGATGACTAGTTAAACTCACAAAGACAGGTAATAACCCCACAGGGTTAATAATGGCCACTAAGCCAAGAAAAAATTTAACGTAAAGAGTGATATCCACGAGTGTTTCCTTTGACGATAGGCAGCCGTCAATTGGCGATGGCTAATAAGGCGGCTACTCTACCTTAATGAGGTTAGACACTGAATAGCGATTTATTGTGATAGCTCACACTTTGTAAAAATATCAATTTTTAATGCTTAAGCACGTACCTTCATCTAGCGATTAACTGTGATACCTCACAATTAACTAGAGATATTAATCATAGCGCTTAATTAGACTGATAAACGAGTTCTGAGCAACTTGCCATCGAGCCAACTAGCTTCTAAAACGATTCTTGCCATGCTCTTTAGCTTCATACATAAGCTGGTCGGCCTTATGTAGGCAAGATTCAAAATGGGCGTCGGTATCTTCCCACTGAGTAATACCAACGCTTACCGTAATACCTATATCCACAGAATCACTTATCTTAATTCTAAATTTTCGCAGCTCCGCCAGTAAGCGTTTAATTAATTGACTGGCTAACAACACCTTAGTGTTAGGCAGCAACAAACCAAACTCCTCCCCCCCAAGTCTTGCTATGGTATCTTCTTGCCTAAGCGCCGACTTTAATAACTCAGATAACACCACTAACACCTTGTCACCGGCGGCATGACCATAGATATCATTAATCCTCTTAAAGTTATCAACGTCCAATACGCACAAGACAAAGGGCATAGTTTGGCGTTTACTGCGCGCGCATTCTCGCTCTAAGGCATTCATAAAGTAACGCCGATTGACTAAGCCTGTGAGTGAGTCTGTCATCACCATGTGCTGCAGTTCTAATTGATGGGTTTGCATATCAGTAACATCGGTAGCAAAGCCCATAATGCCAATCACCACATTGTGATTATTAATAATGGCTTTCTTTTTTACGGAAAAATGATGGGTCACATGATCATTAAGACTTTGAATGCTTTCCATTTGCTCAAGATCTTCACCGAGTGCTAGCACGCGGTCATCATGAGCCGAGATAGTTTTAAGGCAGCTTGAGTGGAGAATATCTTCATCGCAAAAGCCTAACTGCGCATCCGCTGCAATCTTAAGATACTCGCGGCCAAGACGATTGATATAGACATAGCGCCGCGCCATATCTTTAACAAAAATAATCATGTCGGAATTATCAGCCACCAGCGTAAGTAATGCTTGGTTGATATCTATTAACTGCTCATCCGTGGACAATTTCATTGGTACTCTAACCTGATTATTTTATTAATATGATGAGTATAGCCAACCCATTGCATTTGCTGATGACAATGCCGATGAAACATCACTTATATAACAAGGGCTTTAATGAATGCTTGCGCTCTTATCATTTAAATCATTACTAACGAGGCACATCCTCTTTTAGCATTTTTTGCAGCAAGCTTAAGTTAAGCCATCGATCGAACTTAAAAGCCACTTGGTTAAGCTCACCCGCCGAGCTAAACCCTTGCCCTTGATGTAAACCAATACTGGCAAGATTGTCGCTATCAATAGCCGCTATCATGGTATGCATGCCCGCGGTTTTAGCTTCAGTAATCAAGGCTTGCAGCAATAAACGGCCAACGCCCTGTCCTTGATGTTCCGCATCAACATACAAGCTATGCTCCACGGTAAAGCGATTGGCGGCATAGGCACGAAAATGGCCATAAGAGCCAAAACCTAGGAGCTGCGATGCTGCCAAGGCGACGACTATGGGTTGCTGCTGGCTACTTTTAGTAGCAAACCAAGCACTTAACCAAGCATCATCTCTTGGCGCTAAGTCATAGAGGGCGGTGGTATTAATAATGGCGTGATTCATCAGCGCTAAAATTGCCGCGCTATCACGCGCTTCATTGGCATAAGCCAAGGTAATTGTTGTTGATGACATTAAGATTTCCGTAGTCACTGCGCCCTTAAAAGGAAAGTACATAGAGAACTATCCCATAGATAAAAAAGCCTGCTAATGCAGGCCTTTAGGATTATTTAGCTGTGTAGGTATTTAACCAGCCAAGCACATTGCCATACCACTGTTCCAGATTTTCCGGCGATAAAATCCAATGATTTTCGCTTGGATATATGAGTAATTTGGATGGAATATTATTGCGCTGCATATAAGTAAACGCCGCTAAGCCTTGATCATAAGGCACCCTGAAGTCTTTCTCACCATGGATAACCAGCATAGGGGTTTTCCAATTTTTGAGATGATTGACTGGGTTAAACTTCTCATACAGCGCCTTGTTCTGCTCGTACGGGCCACCAAATTCATACTCAGGAAACCATAATTCTTCAGTAACATGATACATAGAGCGCATGTCAAATAAGCCCGCGTGATTCACTAAACACTTAAAGCCATTAGGCCAGTTGCCTTGGATCCAGTTCATCATATAGCCACCATAACTGCCACCTAAGGCGCAGGCATTATTTTTGTCTAACCAAGGTTGCTGCTGGGCGACGCTCTCTAGACCTTTTTGCAAATCTTCCAGCGGCTTACCGCCCCAATCTTGACTAATGGAATCGGTAAACGCTTGGCCATAACCGGTGGAACCATGAAAATCGACCATCACTACGCCATAACCAGCACCCGCCCACACTTGTGGGTTCCAGCGATGGCTAAAGCTATTACCAAAGGAGCCTTGTGGGCCACCATGGACTAAATATGCAATGGGGTACTGTTTTCCAGCCTCAAAATTGGCAGGTTTTAACCAGTAACCATAAACAGTTTCGTTATTCCAACCTTTAAAATTGAACTGCTCAAATTCACCAAATTTGAGGCTGGCAAGCTTATCTTTATTCACAGCGGTAATGCGTGACACTTGATTAGTGCCTAAATCTAATGAATAAATGTCGCCCGGTTCAACTAAGCTACTGCGACTAAACACTATAGTTTCTGGGGTTAGCGCCACTAGGCGACTACTCCCTTCGCTATGCAAAGGTTTAACATCGCCAAATTGGGTATTCACTTCAAAAATGCCAACCTGACCTAAATCTTGCGCCGTTACATATAAGCTTTTACCGTCTTTAGAAAACATTAACGAATCAGGGCTTCTATCCCACAGCGGCGCCACTTCTTTTTTCTCACCAGTCACAGAATCAAGCAACATAATGCGGTAACGGTCTGCTTCAAAACCCGGTTTACTCATGGCTAAATAAGCAAGATAACGGCCGTCAGGCGAATAAGTTGCATGGGCATCCCAGGCCTTATTATCAGCGGTGAGGTTTTTAGCGGTGCCACCAGTCACAGGCACTTGCCATAAATCATAATTTGTCGTCCACGCTTGATCTTTACTTGGCGCTTTAGCGGTATACACCAAGGATTTATCGTCGGGCGTAAAGGTCACTTCTTCCATGCCTGAAAATGGCTTTGGCGGCGCTTCAGTATCAAGCCCTGCAGTCACGTCCACTAATTCACCAAGACCTGCAGCCGTTAATGGCGCCACAAACAAATGATTACGGGCATGATCGTGCCAAGTATCCCAATGGCGCACCATCAACTGAGTGTATTCTCGCCCCGCGTTTGGCTTATCAGCCTGAGCCGTAAACTTATCTTTCGAGCAGGTTAAGGTCTTACACTCAGGAAACACCCGAATTTGCAGGGCCACTTGATTGCCAGAATTATCTAATTGAAAACCATCAATATCTAACGGCAGTTGTGACACAGGCTGAGCTTCACCGCCTTGCAGTGACAGCCTAAATAACTGACTGGTGCCATTGCGATTGGCCAAGAAGTAAATTGATTGATTATCTGGGGCGAATGCCACTGAATGTTCAGTGCCTTTAGTGGCGGTTAACTGAATGGCTGGCGCATCAGGTTTAGTGACGTCCACCAAATACAATTCAGACTCTCGGTCACCGTTAGCATCCATCACATTTAAGCCATACACCAAGCGACTACCATCACTTGCCACCGCCACTGAATGCTGTTTATTCAACTTAACTAAGTCTTGCACACTAAATGGCTTCAAACTGCTACTGTGAGCCAGCTGCGCACTACTGGCCAAGGTTAAGGCCAACAATAATTTCGAATATTTCATTTGTTCTTCTTATTTAAGTGATTACCGCGCTAAAGCTTTACTGCGTACAAGCAAGCACAGTTTTTACTTGCTTGTACGTCGCAAAGTTAGCTAAGCGCGTGACTAAGATTGCTCAAGTTCAAATAGCTAACCAATTGAATAAATTAATTGGCATTAAGACTTATTAGCGCCAAGGTTCACTTTCCACTGGGCAGGCCCTGTGTCATGAACATTCACCCCTAACGAATCTACAGCGACTGTGACTGGCATATCGGTGACATCAAACTCATAGATAGCTTCCATGCCGAGATCGGCAAAGGCCACCACGCGCGCATGTTTAATCGCTTTAGAAACTAAATATGCGGCGCCACCCACAGCCATTAAATACACGGCTTTATGAGCTTTAATGGAAGCCACAGTCGCAGGTCCGCGCTCAGCCTTACCTATCATGCCCATCAAACCAGTTTTATCTAACATCATGTCGGTAAATTTATCCATGCGCGTCGCGGTTGTTGGGCCAGCAGGTCCCACCACCTCATCACGCACAGGATCAACTGGGCCAACGTAATAAATAAACTTACCATGAAAATCAACGCCATCAGGCAAAGCTTGGCCAGATTCAATTAACCCTTGAATACGTTTATGGGCAGCGTCTCGTCCGGTTAGCATTTTACCGCTTAGCAATAAGGTATCGCCGCTGCGCCACTGCTCCATCTCGGCTTGAGTCAAACTATTAAGATTGACGCGGCGAACATTTTCCCCGACTTCCCAAGTTATTTGCGGCCAATCAGCTAATGATGGCGGCGTGAGCGTGGCAGGTCCTGAGCCATCAAGATGAAAATGCACATGCCTTGTGGCGGCGCAATTGGGGATCATTACCACTGGTTTTGATGCGGCATGGGTTGGCGCCGATTTAATTTTGACATCAAGCACAGTAGTTAAGCCGCCAAGGCCCTGCGCGCCTATGCCTAAGTTATTGGCACGGGTAAAAATATCTAGTCGCAGTTTCTCTTCGGTCGTCACGGCGCCGCGCGCTTGTAACTCATGAATATCCACGCTTTCCATTAAGGCTTCTTTGGCTAGTACCGCAGCTTTCTCTGCCGTGCCACCTATACCTATGCCAAGCATACCTGGTGGACACCAACCAGCACCCATAGTTGGCAGCGTTTTTTCAACCCAAGCGGCGATATCATCGGAGGGATTAAGCATGGCCATTTTAGCTTTGTTTTCACTGCCGCCGCCTTTAGCAGCAATCATGACTTCAATATGATGACCAAGAACAGATTCAAGATGCACCACTGATGGGGTATTGTCTTTGGTATTGACCCGCGCGCCGGCAGGATCTGACACTATCGATGCCCGCAGTGGATTATCAAGATTGTTATAAGCGCGGCGCACGCCTTCATCGACCATTTGCTGCACCGTCATATCCGTCTTGTCCCATTTGACGTCCATACCGATTTTAACGAAAGTCGTGACTATGCCAGTGTCTTGGCATAAGGGACGTTTGCCTTCGGCAGACATGCGGGAGTTAATGAGAATTTGCGCCATGGCATCCTTAGCGGCAGCGCTTTGCTCGCGCTCATAAGCCAAGTTCATAGCATCGATAAAATCTTTCGGATGGTAATAAGAAATGTATTGCAGGGCATCAGCAATGCTATCGATAAAGTCTGCTTGCTTTATTAGGGTCATCTCGCGCTCCATCTAGGTTAACCCGTCACAGGTTAACTATGTCATTATAATTATTCCTCGGCTTATAATACCCGCAGTTAGGTTTCACGACTAGATCACAATATACATAAGGTGTTTACATGTTTGCTAACCGTCAAGTATCGCCAGCAACACTCGCATTAGGCTGGCAATTGACCAGTGCTGAAATATTTTCACAGTTGCAGCACTTACCTTGGGCCATGTTGCTTGATAGCGCTAACGCCAAACACATAGATGCACGCTTCGACATCATCTGCTTCGAGCCTATCGCCACTTTGCAGCAACAAGCGGATGGCTGTTATTTACGTGAACATATTTCACTGCTGGCAGTTAATAGCTCGCAACCAAATTCCAAGTGTAATACTCCCATTAGCGAGCCTGAGTTTATTAGCCAAGATCCGTTTGCAGCGTTAAAAATCGTGCAAGCGCGCTTTTTCCAAGAAGCGCAGCCATCGCACTTACCTTTTAGTGGCGGCTTAATGGGCACCTTAAGTTATGATTTGGGCCGTGAAGTTGAGACTATCCCTTGCATTGCTGCTGCTGATATTCACTTACCGACTATGGCCATAGGCGTGTATCCCGCGGCGCTTGTTTTTGATAATCAACATTCAAGCTGGAGCTTAGTGCATGCCTTTGGTCATGATGCCTTACAAGCTACACTGACTTGGCTGCAAGGACGTTTAGCAAGCGATTGTTCGACTAATGCGCCCGCAGCGCCTTTCAAGCTCACGGCGCCTTGGGCAGCGCAAATGACACCAAGCGAATACACGGCTAAGTTCGAGCAAATTCAAGCCTATTTACATAGCGGCGATTGTTATCAGATTAACTTAACTCAGCGCTTTAGTGCCCCGTATCAAGGCGATGAGTGGAGTGCTTATTTACGCCTACGCGCTGCTAACCAAGCGCCGTTTTCGGCCTTTATCCGCTTACCTGAGCAAGCCATTTTATCCATATCCCCTGAGCGTTTTATTCGGTTGCAACACGGATTAGTGGAAACTAAGCCGATTAAAGGTACCTTGCCGCGCCATAGCGACCCGCTGCAAGACAGCGCCAATGCTACCCGTTTAGCCAATTCAGAAAAAGATCGCGCTGAAAACTTAATGATTGTCGACTTACTGCGTAATGACATAGGAAAAGTTGCCAGCGCAGGTAGCGTGCGAGTGCCAAAACTGTTTGATATTGAAAGCTTTCCAGCCGTGCATCATTTAGTGAGCACAGTGACCGGTGAATTAGCCCCTAATTATCAGGCCGCAGATTTATTAAAGGCATGTTTTCCTGGTGGCTCGATTACTGGCGCCCCCAAAATTCGCGCTATGGCCATTATTGAGCAACTCGAGCCTTCGCGGCGCAGCATTTATTGCGGCTCGATTGTCTATATCAGCCAAGATAACAAGATGGATAGCAGCATTTGTATTCGCACCTTACTTGCCGAAGATAGTCAGTTATATTGCTGGGCGGGCGGCGGCATAGTGGCAGACTCAAAAGCGGCGAACGAGTATCAAGAAAGCTTTGATAAGGTAAGTAAAATATTGCCACTACTTGGCGATATGCCTAAGGCCACGCCTTGTTAATCTTGTAAAAGATAACTGACTCACGCGGCCAAGCGCTTACACCAAACAATGACTCTGAATTATGGCCTCAAGCTATGGCATTGAAGTGACTGACAATAAAGGATGATACATGCAGCTAGCTGAACTAAAAATGCGCTTTTTACTGCAATCAGTGACTGCTGCGCGCGTGTTGCCTATGCTTGCCCCGCCAAAAAAGTTAGTGCAAGCGGCGGTATTAATGCCCTTTTTTCAAACAAGATCAGGCGCGCAGTTACTGTTAACCCGCCGCGCAGCCCATCTTAATGCTCACCCAGGCCAAATTAGCTTTCCAGGGGGCAAACATGAAGGGCGCGACGGCGATTTAATTACGACGGCGCTGCGCGAAACCCAAGAAGAAATTGGCATCCACACCGAGCAAATTGAAGTATTAGGCTGCTTGCACAGCAACCATACCTTAAGTGGTTTTAGTATCACCCCTGTGGTTGCCATTATTCATGGCGCTTTTACGCCAACACTTGATAAAAATGAAGTGGCTGAATGCTTCTCTGTGCCATGGCAGCATTTAATGCAAGCCCAGCACAGGCATACTGCCAAGTTTCGCCGCCAAGGCCAAGACATGACTGTGGGGTTTATCCCCTATCAAGATAAATTTATTTGGGGCGCGACCGCGGCCATGATAGATCAATTAGCCCTACAGTTAGCTGATGCGGTTCAGTAACTCTATTTCTAACTCGCCCTATTGATTAAGTAACCTTGATTAGCTAAAAGTGCGTTATCAAGACGTCGCAATCGCGAGTCAAAACAAGGGTTCGTCAGTACAAGTTACGTAAAGCCATCCCTAAAATTTGCCAGCGCAGTGACTAAGCGTCTAAATTTCTACCAATATCACGCTATTTGTCGGCTGCAGGGCTTTTTACCCTTGAGAAAACCCTGTATCAAGGTAATATAAGCGTCCAAAATTGTTAATAACGTCTTTTCGTTGGAGAACTAAGCAACAATGAGCATTGCATCTGTCGCTGCTGTATTTAAAGGGGAATTTGCTGTCGGTTCGCAAGTCACAGTTCGTGGCTGGGTGCGTACTCGCCGTGATTCCAAAGCCGGAATTTCTTTTCTGGCCGTCTATGACGGTTCCTGTTTTGATGCCATTCAAGGTGTAGTGCCAAATAGCTTAGAGAATTATCAAGACCAAGTGCTGAAATTAACTGCAGGTTGTTCTGTAGTAATGACGGGCGAAGTGGTTGAATCTCCAGGCGCTGGCCAAGCTTATGAATTGCAAGTGACTGACGTTAATGTCACTGGTTGGGTCGATGATCCAGATACTTACCCAATGGCAGCAAAGCGTCACTCAATCGAGTACTTACGTGAATTAGCCCATTTACGCCCACGCACTAACTTAATTGGTGCTGTTGCGCGCGTTCGTAACTGCTTATCTCAAGCCATTCACCGTTTCTATCACGAGCAAGGCTTCATTTGGGTATCTACCCCGCTGATCACTGCCTCTGATTGTGAAGGTGCTGGTGAGATGTTCCGCGTATCGACCTTAGATATGGAAAACTTACCTCGCACTGATGCGGGTAAAGTAGACTACGACCAAGATTTCTTCGGTAAAGAAGCTTTCTTAACGGTTTCTGGCCAGTTGAACGCTGAAACTTATGCGTGTGCCTTATCTAAGGTTTACACCTTTGGCCCGACTTTCCGCGCTGAAAACTCTAACACTAGCCGTCACTTGGCTGAGTTCTGGATGGTTGAACCTGAAGTTGCCTTCGCGACCTTAGATGATGTTGCCGGTCTTGCTGAAGCTATGCTTAAGTACGCATTCAATGCCGTATTAGCTGAGCGTCGTGACGATTTAGAGTTCTTCGCCCAACGTGTCGACAAGACAGTGATTGAGCGTTTAGAGTCTTTCGTGAGCAGCGACTTTGCACAAGTTGACTATACCGATGCGGTAACCATTCTTGAGAACTGTGGTAAGAAGTTCGATTATCCAGTGACTTGGGGTATCGATTTACAGTCTGAGCATGAGCGTTACTTAGCTGAAGAACACTTTAAAGCCCCTGTGGTAGTGAAAAACTATCCAAAAGACATTAAAGCCTTCTACATGCGCTTAAACGATGACGGTAAAACCGTTGCCGCTATGGACGTATTAGCTCCTGGTATCGGTGAAATCATCGGTGGTTCACAGCGTGAAGAGCGTCTTGACGTGCTGGACATGCGTTTAGCCGAAATGGATTTATCACAAGAAGATTACTGGTGGTATCGTGACCTGCGTCGTTATGGCACAGTGCCACACGCAGGTTTCGGTTTAGGCTTTGAGCGTTTAGTGTCTTACGTAACTGGCGTATCTAACATCCGTGATGTTATCCCATTCCCACGTGCGCCGCGCAGCGCCACTTTCTAAGCGCTATTACTAGCCATTAAGAAAGTACAATAAAAAGGAGCCCTAAGGCTCCTTTTTTGTTATCTAACGTTTGAGTCTTTAAATGATTATTTACCTGAGCACCCATTAGTGGTGAGGTAAACATCTGCTAGCTGCGCGTTGACAATACCGTAACCAAAATAGTTATCTTTGCCGATGGCTCCGGCATCCATTGCCGTTGCTTTTAACGCGTTTCGTATTTGTGTACCTGTACATTCTGAATGGTTAGACCATACCAGTGCGGCAACACCTGATACCGCAGGGGTTGCCATAGAAGTGCCACTCATAAAACCGTAGTCACTCGCAGCAATAGATACTGATATATTTTGTGCGTTCAATAAGGTTGCTCTGTCTTCTAGCGCAGCCCCCACGGCGGGGATAGTTGTCGCATTAGTATCACCCAAAGTGGCGTATAGCATGCCAGATACGTTGTTAACTATAACCGCTGCAACACCCCCAGAATTTTGACAGTTCAGCACTTTGTCGTGGAATGAAATTGCGCCACGATCAATAAGACACACCTTACCGTTGGCATTTGTATCAATAGCTTGCGCAGTACCCATATAATGAGCGTTCGATGCGGTCACAACCCCTAGATTTTCCATCGCTGACGAAGCTATTGCGGCACTATCTGCCGTCACAGCTGCCGCAGTGGCCATGCCTACTGGGTATGTAGATAAGGTATTTACACCACCGGCCGTGACTTCAACACAAATACCATCGTCGTTTACCGCTCTTTTACCGCGTCCACTTAGGCAGGTTGGGAATTGCGAAAAACTAGCAATATTGTTATTGGCATCATTAGCACCAATCATCATCACCGATGGGTAACCTGCAGGATAGGAACGCACTGAATTACCATCATTACCCGCCGCGGCGAGCACTAAACCACCTGCAGCAGTAAAATCATCAAAAGCCTTCTTCTCAGTCCTATTGGTGCCACCGCCGCCTAAGCTCATGCTGATGATGTTTGCGCTGGCGTTACGACACTTGCTGGCCGCGTAAGCTAAATCAGATGAGTACCCCCAACCTGATGCATTAAACACTTTGACTATGTGCAAGGCTACGCCTGGTGCCATACCTATCACGCCCACGTCGTTGTCTGCCGCCGCTATGGTTCCCGCAACGTGAGTACCGTGCGGGCCACCATTGTCATACCAGTTACCCGTGCCAGAATCGTTATCACCTGTGATATTATTCCAAACAAAATCTGGGTTTGAAGCATCTAAACCTGAATCAATGACACACACTTTCATGCCTGCACTTGGATTAAAGGTCACTTCATTCGCGCGAGACTGATAAATAGCATATGGGGTAATTTGTGTTGACATGGGGTCACCCACATCATCCTTATACAAGGCTAAGGGATAGCGACGAACGTCTTCTTCAATGAGGGTGATGTGTGGGTTTTTAAGTAAGCCTTTAACTTGTGCTAAATCTTTGCCAGTAAAGGTGGCTGCAAAAAACGCGTCACCCTCTAGCTTAATGTCACCGCCTAATTTTTTTGCTAATGCTTTAACAACACCTTGATGCCCCGCTGCCACTTCAATGACATAACGATGGTCATCCGCTTGCACTTGGGTGATAACACCAACAGATAACACCATAATTCCGCTTGCTATTCGTGTTAGCTTCATTGTTTTACTCCATTAAGTTCAACGTTATCAGTCCTAAGTTGCATCAAATGTTTACGAAGCTTTTATCCGAAAGACTTAGGTCGTATGAGTTAGCAACCTCCCAAACATGGGGTCTGCATCCTAAGGCTAATTCACAACTTACCTCTGTAATTAGCCACCACTGTAAATATAGATGCTCGAACCATAAGTTGCGCTGTGACCATTTCGGCCTGCTAAGCCATTCAAGACCCATTCAATGCCATATTAACTCGGCTAATGATGATAAAAAGTTTTTCAACCAAAGAGTTGATAAAGCAGACTTGAGTGTTTAAGTCTTTCGTAACAAACGATTGTTTGGGCGGTACTAACTTAAACCATGGCAGTGAAACCATTATCACTATGGGAATATTCGCTCTAAGGTGCGGTGAAATGATCTATGCGGCGGTAACAACAAGATCACTACAGCTATCAAGTAGAGCCTTCAATGCGGTTAAACAATCACAACTGGGTAGCGTTAATTTCTTTGTTATGACTGTCATTTCTAGGAAAGAGATTTGGAGTGTACTGGTCAGTTTTAATTGAGCAGTACAAAGCGTAAGAAGTAAGGCTCAATGAAACTGAAAAATCGAGGGCGTTCAAAATTCTGTGTCAGGCTAATTTTTAAATTTCTAGCACGCTATCTAAACGCCCTTCAAAATAAATCGCTAACTGAGATAAACAAAGGCTCCAATTGTGGATTGGCATGGTCCATTTATCTGAGGCGTTTAATATGCCTGCATAAAGTAGCTTCAACAAGCTATTTTCATTAGGAAAAGCACCTTTGGTTTTGGTGAGCTTTCTAAATTGGCGATGTACCGCCTCAACGGCATTGGTCGTGTAAATCACTTTCCTGATATGTTCTGGGTACCTAAAATAATGGGACAAATTATGCCATTTGCGATGCCAAGAGTTGATTACCAGCGGATAAGCATCACCCCATTTGGCCTCCAGTTCGTCCAATGCCATCTCTGCGGCTTCTTTACTCACGGCTCGATACACAGGCTTTAAATCAGCCATAAACGCTTTCTGATGTTTTGAGGCGACATACTTCATTGAGTTGCGGATCTGGTGGATAACACATAGCTGTGTTTCCGTATTAGGGAAGATACTGGCTATCGCCTCAGGGAAACCGGTCAAGCCGTCAACACAGGCGATAAGAATATCTTTTACACCACGATTATTAAGATCGGTCAGTACGGATAGCCAGTAATTAGCGCCTTCATTTTCGGATAAATGAAGCCCTAAAATTTCCTTTTTTCCTTTCATATTAAGCGCTAACAATGTGTAAACGGCTTTACTGACGTAACGCCCATCCTCTTTGACTTTATAATGTATCGCATCAAGCCAAACGATAGGATAATGGCTATCTAATGGGCGCTGTTGCCACGCTTTAAGTTCGGGGATGAGTTTATCAGTGATAGCACTGACTGTTGCGTTAGATACATTGATCCCATACATATCTTCAACATGTTGATTAATATCGCGATAGCTCATACCTATACTGAACATCGATAACACTTTACGTTCGATTTCATCGGTTAGCGTAGTTTGATTTTTCTTAATCAACTGAGGTTCAAAAGTGCCATTGCGGTCTCTAGGGGTGTCTAACTCAAAGTTACCGGACGGATGCTTAATGGTCTTAGGGGTTTTGCCATTTTTACGATTAGGCAGAGGATCATGCGCTAAATGCTGCTCAAGCTCAGCCTGGAGAGCCGCTTCAGTGAGTTGCTTGATCAGTGGACCAAGAATGCTGTCTTTACCTGTGAGGCTTTTACCTGACTGCAGATCTTTAAGGGCTTGTTCGAAGTTAAAAGGTTGGGTCATGTGTCATTCCTGTTTTTGAATATTTTACTGAAATGACACAGAATTATGAACACTACCGAAAAAATCACGAGTTAGCAGTCCCTTTAAACCTTAAGTTAATCAAACTAGATATTGGTAAAGGTTGTTTTGCGCCCCATATAATTCCATTGTGTGTTTAAAACCAAAGCCGATTTTTTTAAGCAATTGGTTAGAGCGGATATTATCTGGAAGGGTGACAGCTAAAACTGTCGCTAATGCGCAAGTTTTCATAGTGACGGTTAAGGTTTTTTCAGCGGCTTCACTCGCATAACCGTTACCACAAAATTGCGTCAAAAACGCATAACCTAAATCTGGATATGCAAGTTCGTCTCTTTTTAATACCCCGCACATACCTATGGGAGTGTTATCACTGCTTAGCGTAACTAAATTAAGCCCAAACCCATGTTTATCATAACTCGCCATCGGGCCATGTTTTAGATAGTTAATGGCATCATCTGCAGTACGTACTTTTTTGTCCGCAATATAACGAATAAAGGATTCTTCATTGAGTAATTGAATAATAAACTCAGCATCACTCAATTCAAACTGTCTAATAATCAACCGCTCGGTTTCACATACCACTTTCATATGAATATTTCCTATCTTAAAAATACTGACGCTTAGTAAGCACAAAAACCTTGATGATTATTTGCAGCGCTCAGTGCTGAACTAATACAACCCGCTAAAACCCGCGGCGCTGTCAGCGTGAATAATGACTATTTACTGTATTTGCCACTGCTGCTGGCAAAAAGCGTCGAATTGGCTGGCAAGGCCGGTCATTTTACGGCTTTTATGATGAATCCGATAAAAAGAGCGTTTAAGGTTCATATCGCTAATACGCACCCGCGCTAATAGACCAGCATTAATATCATCATTAACGATTAAGCCTGATAACACCCCAAGGCCACCGCCTTGCTTTACGGCTTGTTTAATGGCATCTGCGGTATTAAAGCTAAATGATAATTGCGGTTGCACGCCCTTTTCCAGCATGTTATTGACAAACACTTCGCGCGTACCGGAGCCTGATTCGCGCAGCACCCACACTTCTGCAGCTAATGACGCAGCGCTGACTTCTGTATTGGCAAAAGGATGATTAGGCGCGCAAAAAACCACTAACTCATCCTGCTGCCATTGACTGACATGTAAGCGTCTATCTGGGCAATGCCCTTCGATATACCCCATTTCGCTGTGACCTTCCAAAACGGCATCGATCACTTGTTGAGTGTTACCTATGTGTAGTTGGCAATGCACTTGCGGATGCTGCAATTGAAACTTTACGCTGGCCCCCGCCAATAAGTAATTACCTAAGGTGGAACTGGCACTCAATCTAAGGTTACCCGAGAGTAAATCTGCATCAGGATCAAAGCTTTGCTCGATTTCGTCAACCCTATCTAAAATATCTATGGCTTGGGGTAATAATTGCTCGCCTCTGGCATTGAGCTGTAAACGGTTGCCTTTACGGATAAACAGTTGGCAAGCTAATTGACGTTCAAGCTCGGCCAATGACATAGACGTCGCAGGCGCCGATAAGCTTAGTTGCTGCGCGGCGCGAGCCACTTGACCACTGCGCGCGACAGCCACAAAAACGGCCAACTGTTTCAAACTAATTTTCACTCAAGCTCCTTGGGATGACTGCTTTATATCTCCATTGACATCGTGCAGTTTTGGCTATGTTGTTATTACTTTTTTATTCTTTTTGCCGCGGCAAACGGCTCGCTGTGGTAGCTGCGCTCCATTGGCGACGTTTTACTTTTTGTTTGTTACGAATGGGCGTTAACGGTGAGTCGATTTTACGCGCCACTAATACATAAATACTGCCAGCGCCAGGTAACCATGATTTAAGAGAGTCTTGCCAGAAGGAATACTCTTTTAGTGGACCGATTAATGGGTGATATAAACGCCTTTCATCGGCGACTAATTGATAGCCTAATAAATGCAGCCAGTCTTTTACCCGCGACGGTAAATAAAAATGGCCGCACCAAGGGAAATCTCTTTGATATTTAGGCAGCATTTTACCAAAAAACAAGGGGCTTAAAGGGTTAAACCCTATGATGAATAAATAGCCGCCACTGATGAGTACCCTATCGACTTCACGCAAAATGCGGTATGGATTAGTTTCAAACTCAAGTAAACACGGCAAAATTGCAGCATCAATAGTAGCGGCTTTAAAGGGTAAGTCACTGCAACTGGCAATCACGCCGCAACCTGGTTCGCCAGCTAAGGTGATTTGATGATTGATGCGACAGCTTGAGCTATCTAAGTCACGCGCTAAGTGACCAAGTTTGAGCAAGTGATAACCAAATACTTTCGGCCACCAAGGGCTAAGCGCACTATTAATGTGCTGCGCCAACACGTCACCATGGCTGAAATCGCGCCAACTAAAGGGATGATGATTATCAGCTGTCACAGGTAGACCTCTTAAAAATCATAATACTAGCCTTATCCTTGTTGTCTTATTGGTAAGTACCTTAATCCGTGCTTGCCGTGGCAAGCTGTACTTTGCGGTTAAGCCGTTAGTTGTGGCATATTGGCGACACCTTTTTTGAGGAAGACCCATTATGCTAACGCTTACCCCCATTGCTGCACTCTCAGATAATTACATTTGGTGGCTACATAACTCAAGTGAACAACTCAATTATGTGGTTGACCCAAGCACAGCCACTGAAGTCATTGAGCAACTATCACAAGGTGGCCAAGTGCTGCACGGCATTTTAATCACTCATCATCATTGGGACCATACCGGCGGTATTGACGCCTTACTGGAATATTATGGCGATATTCCTGTTTATGGCCCAAGCCCTAGTGTTGCCAGTGTGACGCATCCCATCACAGCAGGTACTTATGCATTAGCTGGGCTTGGTGATGTGACAGTTTTTGCCATTCCGGGTCACACCTTAGACCACCTAGCCTACTATTTTGCGCCATTTCTATTTTGTGGTGACACACTTTTTAGCGGTGGCTGTGGACGTTTATTTGAAGGCACTGCCGAGCAAATGGTGCAATCTCTTAGCCAACTTCAGGCCTTACCTGATGATACCTTAGTGTGCTGCGCCCATGAATATACCTTAGCAAATCTTAAATTTGCTATGGCCGTTGAGCCTGATAACCAAGAATTAATTGATTATCAGCAATGGGTTATTGCTCAAAGAGACGCAGGACGCATTACTTTACCCAGCACGATAGCCAGAGAGAAGGCTATCAATCCATTTTTGCGCTGTCATAAAACCAACATTCAACAAACAATTCTCACACACCAAACACAAGTATCTGATGGAAATGTGAGCTACTTTGCCCTTTTGCGCCAATGGAAAGACAAGTTCTAAAAATTACTATACTATGCCCCCCTCTTCAGTAACAAGGAAACACAGAAGAAACACTTAACTTATTGAAAAGTAGTAGATTAGAGGAAAGCTCCTGTACATGCGCCTATCAAAAATTATGTTAGTAGTGGGAATTGCCCTGCTCACTGGCTGTCAATCATTCGACAACACAGAAGCTGAGCTGCCACAGGCGAAAGTCACTAGAGCACCAGTTACGCCAGAAGAAATTATCGTAGAAACCACGCCAGAACCGGTTGTTATCACGGATGTATGGCAACGAGTGCGTGAGCAACTTGATTTTCCGATCCCAGATGAAAAACTGGTGAATCAATATCGTGATTGGTATATCAAACATCCTGAGCATTTAGCTACAATCTCAGAGCGTGCCAGTCCATTTATGTTCATGATTGTTGAACAATTAGAACAAAGAAATTTACCCATGGAATTGGCGTTACTGCCAATTGTCGAAAGTGCATTTGATCCTTTCGCCTACTCCCATGGTGCGGCCTCAGGTTTGTGGCAGTTTACTTCACCTATGGCTAAGCATTTTGGCTTGTCAATGAATTGGTGGTATGACGGTCGTCGTGACGTGCCAGCGGCCACTACCGCAGCCTTAGATATGCTTGAGTATCTTCATGGTAAGACTCATAACAACTGGTTATATGCTATTGCCGCATACAACACAGGTGAAGGTCGCGTACTCAATGCCGTTAAGCGTAATCGCGCTAAAGGCCAATCGACTGACTTTTTCTCGCTGAGTTTACCGCGAGAAACTGAGCGTTATGTGCCGCAGTTACTCGCATTAGCCGACGTGATTAAAAATGCTGACAAATATGGCATTAAATTAACACCGATTGCTAATGAACCTGTGCTTGAAGTGATTGATGTAGGTAGTCAAATTGATTTAGCGTTTGCCGCCGATCTTGCCGATATGTCAATTAGCGAGCTGCACAAGTTAAACCCAGGCTATAACCGCTGGGCAACGGCGCCCGAGGGTCCACATACTTTAGTGATCCCAGTGGAAAAGTCTGATGCCTTTAAACTGGCATTAAATGACACTGAGTCGACTGAACGCCTAAATTGGTTACGTTATAAAATTAAGGCCGGTGATAGTTTAGGCATGATTGCCAAAAAGTATCACACTAGCGTTGATGTTATTCGCTCAGTAAACAATATCAAAGGCAACAGCATAGTCGATGGTCGCCATTTGTTGTTACCTGTGGCGGCTAAATCGCCTGAACTGTATTCATTCTCAGCCGATCAGCGTTTAAAGTCGAAGCAATCGACAAAACGCGCGAACTATAAGCAAGAATATACAGTCAAAGCCGGTGATTCTTTTTGGAAAATCGCCAACAAGCACAACACTAGCGTCGCTAAACTGGCAAGCTGGAATGGCATGGCACCGAAAGATGCCTTACGTCCAGGTAAAAAGTTAGTGATTTGGACCAATAAGGTAAGCCAGCAGCAAAGCGATAGCGCTGTGATGCGCACAGTAAATTACAAAGTAAAAAGCGGTGATTCACTGGCTAAAATTGCCAGTAAATTCAACGTTACTGTGAGCGAGCTGACTCGTTGGAATAATTTGCAGAATAAGAAGTATCTGCAACCTGGTCAAATGCTAAAGCTACATGTTGATGTGACTAAGATGAGTGTCTAATCCTATTGGGATGTCACAGATACAGTACTAAAAAAACGGGGCCTCAGGCCCCGTTTTTGTTGGTGTTGTTAATTTTTTAAACCGTGTAATTGATTACTGGCCGCAACTATTCAATCTTAACTCGAGTCACCGCCATAGCGGCATCCCCCGTTGTGACTAAACGGCCATTAAAGCTGGCTTGCCACTGCATTCCAGGTTTTGCCTTAGCTAACACCTCTGCGGGCACAGTAAACTTAACTTCGCGTACGCCGCCTGCGGCCACCGTTGATTCACGCATCGCTTGGGTAAACATATAGCTTTCTGACCAGCGCCACAGCACTTGGCCATTGGCCGCCACTAAGGCCAAATCACCATTTTGCCCCGAATTAAAACTCAAATACACTGGGCTTGCGGTAGGATTCGTGACTGTCAGCACCCAAGTATCTGCCTCTTGAGTTAACGCCCCCTGCAAAACACCTAAGTTCATACTTGCCTCATCTTGTAAGCGACTGCCTTGATGCCCCCCCAAGTGATGCCCAGAAGAGGCAGGATGGACGCCAGCACACGCATTGATGCTCATAGCTATCGCGGCGACTCCAGCTACGTTAATCATTACCGCTAACCCAGTTTTCATTAAAAGACTCCAAGTTTATCGAGTAACTTATTTTTAAGCTTATCTTCAACCTTTTTAACTTCATCTTTCACTTTATTGTTTAATAACGCCTTAGTATCTAAAGCAAATTTAGGCTCAGTAAAGGTGCCAGTAATAAGTAATGGAATGCTGATACCCGAGAGTTCATCATTGCTGCCCTGTCCTTTGAGGCTGCTAACCACTTTAGTGGTTAACTGATAATGCAAACTTTCATTAATGATATTGGCATCGCCTTGGCCGCTTACGCGAATAAGTGGCGACTGCAACAGTAAATCTGGATTATTGGCTATGCCATTAGCTAAGGTAAAGCTGCCCGCTAAGCTCGAAAAGTCGGTTTTCTTTTCAGCCTCCTGGGTTTGCAAATCGCCTTTAAGTGCCGCTTGCGCTTCACGGATCATGTGCGGAATGTTAACGCCATAAAGTGAGCCATCAGTAAATTCAAACTTACCTTTAGCTTGCAGATTTTTCTTTAAATTATCTGGAATTAAACTGCGGCCATGGCCAGATACTTCAAAGGCAGTCGCGCCCGCTAATAAATCAATATCCGCAAGCTCAGTTAATAACGGCCGAATTTGTA